>JBDRMN010000001.1:0-7175 GCA_043812055.1 Patescibacteria group bacterium
AACAGTTCTTGAATAGTTCTTTCTTCATTGAAAGGAGTTGGGTGTGAGTACTTCTAGGCATGCTAAAGCAGGATTAGGTTGCCACCAAGATACCCTAGTCCTGAAACCAAAAGGTAACCCTAATTGCTGCAATCGTAACAACCAGTTGCAAGTTACCAGTTACCAGTTGCCAGTGACTAATTAACCCATTTTTCGTTCGTCGCAGCGAACTACGAAGGGCAGGCGAAATAACGATTCACCAATTAGCCAATTTCCGCCATAGGCGGATCTCCTCCAGAGGCGGATGAGCCTCTGGCTCAAGCCTCTGGCTGAAACTAAGTAACCCAACATCCGAACCAAGAACCAAGAACTAAGCACTAGCCTCGAAGACCGCCACAGCGACTCCTATTCCCCCCGGCGCCTCATAAGAAAGAAGCTCTTGTTTGTGGGGAATTTTTTTAAAAGCCGAAATCAATGTGACAATCGAGCGAAAACCGCATTCACCAACTTCGTCCAGCTCGAAAGGATCTTGCTGCAAAATCGTGTCGGCATCCCCTGCTTGTAAAGCTTGGACAATTTTCTCATCCCACGCCACCCCAGCTGGATCGAAGCCGTGCGGTGAGGACTTGGCAACTTTGTGGCTAAGTTCCCCGCTCGCGATCAGGGCAATTTTCTGCTCCGACTTGTCAGCCACTTCCCGAATAACTTCTCCCAGCTTCCCATGTTCCGGCACTCCAGCGAAAGCAACCCCCAGATTTACTATTTCGCTGTCCGGTAAACCAGCCGCTAAATAATACAACGGCACACTGCTGCCAAAATCCAACTTGGCATCTTCCAGAATCGAGGTTCTGAGTCCCGCCGACTGAATCCCCTCGATCAGTTGGGCAGTCAGTAATCTGTCGCGAACGTATTCCGCTGAACTTTCTGCATCACCAAACTCTGTGAAATCGGCAGTGAAGTTCGGTTCTTTCGGAACCCGCACGACAAAACTGTCCATCTTGATCTCTGCGTGCGGAGTGAGCACGATCAAGGTGTCTGGCTTGTTTTCCTTCAATTTCAAACTCACCGCCAAGAGCGCATTGATTGTTTTCTCGAACTTTTGAACATCTTTCCCTCCGACTCCGGGAATGATCACTGGTGGATGCGGAGCGAGAATACCATGAGTAAGCATTGGGGAGATTTTAACAAAAGAACTTACATTTGCGTTTATACAAAATTAGTATAAACTTAATCTCATGCAATTCTCACGTGCAATCGAATACGCGCTACTCGGACTCACCTACCTCGCCCAGAAGGAGGCTGCCGCCAGTACCCGCGAAATTGCCGAAAGTGAACGGCTTTCTCCTTATTTTCTTCGTAATGTTTTCCGCAAGTTGCGCGAAGCCCAGCTCATCAAACCCTACCGCGGTAAAGGTTACATTCTCAATCAAAAACCCGGCGCAATCTCTCTCCAGACGGTCGTCGAGGCCGTCGAGGGCAAAGTCAATATTCACGAGTGTCTCGAAAAAAAAAGACCCGGCTGTCTCCGCTCCCGCAACTGTCGCATCGTCTATACCCTGGGAGTTCTACAGAAAAAATTTATTACCGAGCTGAATCGTATTCACTTAAACGATCTACTCTGAACCCAATGACCCAAAGACCTAAAGACTTAACGACCCAAGCATGAACGACTGGCCTTACTCCGATATCGTTAAGGATCATTTTATGAATCCCCGCAATTTCCTGACCGGGGCTGAGCCTGATTTCAAAACCGATGGCATCGGTGAAGTCGGCTCCCCGGCCTGTGGTGATGTGATGAAGCTCTGGATCAAGGTGGACCGCAAGCGGGACAAGATCACCAACCTCAAGTGGAAAACCTTTGGTTGCGCGAGTGCAATCGGCTCTACTTCGATGCTGAGCGAAATGGTTTTGGAAAAAGGCGGGATGTTGATCGAGACTGCTTTGAAAATTACCCCGGATGATATCGCGAAACGCCTGGGCGGCCTACCCGCCCACAAAGTCCATTGTTCCGTACTGGGTGACAAGGCTCTGCGCGAGGCGATCTTCGACTACTTCGGGAAAACTGGGCAAGTGGAACGTCTCAACAATGCTAAGCCTAAGCCGAAAATGCTTTGTAAATGCCTGGGGGTGAGTGAGCGTGAACTGGATCTCGCCATCGCTGCCGGAGACCAGACTTTCGAAGACTTTCAAAAGCGCACAAAAGCCGGCACTGGCTGTGGAGGCTGCGTGGAAAAAATTAAGCAATTGATAAAAGAGCGAACCAAGAACCAAGAACTATGAACCCCGAACCAATCTATCTCGATCACGCCGCCACTACACCACTCGCCCCCGAGGTGTTGAGAGCCATGCTGCCGTATCTGAAAAATGAATTCGGTAACGCCGGCTCAATCCACGGCTACGGCCAACGCGCCAAAAACGCGATTGAACAAGCTCGCCGAGATGTTGCCGAAATCCTTTGCTGTGAGCCAGAGGAAATAATTTTCACGAGCGGCGGAACCGAGAGTGATAACCTGGCGCTGCGAGGAGTGCTGGGAAATTCACTGAAGGCCCACTTGATTATTTCAGAAATTGAGCACCACGCCGTCCTGCATGTGGCCAAAGATTTGGAAAAGCAGGGAGTGGAGGTAACGAGAATTCCTGTAAACAAGAATGGAATTATTGATCCGAAAAGGGTTGAACGAGCAATCCGACCAAACACCAAGCTGATCTCGATCATGTTGGCCAACAACGAAATCGGCACCATCCAGCCCGTTCGAGAAATCGGCAAAATGATCAGCAAGCGGAACCGAGAACCGAGAACCAAGAACCAAGAACTAATCCTGCATACTGATGCAGTCCAAGCAGGCGGAATCCTGAACCTCGATGTGCGCCACCTGAAAGTAGACCTGCTTTCACTTTCGGCTCATAAATTTTACGGACCGAAAGGGGTTGGGATTCTCTTCAAGCGCAAGGGTGTGCGGCTCACCCCCCAGATCACCGGCGGAATGCAGGAAAAAAGTTTGCGGGCCGGAACAGAAAACATCGCCGGGATTGTCGGCTGCGCTACTGCTCTCAAGTTGGCAGAAAAAAACCGGGAACGAGAAACCCTGCGTCTGACAAAGTTGCGAGATTACTTCATCGCCAAAGTCCTGAAAGTGCTTCCTCGCAGCCAGCTCAACGGCGACCCGCAGTCTCGCCTGCCCGGCAATGCTAATCTCTCCTTTTACGGCATCGAGGGAGAAAGCATCCTGCTGCGTCTCGACTTCGAAGGTATCGCTGCCAGCAGCGGCAGCGCCTGCACGAGCGGCAGTCTCGATCCTTCGCATGTGCTAACAGCTTTGAAAATTCCCCACGAGTGGCTCCACGGCAGCGTGCGTTTCACGCTGGGTAAATCGACCGCAAAGCAGGATCTGGATCGAACAGTTACGGCTCTCAAAAAGATTGTGAAAGACTTGCGGGCTATTTCTCCAATCAGGTAAGTACAGACAATTCATGAATTGTCTCTCCTAAAAACCAATCAATGAAAATTATCCTAGCTTCCAGTTCTCCCCGCCGCGCCGAGCTCCTCGAACGTCTGATCGACGATTTTGAGATCAGACCCGCCGAGATTGTCGAAGAGCTGGATCCAGCTGCATCAGCTCCAGAAAACGCTGAGCGTTTGGCGACTGCAAAAGCCCGGGCCGCTTTCGAGCCGGGCAGTCTCACCCTCGGCTTCGATACTCTCGGAATACTGGATGGCTGGATGTTTGGCAAACCGCAGGACAAAGCAGCAGCAGTTGATTTTTTGAAAAAGCTTTCGGGTAAAACTCATCGGGTAATTTCGGCATTTTGCGCCAAGACAGATGAGGAAGAAAAAGTTGGCAGCCAAATTAGCAAAGTAACTTTCCGTGAATTGTCCGCTGCTGAAATCGAGCAGTACGTGAAAACAAATCCAGTCACAACATTCGCCGGGGCTTACGCTGTCCAGGGTCCTGCCAAAACCTTCGTTCAAAAAATAGAAGGGGCGACCGACACTGTGATTGGCTTCCCGACCGCAGCAATCCGAGAACTACTTGGCAACCTAAAGCTTGAAACCTGAAACCTCCTGCCTGCCCTCCGTAGCTCGAGTCCGCCGCGGCGGACGAGAGCGAAGGACGGGTTCCCTGTTCCCTGTAACCTGTTCCCTAGTTAGGTTGTGGCTTTCTTTGCCGTTCGTGCATCCGTCAGATCCAGATCCTCTATGTGCTCAGCTTTTTCGTTACGTGCAGTCAGGGGATTGTAAATCCCGTAAAAAAGTCGGATCAGCCCCGGAGTTTCGAGCCGGCGAACGCTAAGCCCACAATTCTCCAGCCCTCCTGTGACGACATCCACTCTTTGGTTGAGCTTCTTGGCAATGTCGCCAAATTCCTTTTTGCGCTGCCGGAAGGATCCCTCTGAGTCAGCCGGATGGATATAGTTCCAGAAATTCTGGAAGATGTTGAGCGTCCCGGAGCGAGACGGATCGAAGGGGATCACCACATAAAAACTCTTTTCCATGATATCGGTGAATTCCACCAAGCGGCGTACGTACTCAGAGTATTCTGCAATCTGACCTTTGAGCAAATCATTACGTTGTTTCTTGCCGGCTTCTTTGAGCTTGTCGAGATAGTTGGAAATATCAAGCTTCTTGCTGCGTACCACGATCTGAATCGGAAACTCCAGTGAATTAAGAAAATTCTGGTAAGAGGCGACCAAGGCATTTTGTTCCTCCTCTGATTTGAGATTCACGTTGACGCTGTCGACTTCGAGCACGGCTCGAATCCCACCGTTTTTTAGCACCACGGTATTGTCGTGGATCTCAGCGATGCGGAGATACAGCTGGGTGCTCTGTTGAGCATTTTTGTGCGAACTTTGGTGAATGGTGTCAGCCATTTTTAGCAGAATTTATTTCTTACCTTCGTCGAGCATCCGACTCAATTTATCGAGATCCTTGAGGATAGCCTTTTTCTTATTAGTTGTTTTAGTTTTTCTTGCGATACTTTTCGGAGCAGCCATAGAAATGTCCGGAAAAACTTCTCCGGCTGATTTGATCCAGCTCCGCCTCGTCGCATTGAGATAACGCTCGATCAGAAGCATCATATACCTGACGAAAGGAATATCCCGGATTTTGAGAAAAGCCACTGCCAGCGTGAGTAGGCCCATGACCAAAACCGGGGGAATCCAGACTTCCGGGTTTTGGTATTCCAGCAGCAGATAAATCAAATACGTGAAGCCTCCCCCCACTCCGCAGACGATCAATTGCTTGAGCGTCATAAAGGGCAGGATCTTATCCTCGATTTGAACGTTCTGAGGGACCTTGAATTGCATATTATTAGTTCGGAGTTCCTGGTTCTTAGTTCTTGGTCCAATTATTTTTGTAGAAACTACTATCCAGTTGTTTCATGTTCCACTTGTCCGCCGTAGCTTTGGCGAAGGCGGATGTTACGTGTTCCATGAATCTCCTCATTTTAGCAAATTTAAGCCTTTTAATCAACCTCCACCCCGAGATAATCCAATAACGAACTGACAAATTCACGGGGTCTAAACCTGTTCACAGCGGAGACATGGGAGTTTCCTTCCTCCACCCAAAAGTAACCGGATGTGCGCAATTCCGGAGGATATTTCTCCAGCAAAATCGCCACCATCTGAGCCACTTCCCCACGAGTCACGGGCTGAGCCGGATGGAACAGCTTACCTTCAATTTCGATTAACCCATCTTCGTAAGCTTTGTTGGCAAAGCGGGCGTACCAGCTATTTGGAGGCACATCGCGGAGCCAAACTTTCTCTAAACTCACCACTCGTGGATAGAGCGCTGAGAAAACAATCTTGACTGCCTCGGCCCGATTCACTATACCTTGAGGATCCCAGGAGAAATTCGCCTTGGGTGAAATCCAGCCCCGCTCGTGTACTGCCGCGACATACGGAGCATACCAATCCCGTGGCGCGACATCGGTAAAGAGCTGCTGCTGCTGAGAGCGCGTACGAATCTTGCTGGCTTGGATGATTATCTTCGCCAATTCCGCCCGGCTGATCAACTGGTTCGGTTTTTCTTCACTCATGATTCCCTTTTGCCGCAGGAATTTCAGATAGCTACTGGCCGGATGAATTTCAACAAAACGACAAAATACCGACTCGTGATCAGCCTGGTTTTTCGCCGTCAGGCAAACCCGGTGCTGACCGACCTCTTGGTAATTGTGCGAAGTTTGAGAAGAAGACAACCAACCGGTGCTGAAGTTGATATCGCTCGCCGAACTGGAATCAAAGTCCCAGCGGTACTTGAGCGGTCCGCCCACTCCGGACGGATCATAGGTGATACTCGCGTCGAATTGGAAGCGGGTCTGGAAAGTGCCGACTAGCGGATCCACGGTGAAAGCCGCCACCGGTGGTACAGGATCAGCCACTTCGAATTCCGCCGTGGCGCGGGAGACTGCGTTGGCATGATCACGGACTTCTACCAGGGCCGTGAACGCACCGGCTCGGTCAAATTCGAAGTATTCATAGGCATTGCTCTGAAACTGGGTGTCAAAAATTCCGTCCCCGTCGAAATCAAAACGGTACTCGAGATAACGCGTTCCGGACTGATCGTCCCGACTTTCACTGGCATTAAAATTAAACCTAGTATTGCGCGTGCCCAGGAGGGGCTTCACTGTGAGACTCGCCGTAGGCGCAGTGTTGGCGACAATGCGAACCTGTTCACTTGTCGTCGCTCGTCCACCCTTCTGATCGAGCACTTCCACCCGGGGGTTGAAGGTGCCGACCTTGAGATAGCGGTGGGTCACGGTCCGATCATCCGCGAAAGTAGTATCCCATTCTCCGTCTCCCTCGAAATCCCAGCGGAATTGCAGTTTCGCATCATTACCATCACGATCCCGACTACCGCTGGCTGAAAGAGAAAACTCATCACGGAGCACACCGTGGTACTTGGCAGCCGCTGTGTTAGTTTTGTTGCGGATAGTGAGGCGCGCTTCCGGAACGATGTTGGTTGAATCGATGACAGTGATTGTTCGCTCTGTGCGGTCAATCTTTCCGGCTGAATTCCGAACTTCGAGAATCGCGTCGAAAACACCCACACTGTTGTAAACGCGTTGGGGTTTGCTTTCGGTGATCCAACCGGTTTCGAATGTCCCGTCTCCGTCAAAATCCCAGCGGTACGTACTGGCCCGCAGACTCCCGCTCGCATCGAAATGTACGTTGGTTCCCGTGTCTAGCTCCACCGGCCA
>JBDRMN010000002.1:0-14980 GCA_043812055.1 Patescibacteria group bacterium
AGGATGATGTGGAAATCACAGCGGTAGATGCAGTGGGCTTGGGTTTTGAACTTCATGGGAAGTTCAGTTTAACGCAAGATTTTGGAAGAACTACATCTCCGGGTCAGTAGACCCGGAGGGTTTAGTAAGGTATGCCTAAAAACCCTCACCACCAACTACTAACTACCCACTCCGGAGTTTTCCTTGATCCGTTTTGAAATCTCATCCAGCACTTCGGTCGGCAGACCGAATTTGATGTAATTAAATGTCGCTGTAGGCAAAAAAAGCACAGTCAGACTCTCTGAACTGGCTCGCACCGTAGCTGTGCGTGGCTTCGCTGAAAGCAGCGCCAGTTCCCCAAAAAAGTCATTGGCCTTGAGCGTGGCAACCTTGTCGGCACCCCGCAGTACGGTCACTTCCCCGGAAACAATGATGTACATTCCTTTCGACTCCTCCCCTTTCTCGACCACTGTGGCTCCCTGCTTGTGGCTCTCCTGCCGGCAACCCTGGGCAATCGCCTCCCATTGCTTAGCACCCAGGCCTTTGAAAAAAGGAATTGTCCGTAGAGTTTCGATTTCGGCGCCCATGCATGGGGGGTTAAGTTACTAGGAAAATACCACGTTTTATTTACTTTTCAAAACTGTCGCCCCCCGCCAGCCATGTCGCGGCGGATGCTTGTGGAAAAAAGCAATTTTCCCGAGCATTACTCTGGAGGCAGGGTGTTTGATCTGGCGGTAAAGCTTGACGGCTGACTTGAAATCCCGCCTCAAGTAAGCTTCGAACGCCTCTTGACTGCGCTGAACAAGTTTCAGCTGCGCAGCTGAGGCATCCTTCCGCACAGCAATTAATTCAAAAATTTCGGTGAATTTTCGACGGCCCATAACGATCACTCGGTCCAGCGGCCGGGCCAGCAGGACGGACTTTACCCGCCGATAAGTTTCCCCGGAGATAAGGATCTGTGTGCCGTAAATCTTGTTGACACCTTCGAGCCGGGAAGCGAGATTCACCACATCCCCCACGGCAGTGTAATTGAAGCGCGTCGAGAGCCCCAGATTACCCACGATGGCCGGACCGGTGTGGATGCCGATACGGGTGCGGAGGGAAGTCTTGAAGCGGGAAGTCTGGTTGAGTTGCTGTAGCACTTGTTGGCAACATAACGCGGCCTGGCAGGCCAGCAAAGCGTGCTGTGAATTCTGGAGCGGAGCATTCCAAAAAGCCATCACTGCATCACCGATGTATTTGTCGAGAGTGCCCTCGTGTTTCAGGATCACTTGCGTCAGCTTGCCCAGATAAAGATTCAGCAGGCGCACCACCCCGGCCGGAGTGAGCTTCTCGGAGATACCCGTGAAACCCTCGATATCGGAAAAGAAAAGTGTCAGCTCGCGTTTCACTCCGCCCAGACCCAGAGCCTTGGGATTATTGGTAATCCGTTGTACCAGCACCGGTGAGAGGTAACATGAGAAAGCGTTCCGAAGATAATGGAGTTCTCGATCCTCCCCGAAATAGCGCCAAGCCAGTGCTGTGAGAAAAATTAGCAAAGTGCCCCCCCAGAGGTAAGCAAAGGGTAGGAGCAGACCGATTTCAAACGTGTACAAGGCTGCCGCCAGCTCGGCAATCAGGGCCGCCCCGAGGGCCAGGAGCATGCCGACCAGCGAAAGGAAGTGCATTAACAGGCCCAGCAACGTGAGCAGGACAACAATCAGAGCGATTCCCAGTAGCGGACTCAAATTTTGTAAACTTTCACCCGCCAGCAAGGTTTGAATGATATTTGCGTGGATCTCCACACCCGGCATGGCCACCCCTCCCGATACCGGGGTGAGTTGCTCGTCATGAATACCGCTGGCGCCGGCCACCCCGATCAGCACGATTTTGTCTTTCACCAAGGCAGAATTGAAATCATTGTGAAACACATCGGCGAAAGCCAGGCGCGGAAAACTCCCGGGTTCTCCGAAAAAGTTGATCAAAAATGAATCCCCCTCAACCGGAAGTATGATCGGTCCGTAGGATTTGTTCAAAGCGTACGCAGGACGGAGTTTTTGCCGCGTGAGGATGAATTGATCAGCGGTGATTTCCGGAGATTGTTCGGGAATTCCGAGAAAACGCTTGATAATTTCCACGGCAAAAATGGAATGCTCACTGTCGCGCACCAGCGGCACCCGCCGCACCACACCATCCACCTGATCACTCCCTACATTTACAAAACCATACGCAGCCACTTGCCGGAATTGCGGCAGCGGCAGGAGCTGCCCGGTTTCACTTTTTTCGGCAGCCAGGACACTGCCCGGTACTCGTCGGAGGGCGGCCTGCAGTCCGGCATCATCGGCAGCCTCAGCACTTTCGCTGAAGAGTACGTCCAGGCCGATCACGGCTACACCGGCTGCTTGCAGGTTCTCAATCACCTGGGCGTAGTAAGTCCGCCGCCAATCCGGGAAGCGACCCAGGTCCGGATCAGCGATACTCGCGTCATCGATCGTCACCAGCACGATCTCGTCTCCCGTTCTGTTTTCGGTGGAATAAATCTTGTCCTGCAGGGCCAGCTGCCACCCACCGAAGATGCCAAAGAAATAAAAGGCTCCCCAAATAATCGCATTCAAAACACTCATCCCAATTGCAACGATAATCTTTTTGCGTTTGGCCTTTAGCACGGGTAATAGCTTAGCATTTGGAGGTTCTAGGTTCTAGGTTCTAGGGACTAAGTAAGCAAGTAATTCAACGACCCAAAGACTTAGAGACTTAAAGACCTAGAGGTTCAAACACCACCCTAAACTCATGCGAATACCGCCCCCCGTTTTTTTCCTTACAGCACAGTCCGCACGCGACACGCTGGCGACGGCGAAAGGCTGGGAAGCTACGGCCGCAGCTCACACACCTGGCGGCATATTTGGCTGGTGGCGTCTTTACTTCTCCCTCCTTGTAACAGCGCTTGGCCCGGCAACCCAGCGACCGTGCAATGTCCTGCCACTCCCGTCCGTGCGCCACTCCCCGCCTGCCAGTCAAAGCGTGCGCGATTTCGTGGAGGAGAGTATCCCGGACGAGTGAAGGAGAATTCAGCTCGGTGAGAATCCGCGAGAGCGAGATTGCTTTCAGCGTGAGATTACAGCAGCCAAAGCGCCGCCGAGAACGGTCAAACTTAAACTGCCAACCTTTTAGATTGTGCTTGCAGAATAACTGAGTAGCGAGAGTTTTAGCATTGAGCAAATTCACGGAGAGGATTTTAGCGCGGACACTCCTAATAATCCCAACTCAAAAGACCTAAAGGCTCGCAACATGGAACAACCAACACTATCCACTAACACTCCTAATACTTGGCCAAATGCGCAAACGCCTTATTCGCCGCAGCCATGCGGTGGATGTCTTCCTTCTTTTTACACGCCGGGCCTTCCCCTTTCGCCGTCTCAAAAATAACACTGGCTAATTTCTTGTAAACCGGTTTGCCCTTGCCTCCTCTCGCCGCTTCGAGAATCCAGCGCATCGAGAGAATGCGTTGACGGTTGGGGTTGACCTCGGTGGGAACCTGGTAGACACCACCGCCGACCCGCTTCGGTCGAACCTCGATCGAGGGGGAAGCTTGCTCGATCGCGAGAGCAAAAGTTTCCACAGGCTGCTTGGACCCCAGGCGCTTCAGCTCCTCCAACATATCAGCAAAAATCTTCCGGGCGGTTGATTTCTTACCGCCCAGCATGATGTAGTTGATGAATTTCTCCTGGAGCGGATCAGCGCCCGGTAGCAGGCGTGATTTGAACGGAATCCCGTTGATAAAAGTTCTTTTCATGCTGATTAAAGATTACTAATTAATTCACCTTTAATTGGAGATAATGTTGTGGAATTTTAGCAGAAAAAAATTATTTTAAAAGGATTGTTTAAAAAAGATCACCCAGCCCAGCCATAAGTCATGGCTCCTCCAGCCCAGCCATAGGAACGTTCTGCATTATTCGAATCGCTCCCTTTTTTTGCTTCGCGTCTCATTTTGACCAAAGTGGCTCTTATCGATTCCCTAGTGGATGGGTCTTCTTTTTTCTCAACCGCGGATACAAGAGCTGCAAGTTCAGTTTTTAGTTCGTCCATTGTTTCGGATAGATCAACACCTTGATCTCCGTTGCTTTTAGATTGTTCCATTATTTTTAGAGTTAAATCATAAATAAAAGGGTGTTATATTGGCAGCTCAAACCACCCCTGTCAACCCTTTAGATTCAGCAAAAACAAGCCTGTTCCCTGTTTTACGTTTCAAGTTTCACGTTAAACCCTACCTCTTCGCCTCCTTGACTCGTTTCGCCCCATATTTACTCCGCCCCTGTCTCCTTTCATTCACACCCTGGGTATCCAGCACCCCTCGGATAATGTGATAACGCACACCCGGGATATCCTTCACTCGACCACCCCGGATCGTGACCACTGAGTGCTCCTGGAGGTTGTGGCCCTCGCCAGGAATGTAAGCGATCACTTCATAACCGTTGGTGAGACGCACACGGGCGACTTTCCGCACGGCCGAGTTTGGTTTCTTCGGTGTCGTGGTGTAAACACGCACACAGACACCGCGTTTCTGCGGACAGCCCATTCGCATCACTCGTGACGTTCCTTTGAGCGAGTTGCTGATCGACTGCAACGCCGGCGATTTGGATTTCTTGATCGGTGTGCGGCGACGTTTGCGGACTAGTTGGTTAATGGTAGGCAATTTCTAAAGATTAGGTTTTTGAATGTTGAGGCAATTCATGAATTGCCTTTACGGCTCTTGGTCAGAGTTTTCTTAATTCTTAATTCTTACTCCTTAATCCTTTTCACGATTTTCGGGATTCTACCAACCTTTTTATTTTTTGCCAAGCTTTGATATCTCATGAATTAACTAAATTCATGGCTTCCGGATGCATGCGCTGGTAAACGCGGCCCGCAGGAATTAGTTTACCGATGATCACATTTTCCTTGAGACCGTGAAGTATATCGATTTTCTTCGTCGTACTGGCTTCCACGAGCACGCGAATCGTCTCCTGGAAGCTCGCGGCGGACAACCAGCTCTCGGTGAAGAGGGAAACGCGGGTGAGTCCGAGTAGCATTTGTTCAGCGCTAGCCGACGTTTTCCCGGCTTCTTTTAGCCCTTCATTAACCTTACGCAATTTCACGATATCGGTAACTTCACCCGGGAGGAAACCAGTATCACCCGGATCGAGAATGCGGACCTTGCTGAACATCTGGCGCACAATCACTTCGACGTGCTTGTCGTTGATTGTCTGACCCTGTGCCGCGTAGATTGACTGAACCTCTTTGACAATATAGCGCTGGACATTGCGAACGTCAGTTAGCTCCATGAGTTTGCGCAGATTGAGGTGACCGACTGTCAGCTGTGTTCCGGCTCCGATCAAGTCCCCTGTCTTCACCTGGATTCCGGCCTGTGGCGGAATCTCGTACTCTTTTTCCGATCCCTTGAGGTGCGCGACGATAATCTCTTTACCAGTGATTTTGTCGACTGTGCCAGCATTTTGAGCCTTGATTGTGAGACGGCTACCAATTCCCCGAGCGATGATTTGCTTGACTTTCACTTTCTGCCCCTCTTTGGCGTCAACCTTGTAACCAGCGAGATTGTAACTGTCCCTGCTCTCACCACTGGCTGTAATTAAGACGTAGGTTTTGCCCTCTTTCTTGTGAATACGCACATTGCCGGCCACTTCCGAAATCACCGCCTCAGCTTTAGGCGAGCGTGCTTCGAAGAGCTCTTCCACACGCGTCAGACCCTGGGTAATATCTTCCTCTCCCGCGACACCACCCATGTGGAAAGTCCGCATCGTCAGCTGTGTACCTGGCTCACCGATAGACTGAGCAGCGATGATACCAATCGCGGTACCAACTTCCACCGTCGTATCACGACCCAGATCACGACCATAGCAGCGTTGGCAGACACCGTTCTCGGATTGACAGGTGAGGATTGAGCGAATCGCTACTTCGTTGATTCCCAGCTTCTCAATCTTCGCAGTTAGTGGTCGATCAATCTCCGTACTCTGGTCGGCGATTAATTCCCCCGTTTTGGGGTCCGCGAGAGGTTGCGACAACGTGCGACCAAATAAGGTAACGGCAAAGTCCTCGCCGATTTGTTCCACCTCATCCCGCTTGCTAATCACGAATTCTTTGGTACCACAATCCGCTTCACGACAGACAATATCCTGCACCGCATCCACGAGACGTCGCGTGAGATAACCTGCTTCCGCAGTTTTTAGCGCGGTGTCAGATTTACCCTTACGACCACCGTGGGTGGCGATAAAGTACTCGAGAATGGTAAATCCTTCCTTGAGACTTGATTTCACCGGCAGCTCGATCGTGCGACCCGCCGGGTTGGCGACCAAACCCTTCATCCCCGCCAGCTGCGTCACCTGTCCCCAGTTACCGCGGGCACCCGAGGAAATCATCATATAGATGTCGTTGTTTTCCGGCGTGGCGTCTTGAATTTCCTTGGCAATGTTTGACTTCGTATCCGACCAGACTTTGAGAGTGTGATGGTAACGTTCGTCGTCGGTGATGAGACCTTTCCAGTATTGGTTATTGATCTGCTTTACCATCTCATCGGCTTTCTCGATGATTGCGTGTTTGGATTCCGGCACGATCACATCTTCCATCGAAATAGTCATTCCCGATTTCGTAGCGAATTTGAAACCAATGCGTTTGAGATCATCGCTGAGCCGCACCGCCTGTTCGTGGCTAACTCTTTCTACGGTGTCGGCAATAACCTGTTTCAGCGCATTCTTCGTCATCACCTCATCCCGGTAACCCAGTTCCTTGGGTAAGAAGGAATTAAAAATCAGGCGACCAACTGTGGTTTTTCGGACAGCGTCACCGGGGCCCCTACGGCCTCTGACCTTGGCGTGCAATGAAACAAAACCCTGGCGGTAAGCGTTGACTGCTTCGGAAACATCGGTGAAGACCATTCCTTCACCCTGCTCTCCATCTCTCGCCAGAGTCAGGTAATAACAGCCCATCACCATGTCTTGAGTCGGGGCCGTGGTCGGCTCTCCTGTGGATGGCTTGAGAACGTTCTGAGTAGCGCTGATTAATTGACTAGCCTCCCCCTGGGCTGCCGAACTAAGTGGTAAGTGCACCGCCATTTAGTCACCATCGAAGTCTGCGTTGAAGGCCGGGCAGACAAGTGGGTGAATCTGAATTGCTTTACCTTCGATCAAAACCGGCTGAAAAGCCTGGATCCCGAGCCGGTGGAGAGTGGGTGCCCGGTTGAGCAGGACTTTGCGGCCCTGAATAACCTCTTCGAGCGCATCCCAAACTTCCCGACGATTTTGCTCAATCAGCTTCTCGGCTGACTTCACATTGTAGGCCAGGTCCCGCTTGATGAGAGACCCAATGACAAAAGGCTTGAAGAGTTTTAGGGCCATTTCCTTAGGAATGCCACACTCACTTAAGTGCAGTTTAGGACCCACGACGATGACGCTACGTCCGGAGTAATCTGTACGTTTACCGAGCAAGTTCTGACGAAAACGCCCCTGTTTGCCCTTGAGCATGTCCGAAAGCGAACGGAGCTTGCGTTTGTCACCGACGGAAAAAACCGCCTTACTGCTGCGGGCAGAATTGTGCAAGAGGGTATCAACAGCCTCCTGAAGCATGCGTTTTTCGTTACGGCAGATCACTTCCGGAGCCCCGATCTCGATCAGGCGTTTCAGACGATTGTTGCGGTTGATCACCCGGCGGTAAAGGTCATTCAGATCACTCGCCGCGAAGCGACCACCGTCGAGGTGTACCATCGGACGCAGATCCGGCGGAATCACCGGAAGCACCGTCAGTACCATCCACTCCGGTTTGATGCCCGCCTGCTTGAGGGCGCTCGCGAGTTTGAGACGTTTAATGATTTTCTTGTATCTTTGTCCGGTCGCCTTTTTGATCTCCTCCTTACGCTCCTTGATGAAGGCATCGAGATCGAACTCGGCGATGATGTCGCGAACCGCCTCAGCCCCGATTCCCGCTTGGAAAACGTGACCAAATTTCATGGAAAGATCGCGATATTTTATTTCTGAGATTACCGCTCCGACTCGCAATGATTCGAGTTCTTCTTTGCTCGTGTGATACTGTTCGGAAACTTCTTCCAATGCTGAGGCACCCTCGTCTTCGTGTTCGGTAATTTCTTTGGCGACGACATCCTTTTCTGTCTTCTCGCTTTTGTGCTTAAGCTTGAGCTCGTTTAACTTCGTTTTGAATTCCTCCTTAGCGGCTTTTTGCTGTTTTTTATACTCCTCGTCGAGGTCGGTTAAAGCCTTTTTACAGGCTTCATCGTCGACACTTTTGACGATATAGGCCGCAAAGTACACCACCTGCTCGAGAGTCTTGATCGGCAAATCCAGTAGCAAGCCAATTCTCGACGGTGTTGATCGGAGAAACCAGATGTGAGTGACCGGAACGGCCAGGCCAATGTTACCCATGCGCTCACGACGCACTACCGCCCGGGTAACCTCCACGCCACACTTCTCACAAACCACCCCTTTGTAACGCACGCGTTTGTATTTCCCACAATAACACTCCCAGTTTTTACTCGGTCCGAAAATCCGCTCGCAAAAGAGACCATCGCGTTCGGGCTTCTGGGTCCGGTAGTTAATTGTTTCCGGTTTCGTCACTTCTCCACAACTCCACGACATGATTTGCTCGGGAGAAGCGACCGAAAGCGAGATCGCGTCAAAACTCCGGAGTCTATCGCGATCGAGAGTGGGGTCAGCTGACATAAGATTAATTTTAAATTTTTAAAAGATTTTTAATTAATTAATTTCTTAATTTTTAAACCACATATTGATCGGCTTAGAACAGTTTTAGTTTGAAAATTGAAAATTGAAACATTGGAAATCGTTTAGGAATTGAAAATTAGAAATTAGAAATTGAACTACGTTTCCTCTTCTTCCGTTCGTTCCAAGCTTTCCTTCATCTCTTTCACAGCACTTTCACCGACAGCATCTCTTTCATTTTCTTCCGTGGCTTCAGCACTGAAATCCTGCAATTCACTGATTTTGTCAGACTCCGGAATGGTTTCCTCGACAGTCGCCGCCGCTTTACTCACGGCCACCGAAAGTCCTTCTTCTTCCGCGCTGAGGAACTCGCCTTCATCTATTTCACTGACTTCATTGCGGAGATTGAGCAGTTCCACATTGAGACAGAGCGCCTGGAGTTCTTTGACCAGCACATTGAAAGACTCGGGTGTTCGGGGTCGTCGGATTTCCTCGCCCTTGACGATTGTTTCATACGCTTTGCTGCGTCCGTAAACGTCGTCGGATTTGATTGTGAGAATCTCTTGCAGAGTATTCGCTGCTCCGTAGGCCTCGAGCGCCCAGACTTCCATTTCCCCGAAACGTTGTCCGCCGTGCTGAGCCTTACCACCGAGCGGCTGCTGGGTAACCAGTGAATAGGGACCCACGGATCTAGCGTGAATCTTGTCTTCGGCCAGGTGGTTCAGCTTCAGGAGATAGGTAATCCCCACCACCGTCTTGCGGTTGAAGGGCTCGCCACTGAAACCGTCGTAAAGCTGCACTTTGCCGTCCTCAGGTAATCCAGCCTCTCGCATCAGTTCTGTGATTTTTTCGGTCGGGATACCGTCCAAGATGGGAGTCGCGAAATGCACACCCAATTTACTCGCCGCCCAGCCGAGATGGGTCTCGAGGATTTGTCCTATATTCATCCGGCTCGTCACCCCCAGAGGATTCAGAATCACATCGACCGGAGTTCCGTCCGGCAGGAAGGGCATGTTTTCTTCTGGAACCACGACCGAAATCACACCTTTATTACCGTGACGACCAGCCATCTTGTCACCGACTTGCAATTGCCGGCGCTGCGCCACATGCACATGGACCTGACGAACCACCCCAATCGGCAACTCCACACCATCATCCCGGGTGAAAGTTTTGACATCAATGACTTTGCCGCCCGTACCGCCCGGCATGCGGAGCGAGGTGTCCTTCATGTCCCGCGCCTTCTCACCGAAAATCGCTCGCAAAAGTCTTTCTTCAGCAGTTAACTCGGTCTCGCCTTTGGGCGTGATCTTACCGACAAGGATATCACCCTCGGAGACGTAGGAACCGACCTGGATGATTCCGTCTTCATTAAGGTTCTTCAATCTTTCCTCGGAAACGTTGGGAATATCACGAGTAACTTCTTCCATACCCAGTTTTGTTTCCCGCACATCCACTGAGTAATCCTCGATATGCACTGAATCGTATTTGCCGAGCCGGGCGATTCTCTCAGAGATAATCACCGCATCCTCAAAGTTGTAGCCATGCCAACTCATGTAGGCCACGAGGAGGTTTTGACCCAGGGCTAATTCTCCCTCGTCGGTAGCCGCCCCTTCGATCAGGATATCTCCTCTTTTGACCTTTTGCTTGAGATCCACGAGTGGTCGCTGAGTGATACAGGTTCCTTGATTGGAGCGGGTGTAATTCACAACTGTATATTCTTTTTTCTTGCCAGACCGGTAGACCACGGTTACGTGTCGAGCGTCTACACTGACCACCTGGCCGTCATCTTCGGCGAGCACCACCTGATCGGAGTTTTGGGTGACGATTCCCTCCGAGCCAGTTCCGACCAGCGGCGCGCTGGGTCGGACAAGGTTTACAGCTTGACGTTGCATATTACTTCCCATCGAAGCCCGGGTATTGTCGTCATGCTCGAGGAAGGGAATCAAAGCCGTGGTTACCGAAAAAATCTGTTGCGGTACTACGTCGATATGAGTCAGGTCGTTTACATGCGCCAAGAGCGGTTTACTGCCTTCCCGAGCGGAAATACGGGTTCTCAGGAAACTACCATTTTCATCGAGTTCGGAATTTGCCTGAGCGACTTTGAGTTCTTCTTCCTCTTCGGCATCGAAATACTCGTAATCACGGGTGACATACGCCCGTATCGGGGCTCGTTCCAAACCTTCCTTTTTGGAATTAGCAATCAATTGTTTGGCACCGGCCCGATCAATCGGCTCTCCCTCCCTGGTAATAATTCGGTTGCTATCTTTGATGTCCGTCTTGGCCCTGTATTTGACGAGCTCCTCTATTTTGAAAGGAGCTTCCTGTTTAACTTTGTAGTAGGGAGTTTCGATGAAGCCGTACTCGTTGATTCGGGCGTAGGCCGCGAGATGCACCACCAAGCCAATGTTGGGACCTTCCGGCGTGCTAATCGGACAAATTCGACCGTAGTGACTGGTGTGCACATCACGTACATCAAAGCCCGCTCGTTCCCGGGACAAACCTCCCGGACCCATGGCGCTTAATCTGCGCTTGTGGGCGAGCTCGGCGAGTGGATTCGTCTGATCCATAAATTGCGACAATTGCGAACTCGCGAAGAATTCCCGCAGCGCTGCCGTGATCGGTCGAGCATTGATCAGCTGTTGCGGCGCGGCACTCTCCAGATCCATGACCGTCATCCGATCACGGACGATGCGATCCACACGGAGTAAGCCTACCCGGAATTTGTTTTGCACCAATTCTCCCACCGCCCGGATGCGGCGATTACTAAGGTGGTCGATGTCATCTGGTTGGCCCTTGCCGTTGTTAAGATTGATCAAGTGCTTGATAATCAACATAAGGTCATCAACCTGAAAGACTCGGTGTTCTTTGTCACAGGGTGTTTTGATTCCGAAACGTTTATTGAGCTTATAACGCCCCACCGGACCCATGTCATACCTGCGGTAGTCAAAGAAAAGCTGATCTATCAGCGCTTTCGCATTATCCGGTGTGGCCAGATCGCCGGGTCGGATTTTCTGGTAAATCAATTGCGCCGCTTCGTCTACTGTTTCGGCCGGGTCTTTCTCGAGAGTGGTGGCGATGAAAGGTAACTGCCCTTTGATCGAATCCTCCTCGGCAAACTTCTTCAGAATCTGCTCGTCCTCCCAGCCCGTAAAGGCTCGAATCAGCGCTGTTATAGGAATCTTCCTTTTGCGGTCAATCTTCACCGAAATAATTCCGCGCTTATCCGTTTCCAGCTCCAGCCAAGCTCCCCGCTTGGGGATGATCTTGGCAGCGTGGAATTGTGGGAAAGCGGAATTCGGGGAAAAGAAAACTCCGGGGCTACGCACGAGCTGGCTAACAACTACTCGCTCGATGCCATTCACGATGAAAGTACCTTTCTTCGTCATCAGCGGCACTCCGCCGAAGAAAACTTCCTGTTCTTTAATTTCCCCGGTAACTTTATTCACCAAACGAACCTGAATCTTGAGCGTACCCTCGTAAGTGCCACTTTTTTCTTTAGCCTCGCCCGGATTCAGCTTCGGCGCCTCGATCGAATGCTTGAGAATATGCAGCTCGAGCTTCTTGCCGCTGCTGTCCAGAATCGGCGAAATCTCATCAAAAAGCTCGTTTAAGCCTTCCGTCAGAAACCAGTTATAACTCGCCAGTTGCGTTTCGATCAGGTTCGGCAGCGGCACCGTACATTTATTGCGCGTGAAAAACTTACGCGGTTTTTTGAGCCGGGCCGTCTGCGCGTTGGGGTAAACCTTCGGCAGTTTGTAAGGTTTGCTGCGCACAGTTGTCTCCGTCAAAGAAGACCTCCTGCGCCCAGGAGCCTTACGGATGTCCAGCTTTTTGGTAGCCTTAGCTTTAGGCTTGGGGGGAGTTTTTTCAGGCTTCTTTGCCTGCCCTGAGCGGGGTCGAAGGGTAGCCATAAAAGAAAAAGTGAGCGGAAAAAGGAAATGCTATTAGCCTCCTTCCCTACTCACTCAGGACTTGGCTGAAAATTGAGCCAAGGGATTATACAGAAGCGCTGCGGGAAAGGAAAAACTTGATCTAAAATTAGATTGACTTTAGAGGAAAGTGTTTTATAGCTAATAATCCCTAGGGTTCGGTGAGACCCGCAAGGCTGGATTAAAATTACCATACTACAAAATGGCGTAGGTTTGCGCTATTTTGTAGTATGACTTTGGAATGTAGGTAATTCGGATGTAGAAACGTTGCATGCAACGTTTCTACACACATCTGCTTGCCCTCCGTAGTTCGTCGCGGCGAACGAAGGACGGGTTCTCTAGTTCCTAGAACCTATCCCCTAACTAAACCTCAACAGCTCCGGCGCAAAGATCAAGAGAGCCCCGAGTAGTAGCATCAGCGTTCCTCCCACGAGGTTGCTGTACTTGGAATACTTCTGTGTCACGCCCAGGTACTGCACTCCGACCAGCGCAATCGCAAACACAATGACATCGTCAATCATGTAGAAGAGTGTGTAAAGCAGGATCAGCAGCTGTTCTGTGAGTGTGCTCAGCATATTGATATCGAGGATCTTCGTGAAGGCTTGGGGAATCCCGATTGAGCAGGCGAATTCGATTACATTTACGGAGAAAGCCAGCCCCAGTATTCCCGCTCCTGTAATCCAGGTCAGCGGTTGGACAACCAAATCCTTGATTTTGGAGTGAATTTTGGCTCGCTGTTCGGAATTGGTGACTTTACAGGTACCGTCACTCGTAATCCCCTCGTAAAGGAAAAACACTCCCCCGCCGATCGCGATCAGGCCTACGACTGGGGTTACGTAGCGATCCAACCCCACGAAATCCCAAGTAGTAAACCAGACATTCAGAATCAGGTAATACATTGTCGCCTCGGCCAAGATAAAGATCCCGGCGATTTGGAACATCTTTCGCCGGTCTCCGATTTGTAGCAGCACAATCAAAAAGGTAACGAGCACCCACATCGCGCAGGGATTGAAACCATCGATGAATCCGAGTACTGCGGAAATCGTCGGCAGCGAGTATTTCGCAATGTCGATAACTCCGATCATGGGAACGTCCACGAGGAAGCGTTCATCCGGTGGAGCGATGCAGGCTTCTCCGGTTTCTTCACACACTGCACCCTCAACCGTTTCTACATTGCCTTTTGAACCTCCGACCGCAATAAATTCTGGAAAATCAAGCGTGTACTGATCTTCACTGACATCGAGAATCTCGATCAGCCGGACTCCTGTCGTTTGCGGCGAACCGAAACCCTGAATGATGACATTACCAATGAGAGTAATCGGTGTCGCTTTCGGAATGTCCTCCAGAGTCGTCAGCTGATCGAAGTGTTCGTAATGCGTCGGCTCACCGATATCATGGTAAAACGCCTCAAAATCATCACGCTCATGAGAAAGCTTCTCGAGGAACTCTTCCTCATCTGCACAGTGCGAACAACCCTCCCGGACGAAAACATTTACCGGCGTCTTGGCTAGTTCTGAATTACGAGTGGCATTAACACTATCACTCCAGCCAGAGGCTGGTCCGCCCGTGGCGGAAACACTAATACTGTCTTCAGCAAAAGCAGGCTGAAAAGACAGAAATAGTAAGAGGAATGAAAGAAGGATTTTTTTGAACATTCGTAAAAAACAACCTGCGGATTTTAGCGGAAATCAGACTGGAGGTAAATTTGGTCTAGGTATGGGCGTGTGAGATCCTCTGAAAAGCTTTTCCAACTTATCTTTTGTAGTGCCCAAAAGCACCGCCAATTCATCTGGCGTGGTAACAGTTTCAATATAGCACCTTGTGAAATAGCGAAAAGTGATCTCAACAACTCTAGCTCCTAGATCTAGCCAAATGCATCTATGACCTTGACCTTCTTCGAGCAAAGACCCCAAAGCGTTTTCTAAATTACCAGAACCATTGCAACCATTCCGGAAAGCTGACTCGCCTCTTTCTCGCAGCATCTTGATAAAGAACTGAACAGCCTGCTCCTGCAAATCCTGATCAGATTGATCGGGGGGTGCTTCTGTCTGATCAGCTTTCTTTTTCAATTCGAGTAAATTAACTAAGGCCTGATTTTAAATAGTTTCAACTAGGCAGAACGCGACACTAGTTCTGGTTTGGGTTCAGCAGGGTAGTACCCGTCAAAAACATCTTTTAGACTCCTCCTCCCGGCTTCAAGCTGCCGAGCCAATTCGTCCATTGTCAAATTAATGTTACGATTGCAGCAATTAGGGTTACCTTTTGGTTTCAGGACTAGGGTATCTTGGTGGCAACCTAATCCTGCTTTAGCATGCCTAGAAGTACTCACACCCAACTCCTTTCAATGAAGAAAGAACTATTCAAGAACTGTTA
>JBDRMN010000003.1:0-8918 GCA_043812055.1 Patescibacteria group bacterium
CATCATCGGAGCTACGGTGCTGCTGGCAATAATTGTTTACCTGCTCGTTCAGATCCTCGGCAATGTTCCGGTAGTGGGAGAATTTTTTCAGTGGGTGGGGGGATTTGTGAAGGATATTCAGGAAGGGGCGGCGACATTGAAGAGTATAGGTAGATAGTTTCTGGGGGCTATCTTTAGGACAATGTGCAACCCGGCTTTTTTTGGTATGAACGGAATAATGGAATATGCCCCAAAGGGGCCCCTTTGGGGGAATAGTGGAATAATGGCCTGCTAACTTTTGGCCCTTATTCCCTTATTCCACTATTCTCCTATTCCAAAACGAAGTTTTTGCCATGCTAAACTGCTTCAGTTATGAGCTTTGTACACTTACATACGCATACGCATTATTCTCTCCTCGACGGTCTCGGCAAACCCGAGGATTATCTGGCGGCGGCGCAGGAATTCAAAATGCCGGCGCTGGCGATTACGGATCATGGGAATGCCTACGGCTTGGTTGATTTTTATAAAAAGGCACAAGAAGCGGAGCTGCAGCCGATCCTCGGCGTGGAGGCCTACCTCGCCCGCCACGGCCGCCATTCCAAACGTCCCAATGTGGATATCAAGCCGTGGCACTTCGTGCTGCTGGCTCGGGATCTCACGGGCTATCAAAATATTCTCGAGCTGGTAACGAAGGCGAATCTGGAGGGGCACTACTACAAGCCGCGGATGGATTTTGAATTGCTCGAGAAATACAGCTCGGGCCTGATCGGTATGTCGGCTTGCCTGCACGGAGAAATCCCGGAGAAATTACTTAGTGAGAATTATGAAGAAGCCGAGGACGCCGTGAGGCGTTATCAGAAGTTTTTTGGTAAAGAAAACTTTTACCTCGAGCTCCAGGATCACGTAAACATTCCCGAGCAGAAGATTGCGAACGAACGTTTGATCGCACTGGCGCAGAAAATGAAGGTTCCGCTCGTGGCTACGAACGATTGCCATTATGTGAAGCAGGAAGATGCAGAGGCTCACGACGTGCTGATCTGTGTACAGACTGGCGCGCTGATCAGTGACGCTAATCGAATGAGCATGGCGGGGAATGATTTTTCGCTACGTAGTCCGGAAGATATGCGTTCAGCGTTCCAAGACACTCCGGAGGCGATCAAAAACACTTTGGAAATAGCCAAGCAATGTAAGGTGGAATTACCACTCGGGAGGCGCTTGCTTCCGACTTACGCGACTCCTTTTCAACAGAATCCGGAGGAGTATTTGAAAGAGCTGTGTTATGAGGGGCTAGAAAAACGTTTTGAAATACAGACACCAGATAAACTGAAAAGAGTTGACGGAAATGAAGTTGAAAAAAAGAGAGAACAGGTTCCATCCGCCTTCGCCAAGGCTTCGGCGGACAAGGGGAACAGGGAACAGAAAAAACTTTCTCCCCCTTCCAAAGACGAGCAGAAGAAAATTATTGATCGTCTGGAATATGAATTAGGTGTGATTAACAAAATGGGCTTTGCGAGTTATTTTTTAATTGTTTGGGACTTCGTCAAATACGCGAAAGAAGTGGGGATTACGGTGGGGCCGGGACGCGGTTCGGCGGCAGGAAGTCTGATCTCTTATGCGCTGGGAATTACCGATCTAGATCCGCTGAAGTACGGTTTGCTTTTCGAGCGCTTCCTCAATCCGGAACGCGTCTCGATGCCGGATATCGACATTGACTTCGCGGATAATCGGCGGGATGAAGTACTCGATTACGTGGCGGAGAAATACGGGCGGGATCACTTTGCTCGCATTATTACTTTCGGCACGCTGGCGGCCAAAGCGGCGGTGAAGGACACGGGGCGAGTTTTTGGGGTTTCGTTTACGGAGATGAATAACTTCACGAAGCTGATTCCGAGTCGGCCGGGAATTACGCTGGACGAGGCGCATGAGGCGGAACCCTTGCTGCGCGAGGCAGTGAAACACGATCCCTTCAAAAAAATCTGGAAAATTGCCAAGCGCCTGGAGGGCGTGATTCGTCAGGCAGGTGTGCATGCCTGTGCGGTGGTGATTGCGGATAAGGCGCTACCCACCTATACACCGTTGCAGCAGGCTCCCGGAGATGAGGAAGACATCATCACGCAGTACTCGATGCACCCGATTGAAGACATCGGCCTGCTCAAGATGGATTTCCTCGGTCTGCGGAACCTGACGATCATTCAGAAGTGCCTGAATATCATCCGCCGGACGCGCAAAACTGACATTGAAGTCAGTGCGCTGCCGATGGATGACAAAAAGACTTTCGAGCTCTTCCAGCGCTCCGAAACGACCGGCGTGTTTCAGTTCGAATCGAGCGGAATGAAGCGTTACCTCAAAGACCTGAAACCAACTGTTTTCGAAGATCTCATCGCAATGGTGGCGCTCTTCCGGCCGGGGCCGATGGAGAACATCCCGACCTACATTCGCGGTAAGCACGATCCGAAGTCGGCGCGTTACCCGCATCCGATTCTCGAAAAGCACCTGAAGGAAACACACGGTATCGCGGTGTACCAGGAGCAGGTGCAGCAGATCGCCCAGTCTTTCGCAGGATTTAGTCTCGGTGAGGGGTATCTGATGATCAAAGCCGTAGCGAAGAAAATTCCGAAGCTACTTAATAAGCAACGCAAATTATTCATCCAAGGTGCGGAGAAAAAGGGGCACTCTAAGACCGAGGCGGAAAAACTGTTTTCAATTATCGAGCCTTTTGCGGGTTATGGTTTTAATAAATCCCACGCAGCTTGCTACTCTTACATCTCCTACCAGACGGGTTATCTGAAGGCCCACTATCCGAGTGAGTTCCTCGCAGCGCTTTTGACGGCAGACCACGGCAACATGGATCGCTTGACGATTGACATCGACGAAGCAAACCGCATGAATGTGAAAGTGCTGCCACCGAGCGTGAATGAATCTTTGGCCAACTTTACAGTCGTTTCCGAGGGCAATATCCGTTTCGGACTGAACGCCATCAAGGGTGTGGGCGAAGGGCCGATTCACGCGATTCTGGAGGCTCGGGAAGCCGGGGGGAAATTCACCGATTTGGCCGACTTCGCCTCTCGAGTGGACCCAAGTGTTTTGAATAAACGCACTCTCGAAGCGTTGGCTTTCGGCGGGGCGCTGGACGATCTGGGTGAACGTAACGCCGTAGCGGCTTCGGCGAGTGATCTGGCTGATTTCGCCAAGGCGGCTAAAGAACAGGCGGAGACAATCCAGGGAAATCTATTTGACAACAGCTCAGCTGCCCCGAAGCTGGAGTTCAGATTGAAAAAGGTTGAACCCGCTTCGCGCTCCCAAAAGCTCAAGTGGGAAAAAGATCTGCTCGGCATGTACGTTTCGGCACATCCACTGGCGGGGCTGCGTAAAGCACTGGGCAAAAAGATTCACTTGGTCGAAAAGTTGGATAAAAAAGATTTGGGCAAGACTCACACCGTTGGCGGCATTGTTACCCAATTCCGCAAACTGATTACGAAGAAGTCGAAACAAATGATGGCGTTTGCGACAATCGAGGATCCCACGGGTAGTATCGAGGTCTCGATCTTCCCGAAAGTCTTCGCGAAATTTGGCGAACAAATTGAAAAAGACGAATTACTCTCTGTCACCGGTCGTCTGGAATTCCGTAACGACGCCTTCCAGATTTCGGCTCACGAGATCACCCGTCTCGATCTGGAAAAGATTCGGGAAAAAGCGGAACAAGACGGTTTCATCGATGATTCGAATGGCAAGCCCGATGTGAAAACAGTCGAAACTCCCGCAGAACTACAACCGGCCAAAGCGCTGCAAATCAAACTCCCAATGAGCGTTGATTCGGCGATCCTGCCCAAGCTCAAGCAACTCCTCGTGACGGCCAAAAGTGAAGCGGGGGCGGTGGTGGAGATTTTAATTCCAGAGAGCGAGAAGAAGACCAAACGAATTAAAGTTCCTTTTAAAGTGGGGATGGGGGAGAGTTTGGAAGGGGAGATTGTTGCTTTGGCGGAAGGGATCTCTGTTCAATGATCGATTATCAATGTACAGTGTGCAATGGGTGAGAGTGTTGGGATTGTTAGGATTATTGGGAGATATTAAGAAAAGGTCTTCAAGTCGTTAAGTCTTTGTGTCTTTGAGTTGCTTAGTTTCTAGTCCCTATACCCTAGCTTACGCCATTTTGTAGTATGACTTTGCAGAATCATGTCAGGAATTTTTCCTCTAGAATTAATCGGTGAGCAAATCCAAACCCCCTCGCGCCCTCGTCCTCCTCTCCGGCGGCCTCGACAGTCAGCTGGCGATTCGCGTGCTTCAGAACGCCGGCTTAGAAGTGGCGGCGCTTACTTTCACATCACCGTTTTTCAGCTCGGAGAAGGCGGAGCGAGCTGTGAAGCAATTAGGAGTCGAGCACATTATTGAGGACATTAGCGACATTCATTTCCCGATTGTCCTTGATCCGCCACACGGACGGGGCAAGAATATGAATCCGTGTATTGATTGCCATGGGCTAATGTTCCGTTTGGCTGCCGACATTGCGAGATCCCCGCTTTCCTCCTTCGCCAAGGCTACGGCGGACAAGTCGCGGGGACAGGGAGGCTTCGACATAGTCGCCAGTGGGGAAGTGCTGGGGCAGCGGCCGTTTAGTCAGAATAAACAGGCGCTTAAGATTGTCGAGAAAATTGCGGGAATTGAAATTCTCCGGCCACTTTGCGCGAAGAATCTGGAAGAGACCGTTTACGAGCGCGAAGGCTTGGTTGACCGGGATAAGTTGCTCGATTTCCACGGGAAGAATCGCAAACCGCAGATCGCACTGGCAGCGGAATTTGGGATTAAAGATTACCCGACACCGGCCGGGGGCTGCCTGCTGACTGATCCGGGTTACTCGGCGCGTTTACGCGTGCTACTGGAACGCGATCCGCAGGCTACACCGGAAGATGCGAGCTTATTGAAAACCGGTCGGTTTCTACCATTAGGCAAAAAGTCTTTTGCGATGATTGGGAGGGACAAAGCGGAGAGTGAAAAATTGCACACATTGGAATCACCCGAGATTTACCTTATCAGAATGCAGGACTTCGTCGGTCCGACAGCATTGCTGCAGATCAAGAAGCCCGATTCATTCGAGAAAATCTTTCCGGAGTTAGCGGAGAGGATCCGGGGGTATGGAAGGGATTCAAAAAGCCACGAAGGTGAAATCCAGTTCAAGGTCTGGGGTAAACTTGAAGATACACGAGAAATTTGATGTTTTTTGTCTGGATTTCCGCGTTCGCGGAAATTATGTCTGGGTCCCCCGCTGTGGCGGGGTGCGGGATGACAAGACTTTTTAGGCCTTCAAAAATTTATCAAAACGATCAACTTCTTCCTTACTTCCCAGGCAAACGACGGTACGCTGGTCGAGAGCTTCGACCTTTTTTTCCAGAATAGACTTCTCGAGGTCGGAGCTGGCACCGCCGGCGGATTCGATGACCCGAGCGAGTGGAGCGCATTCATAAAGCAAGCGTAATTTGGCAGGACAACTCTCGCTGCCTGGATAACTGAAGACACCCCTACCTTTCACCAGGATCTGGTGGACGTCGGGGACCATGCCGCCAGAATAGCGCAGCTGGTAGCCGTTTTCCGCCCAGAAATCGAGTAAAGTCAGGTACTCCTTATTTTCCGCGCAGGCCCGCAAGTTTCCCGGTGCAAACATCTTGCCTTCACCTATTTCCATTTTCTTGATCGTCAGTTCCCATTCGCCGCTTTCTTGTAACGTGAATTCAGCGGGGTTCTCGTCGATCGCGATCGTGAAAGTCGTGCGGGGACCGTAAATCGAGTAGCCCGCCGCGGGCATTTCTTTCCCAGTTTTACCGATGAAGCCTTTTCCAGGCCAGATGCCGAAAATCGTACCGACCGCTAGATTTACATCCACCAGGCTAGAGCCATCGAGGGGATCGAAAGCGACAGAGAATTCCCCAGCTTTATTTAATTCAATTTCTTCACTTTGCTCCTCACTCGCGGCGACTGCCACGGTGCCTGATTTTTTCAATTCGGCGAAAATGATTTTGTCCGCCAGGACATCGAGCTTGAGCTGTTCCTCATTAAAAGTGTTTGTCGAACCGGCTTCACCCGTTTCCGCCGTCCGAATTTTCCCATCAATCTGTTTCACCGCCTCGGCGAGGGCGAGGATGGTTTTGGCGAGCTTGGGTTCGATTTTGGAGAGGTATTTTTCTAAAGTCATAACCCAATTATCGGTGATCCCTTGTTAATTATCAATTTTCTTTAAATTTTCCATATCCCTTTCCCAATTGGCGTGGTTATTGATGATGTAAGCCTGGATGTCAGTTAATTCTCGATCATTCCTAATTACGCGGTCGTAAAAAAGGCGTTGCCAGGCGAAAGGGATTTTGTCCCTAGTTGAAAATCGTTTAACTGCCGATTTATATTCGCGAATAATTTCACCCAATGATTTTTTGCCCATTGGGTTATGTTTTCCGGTAATTCCACCGGTTTTTCGATTTTCCGTAGAGACGCGATATATCGCGTCTCTACAGGGGTGTGTGATAACTCCGTAACGATTAATTGCGTCTCTACGGGGGTCGAATAAATCTTTTGCAATCGTAATAATCCCATGAATATGATTCGGCATCACCACGAAATGGTCTAATTGCACGAATGGAAAATGTCGGGGGATTTTGCACCAAAATTTTTCCGCCACCTTGCCGATTTTGGACAACCGCATTCTTTTGTCCTGAATGACGCCAAAATAATTTTCCTGTCTTCTCGTGCAGATCGTTACAAAATAATCACCGTTTTCCGCATAATCCCATCTGGGCAATCTAGCCGATTCGGCACGATAAAGATCGCAAAAGGGTTTGGCCATCCGCCAATTCTACTGCGCCATTATCCTTTAAACACCGTTTTATGAACAAAAGTTCATGAACTTTTCATTTCAACATCTTCTTCAAATACTCTCCCGTCGCACTTTCCTTCACCTGCGCCACTTCCTCGGGTGTGCCAGCCGCGATGATTTCACCACCCGCGTCGCCGCCTTCAGGACCGAGGTCGATGAGATAGTCGCAGGATTTCAAAACGTGGATATTGTGTTCGATGATGACAATCGTGTTGCCGGCATCAACTAAACGTTGCAGGACTTGGATCAGGCGTTTCACGTCGTCGAAATGGAGACCGGTTGTGGGTTCATCCAGGATATAAAGGGTTTTGCCTGTCGCCCGCTTGGAAAGTTCGGTTGCCAGTTTCACGCGCTGCGCTTCACCACCGGAAAGAGTTGTCGCCGACTGTCCCAGATGGAGATAACCCAGTCCTACATCAGTAAGTGTTGCCAATTTCTTATTGATCGCGGGTTGGGCGGAGAAGAATTCCAAAGCCTCTTCAACCGTTAAATCGAGAGCATCCGCAATGTTCTTACTGCGATAAGTAATCTCCAAGGCCTCGCGGTTATAACGCTTGCCCTTACACTCGTCACAGCTGACGTAGATGTCGGGCAGGAAGTGCATCTCGATCTTTTTCACGCCATCCCCCGCACAAGCTTCGCAACGACCCCCCTTCACGTTAAAAGAAAATCTTCCCGATCTGTAACCGCGCAACTTTGCTTCCGGAGTTGCGGCGAAGAGGTCGCGGATATCGGTGAAAACGCCCGTGTAGGTCGCCGCATTCGATCGCGGTGTGCGGCCGATAGGAGCCTGATTGATGACGATGGCTTTATCCAAGTTCTCAATGCCGATTAAATCCGCGTGTTTACCCGGTACGTCTTTGCTGCGATTCAAATCGTGCAGCAGGCGTTTCGCGAGGACGAAATTCACGAGCGAAGATTTGCCCGAACCGGAAACACCCGACACACCGATGAAAGTTCCCAGCGGAAACTTCGCATCAATTTTTTTCAAATTGTGTTCCTCGGCGCCGACAACCTTCAGATATTTACCATTACCCTTCCTCCGCTTCCGCGGCACATCAATCTGCTTTTTCCCCGAAAGGTATTGCCCGGTTATGCAGTGTTTGTCCTGCATGATCTGCTTCGGCGTGCCCTCACAAACAATCTTCCCACCGTGTTTACCCGCCCCCGGACCGATATCGATGATGTGGTCAGCAACCCGCATGATTTCCTCATCGTGTTCGACGACGATCACGGTGTTGTCGAGATCACGCAGATCCATCAGCGTTTTGATCAATTTATCGTTGTCCCGCTGGTGCAGACCGATGGACGGTTCGTCCAGGACGTAAAGCACGCCCTGCAATTTCGAACCAATCTGTGTCGCCAATCGGATTCGCTGCGCTTCACCACCGGACAAAGTGTTGGCCGTCCGATCAAGTGTCAGGTAAGCGATTCCCACGTTCTCGAGGAAGCTCAACCGCGCATCAATTTCTTTCAAAACCAGCTTGGCAATCTTATTCTCTGTCGGCGTGAGCTTGAGTCCGGCGAAGAATTTGCGGGACTCTGTGATCGAGAGGGCCGTAGTGTCGATGATATTTTTGCCTTGCCCTGCCTGCCCCGAATTAGATCGAGGGGAGCCCGTCGAAGGGTCGCCCAGCTTTATTCCCAGCACATCCTTCCTTAACCGCTTCCCACCACAATCCTCACACTCTCGCAGCAGCATGAATTTCTCCAATTTATTCCGCACGAAATCACTCTCTGTCTCCCGGTAACGCCGCTCGACATTCGGGATCACCCCTTCGAACTTCGTGCTGTATTCACCCGCGAAACGATCCGTCGCGAAATTCACGTCGTACCTTTCATCACCCGTTCCGCGTAGCACGATCTCCTGGGCTTCCTTTTCCAATTGCTTCCACGGGGTCGAAATTTTGAAACCATAGGCATCCGCCACCGCGCGGAGAATATTCCCGTAAAAATCCGTACTCGCGAGCGTCACCCAGGGCAATATCACGCCTTCCTCGATCGAGAGATCGGGATTGGGAATGATGCGCTTCTCGTCCACCGTCAATTTACTGCCCAGGCCGTGGCAGGCGGGGCAGGCGCC
>JBDRMN010000004.1:0-6437 GCA_043812055.1 Patescibacteria group bacterium
GCCGGAGGCTGAGTTCTTCCTGCAGGTAAGCGGCAAGAACATAACGCTCTTCTCTTTGAAAGTGATGGTAGGATTTCATAGTATTGAACAGTTAGGGAGTAAGTTACCCTAAGTGTTCAACTTCGTTTCTGAATTCGAGAATAAGATTCGAAGTGTTTCGCCGGGCGAAACAACTGTCGAACCATTGTTGATCGTCCGCTAAAACCGCTTTAAAAAAGGAGTTTTAGGATCGTGCGACTACGGCGTCAAGCGGAAAAGCTATTTTTGTAGTGTTTCAGCAAACAGCTTAAAAAAGCCCTGTTTTTGTAGCTTGAACAAAATTTGCATTCAAAGAATCTACAGAATAAGGCTTTTTTCTGGCTGGAATCCTTGCCTCGGCCGACAAAGCGGCTTAGCATTTCCGCCGTTAATCATTTAACCCCTTTATCCATGGCTAAAGCCCTCACCCAGGCCCAAACAACGGCCTCCATCGCTGAGGCAGCTGGTATCTCCAAAAAGGAGGCCAAAGCTGCACTCGAAGCGCTCCAGGACGCTCTTGTCAAAAATGATAAGGTCGCCACTCCTTTTGGCATCTTCGCCCAAAAGGTCAAACCAGCCCGCCCGGCTCGCAAAGGAATCAACCCCTTCACGGGTGAGGAAATGATGTTCAAGGCTAAGCCAAAGTCGGTGGTTCTCAAATACCGCCCCAACAAAGCTACCAAGGACGCCCTTAACTAGATAAAGTTTTAGGAATATAAAAAGGCCCTGCTCAGTGAGTGGGGTCTTTTTTACAGGGAACAGGGAACAGGTTACAGGGAGCAGTGGTGGGAATGTTCTTTGTCGAAAGTTAATGAACTGCTAGATCAGCGCGCAGGTTCAGATTTGTAATCTGAACCTTGATGTTTCCGTTCGATTTTGCCTGTTCTGAGTTTGCCGAAGGGTAAATCGAACCTAGCAGCTGTTCATCTTTTGTTCATGATCCAAATTCAAAACCTGCCTATAATTCCCCTGTGCCTTCACCACGTATTCATGAGGAATATAGATCAGCGGTTTATTTTCTCACCTTCACAGTAAAAAACTGGTACTACCTTTTTGACCGCTACAATCGTTTTGAAATTTTGGCTGATTCGTTAATTTACTGTCGGCAGCATAAGCAGTTAAAGATTTATGCATACGTCCTTATGTTGAACCATATGCATCTAGTTGTTTCTTCTCCGAACATGATTAGCTTTGTAAGAGACTTTAAAAAATTCACATCCAAAGCAATCCAAAAAAACATTGTTGCTTTTGAGCGAAACCTACTGAAGCTCTTTGAGAATAAAGACGGTAGTTGTGAGATTTGGCAGAGAGGCAATATGCCGAAGCTCGTTGAAAGTGATGAACTTCTTAATCAAAAGATTGAATATATTCACTTCAACCCGGTCGATAAACAATACGTGCAGCATCCGGAGGATTGGGTGTGGAGTTCGGCGAATCCTCACGGCAGAATTCCAATTGACCCGCTGCCGGCCTGAAACAGAAGGTTCGGGTTACAAACCCGAACCTGCGGGTTTAAAAAGGCTTCAATGTAGTCTGGAACTGTGATTTTTGTGATTACGCTGATTGCCCTGATTGCGCTTAATCATAGTCCATCATATAAATCAGCTCGCCGAACGCAGGTTCAGATTTGCAATCTGAACCTTGATGTTTCTGTTCGATTTTGCCTGTCCTGAGTTTGCCGAAGGGTAAATCGAACCTAGGATCTGTTCATCTTTTGTTCATGATCATAAATCGAACCTGCGAGTGCTGTATAGGTAGCCCCCCTTATAAGGGGGGTTGGGGGGTCAGGGCAAGTAGCTCTGTTCCGGCTGTAAAAAGCAAACCAACATTCCCACCACTGTTCCCCGTTCCCTGTAACCTGGAACCTATCAGTGTTCTGGCATAAGTTTATACGTCGCGTTGTAGCGCTCCTCTTTTTCTTCGCCATTGGCGGCGACGATCTTGCGGGTCCAGAACATCCGGAGGCCGGCGCGGCGGAGATCGGTGACGGGGTCGCCGTTAGGATAGAAGGGACCGGCGAGTTTGACATCACGGCCGTCAGCCGTGCCGAAGAAATTCACCCGAAGACTTGCGCCCTCGACAACAGCCTGAATGAGAATGTGCTGACCGGTGTCATTGATGAAACGGAGATCAGCCTGACCGGGGTAGACTGTGGCGTCCAGGCCCGGAGGATCGTAGTAATGGACCTTGAGCGTGTGGGGTTGGTACCGGGTGATGGGTAACCCCGTATCGAGAGCAGTACGGAAAAAAGTCGTGCTGACTTGGCAGACTCCGCCACCAATTTCCGGAGTGACGTCGCCTTCCTTGATGATGAGCTCACGCTTGTAGCCCTGGCCACTGGTGACCGGACCGAGTGATCCGATGAAGGAGAATTCCTCCTCCGGAGCAATCAGTAAACCACTCAGGTTGACGGCGGCTACGCTGATATTGTGCTGACGATTGGCGGGGCTGCCGGTATAAGCGGTAACGGCTTCGCCGATGAGCTCGTTGATTCCCAGATCAGCCAGCTCACGCGTTGATTTCACGGGAGCCGGTAATGCTCGGAAAGGAATCCAAATCTCTCGGGAATCACTTTCCAGTGCGGCGATAATCCGGTCCTGCAATTCGGCGGTATCCACAGTCTGGCCGCTCTTGGCGACTCCCTCGAATTCAATCACACCTTCGATTGTTTGCCCGATCTGGACGTCGTGGGGGAGCTCGGCAACGAGGGGATTGAGCTCGTGTTCGACGAAGTACTCGAAAGCCTCCTTTTTCAGAAAGATGGAAAGATCTCCATTAGTATTGAGATCAAACCAACTGATCCGATCAGCGAGATTGATCTCATAGCGCTCGTAGTCAGTATTTTTGAGAATCAGATTCTCGCGAGTAAGCATAACAAGTTGATCACGGAAAGATTCGAACTTATCAGCAGTCTGCTGGGGAGGAACTGTTTTACTGTGGATATTGATGGGGTGATGTACGAGCATCCCAACCTGCTCGCGAATCTGCGCGGCCAGCAAGGCAAAGTCAGTTTTCCGGCCGAATTTTTCGGGGAGGATTTTGAACTCCCCATTCGCATCCACAAAAACTTTTGCGTCAGTGGGGGCATACTCGAGATCGGGATCTTGGCTTAGCAGGATCTCCCGCAGACGTTTTTCATCCAGGGTGACAGGCAGCGCGACTGTCCGTAAGGAGAAAACTTTATCGCTGAGCAGGGCGACGGTGTGTTCTACTTCGATCCTTAAATTGATCTCATTGGCCTGGACTTCGAGTGACTTCGTATCTGTCTGGAAATGCAAAGGCTGTTGCAAAAATTCATTTACCCGCCCTTCGATCGCGGAGGTGGCGACTGCTCGTTCAATCAAGCTGTAGTCGGTGCCGGCAATCGTGATCCTGTAAGGGAGGCGGGTGGAGAGCTCGCGCTTAACCGCGAAATAGCCCGCCTCGAGTACAAGCAGGATTGTGAAAATTATGAAGAAAGAAAGTAATCTACGGCGCGTGATCTTCTTACGAGTCTTTTTAGGCACGTTCAAAATTTGTGTTCAAGATTTTGCCATGTAAGAGGGGTGGGAAGCAAAAAGTTAGCTTTCAGTTTCTTTAAATATTGTACCAAGATCATGGTGAAGCCGCCTCTGTCGATTTTCCAATCGTTTTCAATTCCGTGGCTTTTCCAGGTAATGCGGGAGCCGTTCGTTTAATCTTGACACATTTTCATTTTTTAGCAAATCACTCCACTACCCAAACAAGTTTGACCGCGATAGAAGGCGACGGTTTGACCGGGCGTGATGGCACGTTGGGGGGAGGTGAAAATAACCACTCCTTTGCAAATCCCTCCCAGCCCCGCCTTCGTCCCGCCAAGCGGGACTTCGGCGGGCAAGCCTCCCTTGTAAGGGGGGGAGCTAATTGTTGCTGGGACAGCGGGTGAGCGATAACGAATCTGGGCGAGGAGTTTAGTTCCAGACTTGGGCGGTCTGCCAATCCAGCTGAAATTTTTGACTTTTAGTTCTTTTGAGAAGAGTTCACGGTCCGGAGCGACGAAAAGTTCGTTTTTCTTTTTGTCAAAACCCGCGACATAATACGGCTCGGCCATCCCGCCGAGCTCAACTCCACGGCGTTGGCCGATAGTATAGAGCGGAAGTCCGCGGTGCGCACCGACGACTTCGCCGTTCCGAGTTTTAATCTTCCCGGGCTTGAGAAGTTTTTTCGGCAAGTTCCTTGCGAGAAAATCCTGAGGTTCTTTTTCAGGGAAGAAACAGGTACCCTGACTTTCTTTCTTCGCTCCGAGCTTACCGAGTCCGAATTTCCTGGCTAGCTTACGCACTGCTGACTTTTTGTAATTCCCGATGGGGAAGAGAATGTGTTTTAATTTTGCTGACGTTAAGTTGCTGAGGAAGTAGCTCTGATCTTTTTCCGTGTCCACCCCACGCAGGAGCTGGCCAGCACGGACGCGGGCGTAGTGGCCGGTGGCGAGTTTCTCGCAACCCAGCTCGCGCATCTTTGTTAGCAATCTCCCGAACTTAATTTCCCGGTTGCAGACAACACAAGGATTGGGAGTTTCGCTGCGCGCGTAAGTTCTCAAAAAATAGTCCACGACTTTGCGTTTAAAGGGTTCGCGGAAGTTCAAGACGTAAAAAGGGATCTTTAATTTCTCGGCGGTACTGCGAGCGACCTCGAGAGCTTCGAGACTGCAGCATTTATTTTCAGGAACTTTGGCACTCTGCTTTGGCTCGAAATTCTCCATCCAAAATTTCAGATGCACACCGATCACCTTATGGCCGCGCTGGCATAGTAATGCGGCTGCTACTGCGGAGTCGATGCCGCCGGAAAGGGCGCAAAGAATTTTCATGGATCAGTAGAGACGCCCCGGCTTTACGTAGCAGTTAGACTCGCTCAATCTCGGCGCCCAAACTCTTCAGTTTCTCATCAAAACGTTCATAACCCCGATCGATATACTCAATGTTGGTAACTTCGCTTTTGCCTTTGGCATTCAGGGCAGCCAGGACCATCGCAGCGCCGGCGCGGAGGTCGCAGCTGGCGACTTTGGCGGCGCGGAGGCGACCGTCGCCACGGATAACAGCCTGGTGGGGATTGAGTAATTCGGCGCGGACACCCATCTTTTCGAGTTCGAGTAAATAATTCAGCCGACCGTCGAAGAGGGTTTCGAAAATTCGCGACTTGCCTCGGGCCTGCGTCAGCAAAACTCCGAACGGAGCCTGCAAGTCAGTGGGAAAGCCGGGAAAGACTGCGGTTTTGATCTCACAAGGCTGGAAATGCCTCGTAGGTCTGAGTTCGAGGAAGTTCTCGCCGACTGTGAAGTTCGCGCCCACTTCTTCGAGTTTCTGAAAAAAGGAATCGAGTTGCTTGGGTACGACTCCTTCGATTCGCACTTTTCCCTGCGTGACCAGTGCGGCGATTGCGAGTGTGCCCACCTCGAGGTAATCGGTGGTGACGGAGTGCCGAGCCCCTTTCAGGTTCTTCTTCCCCGCAATCTTCAAAGTATGAGTTCCTGCTCCGGAGATCCGTACTCCCAGCTTTTTTAAAAACTCGCACAAATCTTGAACGTGCGGTTCGTACGCCGCCATCCGAATTTTCGTTTCGCCAAAACTTAAACTTGCGGCCAGCAATGCATTTTCTGTCGCGGTGACCGAGAGTTCGGGTAGGTTGAAGGCTGTGGGAATAATCTGTTTAGCGGTGAATTTCAAAACATTCGCTGAACTGCGATCTTGCGCCCCCAACTTCGTGAGTGCGTAAACGTGTGCGTGCACACTGCGCTTCCCGATCACACACCCTCCCGGGAAAGCAATCTCGGCTTTGCCGGCGCGTGCCAGCAGCGGGCCCAGCAGCAGAATCGAAGCTCGCATCTGTTCCGCCAACTCTGCTGGCACTTTCGCAGTTTTGATTTTTTTAGTTTGAATCTTGACGCGGTTCCTTTCGAAAGAATACTCCGCGCCAATCTTTCCTAAAATCTCAAGTATCAGCCGTGTATCCGCCACATCCGGAATATTTGTCAGCACACACTCCTGGTCAGTCAAAAGTGTGGCTGCGAGCAGCGGCAGCGCTGCATTCTTCGAACCGGAAACTTTCACGGTGCCGGAGAGCGGTTTCCCGCCGCGAATGATGAATTTACTCACAGGAGAAAGGATACCCTTCGACTACGCTCAGGACAAGCAGGATTAAGAATAAAGGACTGAAGGGATAGGGTATAGAGACCAGTCTTTGAGTTCCTGAGCCTGAAGGGCCTCTCTCGGGGCTTAATCCTGCATCCTTAATCCTATGTCTTGAACAAATTGATTTTCAGCTGTTACGATTGCAGCAATTAGGGTTACCTTTTGGTTTCAGGACTAGGGTATCTTGGTGGCAACCTAATCCTGCTTTAGCATGCCTAGAAGTACTCACACCCAACTCCTTTCAATGAAGAAAGAACTATTCAAGAACTGTTA
>JBDRMN010000005.1:0-32605 GCA_043812055.1 Patescibacteria group bacterium
GCCGGAGGCTGAGTTCTTCCTGCAGGTAAGCGGCAAGAACATAACGCTCTTCTCTTTGAAAGTGATGGTAGGATTTCATAGTATTGAACAGTTAGGGAGTAAGTTACCCTAAGTGTTCAACTTCGTTTCTGAATTCGAGAACATTATGAACAAAAAAAAGAAGCAGAAAGGCTGTTCAAGTTGCGGAAGTTTAAAGAGAAGCGGAGTTTTATCCGAAATGAAATTGATTCTCGGGAAGCCAAGGTCAAGAAACTCTCTTTTTTAGAAAAAGCAGAGCTGACATTAAGACAGGCCAAGAAAAAAGGCATCGCTCAATTGTCTGATAAGCATCTCAAAGTCTTGAATCAAAGACTAAAAGAACTTTTATCAAATCGTGAAAATCACAAACTGTCGGTAGCTGAGTTCGATAATCTTTGTACAGCTGAGAGACTAAACTGTGTGCAGGAGCTGTATCAATTTCTATCGGGAGCTGAATTTAACCGGCGATTGAAGCATTGGCGGATAGAAGATATCTGTGAGGCGATGGGTTTGAAGAGACGTAGAGAAAGGGGAGGGCGCTACAAAGAAGACAAGACTTTTTTCTACAAACATGAAAACTTGATCGAGCAGGCAGTGAAGAAGGCAGCTAGTAAGTATGGTGTACACAGCTTTGAAAAACAGCTCAGCACCCTCGCCAAAAAGATATTTTGGCACGAGTCTCACGGAGACCCGTTGGCTCTTTCCCGGAGCTATCATCTCGGTTTCGCCCAGATCGGGCGGGATCTTTTTACCGGTAAAGATTTACGTTACCGCGAGAAGGTAAATCCTTTTAACGCGAAAGAGGCAATTCCTCGGGGTGCGGATTATATCGTGAGGCTTTTCAAGAGTTTCAATGGGGATGTCGAAAAAACGAAGCAAGCTTACAACGCGGGTCGACAGGCGGTGCTACTCGCCCACAAGAATCCGCTCAAGGAACAAGCTCTGCTGTATTCCCAAAAGATGGAAAGGGATTACAAGAGCTTGAGAAATTAGACCATTAGGGTATAGCTGTTAGGCTAGGGGCTAAACCTCAAAGCTTTTAGCTCTTCAGCTTTTTACGCACAACATCCAAAAGTTTGTCGATTTTCACTTCCTCCTGCTTCAGTGAATCTCTTTCACGGAGAGTAACGTGATCTTTTTTGCTCTGCCCGTCGTCTTCACCGATAGTCCCAAAATCAACAGTCACGCAAAGCGGTGTCCCGATTTCATCCTGTCTCCGGTAGCGTTTCCCGATACTTTGCGTCTCATCGTATTCACTGCGGAATTCTGCACGAACCAAGTCGTGCACTTTGCGCGCTGCTTTCGTGAGATTGTCTTTACGACTGAGCGGCAGGACGGCTACTTTGATCGGAGCCAGCTGCGGGGCGAATTTCATCACGGTTCGCTTCTCGCCGTTGACCTCGTCCTCGGCATAGGCATCGAGAAGTGTGATTAGCACTGTGCGGTCGCAGCCGAAAGATGGCTCGACGCAGTGGGGGATGAATTTCTCGTTGCTATCCGGATCGGTGTATTCCATTGATTCACCGCTGAATTTCTGATGCTGGACGAGATCGTAGTCCGTCCGGTAAGCCAGGCCCATGAGTTCCCCCCAATCCCACGGAAATTTATACTCGATATCTTTCGTTAGCTTGGAATAATGACTGAGTTCATCTTTGCTGTGCTCGCGCCAACGCATGTTTTTCTTTTCGATGCCAAGCTGGAGGAAAAAATCCCAACAGTCTTTCTCGAGTTCTGCGTAAACCCTTTCCCAATCTTTCTCTGTACAAAAATACTCCACCTCCATTTGCTCGAACTCGCGTGTGCGGAAGGTGAAGTTGCCCGGAGTGATTTCGTTGCGGAAAGCTTTGCCGATCTGGGCAATCCCGAAGGGTAAACGGGCTCGAGCGGATCCCAACACATTTTTGAAATTCACGAAAATGCCCTGTGCGGTTTCGGGTCGCATGTAAATTTCCCGCTCACTCTCTTCCGTCGCTCCCTGCTGGGTCTTGAACATGAGGTTAAATTGCTTCGCCTCGGCCCAATCGCACTTGCCGCAGTCCGGGCAGTTGATTTTCTCTTTAACTAAACGAGGGGTAACGTCCGCGAGCGCAATTCCGGCGATCTCCTCGATTCCGAGCTTTTCCTCGAGCAATTTGTCTCCGCGGTGCCTCTTTTTACACGCTTTGCAATCCACGAGCGGATCGGCGAAAGATTCCACGTGGCCGGAGGCCTCCCAGACCTTTGGGTTCATGAGGATTGAAGCGTCCACACCGACGACGTCATCGCGGTGGGTGACCCAGTAATCCCACCAGAATTTCTTAATGTTGTTCTTCAGCTCCACGCCGTAGGGGCCGTAGTCCCAGGTGTTCGCCAGGCCACCGTAGATTTCACTGCCCGGGAAGACGAAGCCGCGGCGTTTACTAAGGGAGACGAGTTGGTCGAGGGAAGTGGCGGACATGATTTAAGAGTTAAAGTTTTGCTAAGTGAATATCTTTTTTCTTTAATTTTCTTAATTCCTTTAAAAACATTTTAGTCCAAGCTTGAAAATGTTTTTTCATTTTTGGATGTAACCTAGCTACTCTTATTGTTGGAATCTGCGTTGAGGGGTTTTCTCCTCCAACTATCGAGGATACTCCAGGTATTCCAAAGTTCAGCTTGCTTTTTCCATAGGTGCCACAAGAGAGAAGGGCGTTTAAAGAGCTTATTTGAGTAGATAAATTATCATTTTTTTTGGTTTTATGATCATAAGGATAATAAAAAGATAAATGGGCTGCCACTTTGTTTCTAAAAGTTGTTGCCTCTCCCATTTCTTTTTTTCTATTACCCTTCTCCCTAGAATCTTCTTTGATTGTGCTATCCGCATATTTTTTTAGATTTATACACATATCTTCATAGAGTTTTTTAACTAATCTTTCTAAAAGAGAGATCTGGATAATATATGAAATAGTTCTAGAAAAATTACGGATTCTTGAAGATTCATTATCTAGATATTTTTTATGGGTTTTTGTAGGCGTAAATGAAATATTTTTACAATCAATGATAAATTCTTTATTAAGCCAACACACCATTTGCCAAATTTTTTTAGCAGCCAACACACCATTTCCGTCGGGAGCCGTAAAACAAATCTTGGGTGAATTTACCCAAAAACTAATCATTTTTTTCGTTATAGGCGCGAAGATGTCTACTGTTTTAATGTTGGTCATAATTTAACTAAAAATACTCGAAACGATTTTACTCGCTCCGAGCCCCGATATTACGGGGGGTTCCACTCGGATTCCTCTCAAACCTTGAGAGGCACTTTTGAAATGTTAGCCCGGTGCCAATCTCCGAGCCGAGAGGGATTATACCTCGAATCGTGTCTAAAATCTCCCCCAACCCCCTCTTTGCAAAAGAGGGGGCTATGCAATACGCGCGTTTTTAACCCCCTTTTGTAAAGGGGGTCTCCCGACGCGAGTCGGGAGGGGGGATTCAAACCAACCAAGCAATATCCTAGTCGGATCCAAGAACTTGGCTTTATCTAAAACAAACCTTACCCTACTGTATGTAGAGCTTGTCTTTGCTGCCGAGTTCACATTATTTTCAGGGCTCTACTTGAGCCTCACCTGCGCCTTCGGCTTCGGCTGGTGGAGCTTCGCTTGTACCATCAGTTTCCGCCGGGGGGGTTTCTGCCCTGGTCACTGCTCCTGTCGTGCCTTCTCCTCCTGGAGCTTCAATAGCTTCTTCCCCAGTCGGCCTTGCAGGAACTTCTACTTCGAGCAGGTTTAGAAATTTTGAAAGCTCAGACCAAGGACGGGCAACACGGCCATCATCAGGAGCCTCCGCTGTCTCCGGCTCGACCTCGGACTCGGCTGCAGCAGCTTTCTGTTCCGCCAGCCAGGTTGCGTAAGCCTCTTCGTCGAAAAGGATACCACCCTGGTCGCTGGAGAGGAAAAGTAACCGGTTTTTGAGGTCGTTGCCCCGGGTGGCGATTCCTTCCAGAGAAGCAGCCGGCAATCGCTTGCTGGCTTCCGCGAGCAGACTAACCAATTCTTGTAGCGCTTTACTGCCGAGTTCCTCGTGTCCTTTGTTGATCAGAGCAGTGGCGAGAGTGAGCTGATCTACGATCGCGAAAGCGAGGTCACTATCAGAAACAATCTGAGCACGGTTGACGAAATGATAAGCTTCCAGCCACTCTGGTTCGGCAAATTGATCTTCACTAAGCAGGAGGGTTAGTAGCAAAGCGGCATTCTCGGCTTGGTCCGGATCGGAAATACGCTTTACCCGATCCAAAAACAACCCAACTTGCTTCGCGTCCCCGGGATTGTCGGCGATAAAAATCAAACTACGATTTAGCTGGATTGTCTCAGGCAGGTCGGCAACCTCGGCAAACTGGGCCAAAAAACTGGAAAGCTCGGCCAGTTGCGTGATTAGTTGTTTTGAGCTGGGGGTGAGGGACTCTGCGATGGTGAGTCGGGTGAGAGGAATCGCCCGGGCAACTATTTTTTTCAGATCTTGACGTTTCTGGACATCCTCCATCGCGAGATAACTAGAAACCGCCTGGAGATCACCGGCAGCGGCTTTGGCGAGTTCATTCTGTAGCTCCAAAGCATAGAAATTTTCTCGGGCTACCGGTGTGAAAAGAACTTTTTCCTTGAACCAACGGAAAGCTTTTCGGATAAAGCCGACCTCTCCGCTGGGAAGCTGCTCTAGAAGCTTGCTAAGCATCCGGCTCTCTCCCTCGAAACGACTTTCGAATTCTCCGATGGTAGCCTGCCAGACGGCCACCCGCTGGATGGGATCCGTTGTGTTGATAATGTTGCTGATCACTTCGTCGGTCAGGAGGCTTTCTTGACCGGTGGTCAGAGCCACTTCGAAAGCATCAGTTCCACCGGCGAGCGCGATACGTAGTTTCGTCGTACCGCTCAGACCTCGTACCCGTGTCGAATCAGTGCCTTTCTCGAAAACAAACGATCCACCGCGATTGATCGCTGTCACCCGCTCGTCGGCGAGAGTGAGCTCTGCTCCGAAAATCAGACTGATCGCCAGTACGCTTCCGGAATTCACCCATCCTTGGGCGCTCGTCACGGCCTCAGTATCTTCCGCGAATTCGACTCCACCAAAATCCAGTATTGACTCAGCGCCGGTCAGTTGGAAGATTGCCAGGTCGCCGAACTCCAAAGAACCTTTCTCCGCAATCATACTACCGGGCTGCACCACGGCTTCCTGCGCATCGGCCGCACTGACGAAGACCGGCTCCAGGTTTACGGCGATAGGTTCTTCCTGGGAGCTAAGATAACTCAGTGTGATCGCCAACACGCCAAAACCGATGATCACACTACTGATGATAGTGAGCAGCTTTTTGCCATTCATTTTTTAGTGGTTAACGTTGTCGAAATTCTACCTACCTTTGGTTCAAAGAGCTACTTGTGCCGTTAACTGGCTTTTCAAATTTACAAGCTACAAACTCCAATTTCCAAATAAGCACCAAATTCTAAATCGACCCAAACAAGTGCCTTCTGAAGCCTGGGCTAATTGGCAAGCTAGGTGTTTTTTAGGAACCATCTAACAATCTCTTCAGTTTCGGTAATCTCTTTGGGGAGCTTCCTGAGAATCTTTCTGGTATCATTTTTCTTGTAACCGAGCCCTTCAATCGCCTGCAAGATTTCTTCGTCCACCTCGGTGCTTTCGGGAACTTCAGGATCATCACCCGTGATTTTTGGTTTCAGTTCCAGCACAATCCGGGCAGCAGTCTTTTTGCCGATACCCGGAGTTTCGGCGAGCTTATTCGTATCTCCGGCGACAATCGTTTTTTCAACCGCATCAACTGGAGTTTCAAGGATGTCGAGGGCCGTGCGGGGTCCGACTCCGTTTACACTTGTCAAAAGTTCAAAAAATCCCAGCTCCTCCTCGGTATTGAAACCGAAAAACGAAATTGAGTCACTCGTTTGGTGAGTGTGAATCCAGAGCTTGAGTGGATCGCCCTCTTTCATTTTGGTGAGCAGTTTGCGATTTACCGAAACTTCATAGCCGACATCTTTGACGTCGAGAATAACCTTCTTGTGACGAGCTCTGAGGACGGTGCCGGAGAGGTGGGCTATCATTGCAGGGAACAGGTTCCAGGGAACAGGAGGTTTCAGGTTTTAGGTTACAGGTTTCAAGATAACTTATCTTTGATCTCTTTCACTGAAATTTCATTTTCATAAAGCGCTTGGCCGAGGATGGCGCCTTCGCAGCCGACTCTTTTTAGAATTCTCAAGTGCTCGATGTCGGTGACACCGCCGCTGGCGATGACTTTTAATTTGGTGGTGTTGATCAAGCGTTCATTCATGTCGAAGTTCGGGAAAGTCAGTGTGCCGTCGCGGGCGATGTCGGTGTAGATGATGCGTTTAACCCCCTTTTTCTTCAGTTCCTCGGCGAAATCGATTACGTCGAGGTCGGTTTTTCCTTGCCAGCCACGGGTGGCGAGGGTGGTTCCGTGTTCGCGGGCATCGAGTCCGACAATAATTTTCTCCGCGCCAAATTTTTCGAGAAATTTTTCCAGTAACTGCGGATCTTCGACAGCGACAGTTCCGAGGATGATGCGATCAATTCCGATCTCAAACAGCTTTTCCGCGGCTTCGATCGAACGGATGCCACCACCGACTTCGATCGGAATTTCGATGCTGCTGCGGATTTTTTCAATTGTCTTTAAATTCTTCGGCTTGCCAACTTTCGCACCATCGAGATCGACGATATGCAGGAGGTCCGCGCCCTCTGCTTCGAAGAGTTTCGCTTGCTCTGGGGGAGATACGGAATATTCCGTCTTCTGATTGTAACTGCCCTTGTAGAGCCGGACGCATTTGCCTTTGATCAGGTCGATGGCGGGAATGATTTGGAAGTTCACGCAGCGATTTTAACTAATTTTGGAGAGGAGCGTTTTTGCCAAAAATCCGACGCAATAAAAATCTATCCAAAGGTCTTCCGAATTTTTGTTTTGTGCTTAATTTATCACCGGATTGAGAATAGATACTTTTATAGTTAACCAAGGCGGTTTTTAGCCCCAGCTTTTTGGCGCCGTAAACATCACTGAATAAAGTATCTCCAACAAAAAGAACCCGACTTCGGTTGATATCTGGGTATCCAGTCAATATTTTCTCATATCCCTTCGGAGAAGGTTTCTTTACAATTCCGTCAGTTACTTTAACATCATAGTTTCGTTCAAACTCCCGATTTCTATTTTCAGATTTGTTGGTAAGAAACTCAATTGCAACCTCACCTTTTTCTTGAATTGCTGCAAATGTTTCTGTAATTTTTTCGCTTACTGTCGAACTTGCCTCATCGACCAATGTTCCATCCAAATCAAAAATAATTAAATCGAAATGCTTCTTGATATTTTGGGGACTTAGTCCATTTATATTTTCCAAGACAAGATCCGGCTTTGCTGATTTTGAATTGATAAGCAGTCTTGGAGTCGCGAACCAAGCGTTGATGTTGTATTTCTCACGTAGCCTTCCTAGCTCCTCGCGCATTTTTGAGAAATTAAAATTGAGTTAAGATCTTAGCATGCCCGAGCTTCCCGAAGTCGAAACCCAAGTTCGTGATTTACAAAAGATTGTCGGGAAACGCATTCTTGAACTTTCGAGCGATACGAAAAAAGCGTTTTGGCCTGCTTTTTCCGCCTTCCGTAAAAAAATTCTCGGAAAACACATTCTCGCGGTAAATCGCCGGGCGAAATACGTTGTTTTCACCCTTGGCTTAACCCCCGAGATATCCCCGATCGGAGTCAAGGACAGGCTTCGGGGGTTAACGAGTGTTAGTAAAACTCAAAAATTGGTCGTGCATTTCCGCATGACAGGACACTTCCTTTTGGCGAAAAGCGCGAAGGCGCTGGAAAAGACGGTGCGTCATCAATTCAAACTTTCGCATAATACATGGCTGCAATTTTCGGATATTCGAAAATTCGGTACGCTGGTGCTTTGTGATAATAATTCGTACGAAAAAATTTGTGGAATCACAAAGCTGGGACCCGAACCGTTGGCGCGAGAATTTACACTGTCAAAGCTTCGTGAATTGTTGAAGAGCCGCAAGGGAATGCTGAAGGCGCTGCTGCTTGATCAAAGCTTCATCGCGGGAATTGGAAATATTTACGCAGATGAAATTTGCTTCGGAACGCAGATCCATCCGGCGTCGCGAGTGGAAAAACTGAGCAAACAGGATGTAAAAAATATTTTTCGCGAAATCAAAAAACAATTGCGTAAAGGAATTAAAAATCGAGGAACGACGATCGGAGAATATGTGGATACGCAAGGAAAGAGGGGAAAAAATCAGTTTTCATTAATGGCCTACAAGAGGCACGGGAAGCCGTGTAAGGTGTGTGGGACGAAATTGAGGAAGATGAAGATTCAGCAAAGAACGACGACGTTTTGTGTGAAATGCCAGAAAAAACCGTAAAGACGTAAGTAGAGACACAAGATCTTGCGTCTGTACAGGGTCGGATCAAAATTTATGCTAATCGACACCCACTGCCATCTCGACTTTCCCCAATTCAAAAAAGATTTTGATACGGTGCTGGCGCGGGCGGGTGAGGCGGGAATCGGGAAAATGATTAATCCGGGAGTAGGGATCAAAGAATCACGCCAGGCGGTGGAATTAGCAAAAAACTACGAAAACATTTTTGCCGCAGTGGGGATTCATCCGCACGAGGCTTCTTCGCTCTTCGAGCTACGCAGCCCAGGGGTAAATTCTTTGAATGAGGGGGTTTTGGCTGAGCTGGAGGAGTTAGCGGAAGACCCTAAAGTCATTGCGATTGGCGAGATCGGTCTTGATTATTTCCGGATGCGAAATGAGAAAAGTATTCAGCAAGAAGCGTTCAGGAAACAATTGGAGTTAGCGCAAAAATTAAAGAAACCGGTAATTATTCATTCGCGAGAAGCTGACGAGGACATTTTTAAAATTCTAGATGACTTCGAAGTGCAGGGGGTTTTCCACTGTTTCGGTGGAGATTGGGCTTTCGCGCAGCAGGTTCTGGAGCGGGGATTTTTGATTGGGCTTACAGGAGTGGTTACTTTCCCCAAAGCGGTGAATACTCACGAAGTTGCTGCAAATGTTCCCCTTGAAAAATTACTTGTCGAAACAGACGCTCCTTTTCTCGCGCCGCAGAAATTCCGGGGACAACGCTGTGAGCCGGCGTTTGTGCGGGAAGTGGGGGAGAGAATTGCGGAACTGAAGGGGGTTTCGCTGGAAGAGGTTGCGGGGCAAACCACTAAAAATGCTAGGAAACTGTTCGAATTGTTCTAGATGTTCTAACTGTTCGAATGGGCTACTTCTCCCATTCGCTGGTTTCGATAACCTGCCAAAACAACAATTAGAACACCCCGCGTAGCGGGGGATAGAACAATCCCGCGTATGCGGGAGATTGAACAATTTGAACACTCTACCACGACCCTCCGGCTCCACCACCGCTGAATCCTCCGCCACCAAATCCACCAAAACCACCGCGACCAAAACCACCCCGGCCACCACCAGCCCACCAGGCGACATGACCCCCACGAGAGGCGGCTTTTTGATAGTTGCGGGAAACGATCCAATCAAAGAAAAGTCCGAATAAACCCAGGCCAACTACCGCGGCAGCGATTCCCCAAAGCGCGAAACTTAACAGCAGCCCACCTGCGGCTCCACCAGCTCCACCGACGATGGCCCCGGGCCAGATTCTTTTGCTGCGGCCGAGGATGGCCCCGAGCCAGGGGAGAAGCAAAAAAACCGCGAAAAAGATTATTTTAGGAATATCAACATTGGTCTCGCTACCGTTACCCATCCGCGAATCCGTGAAACTTTCTCTGGCAATTGCGGCGAAGATCCCAGCCACTCCATTTATAACCCCTGTATCAAAATCTCCGTTTTTGAAATGCGGAGCAATTATGAAGTCAACGACATCTTTTGCCTCGAGGTCGGTTAACGCCCCTTCAAGCTGGCTGCCCGTCGCGATATGCATCTCCCGATCATCTTTCGCGATTACGAGGATCGCACCGTTGTCCACATTATCTTTGCCCACTCCCCATTCATTACCGAGCTCCGTCGCGTACTCCCAAATCGGCATTTCCCCAGTCGAATCAATGAGAATGATCGCGATTTCCGTACCCGTTTCCGTTTCGTAACTCTTGAGCTGGGTGTTCAGAGTGTCAACAGTTTCTTGCGAAAGCGTGTTGGTGTAATCATTGACGAAGTTTTGATACTTAGGAAAGTCAACTGCAAAAGAAATCTCGCAACATATCAGAAGCGCGATAAATGCAAAAAAGATTTTTCTCACGGAATTAATTTCAATTAAAGTCCTGTTCCCTGTTCCCTGGAACCTAGAACCTGTTATTGGTTCTCTCCAAAGTCCACCACCGGCGTCACATCACTCCCTTCTGCTGATTCAAAAAGCTCGCGCTCCCTGTCGAAACTAAAGGCGCTGGCGATGACATTTTTCGGGAAAAGCCGGGTCGCTTTGTTGTAAGCAGTTGCTTCGTCATTGAACTCATTCCGAGCGAAGGCAATTCGATTTTCCGTTCCCTCCAGTTCTGTAATCAGATCGCGGTAAGCCTGCGCGGATTTGATGTCGGGGTAAGCCTCCACGGTTACGAGCAGGCGACTGAGCGCGCCTTCGAAGTTATTGGCCGCGGCAACTTTTTCGTTCACCGTTCCCGCGCGGGACCAGGCACTGCGGGCTTCCACTACTCCTTGAAGCGTGGATTGTTCAAAATCCGCGACACCCTGGACGGTATTCACGACATTCGGGATCAGGTCGAAGCGGCGCTGGTACTGAGTCTCAATTTTGGCGAAAGCATTATCGGTGTTCTCATCGAGGGTAACGAGCGAGTTGTAGCTCGAGATTGTCCAGCCGGCGAGCAAGACAATTACTATTCCGGTGATGAGGAGGGGGGAGAAGCGAAATCTAGCCATTGTAAAAAAGTTAAATGATGCGGAATTTTAGCACTTTTACTGTGCCGACAAGCTTTAAAGAATAAATTTTTTACTCATAAAGTTGACAAAATGAGTGTTTTTGGGAAAATAACCACCTTTTCTAATTAACCAAAAATCTTATGCCTCCAGAAATCCATAAAAGCTTCGCTGAGCTGCTTGAAGCTCAGAAACCAGAGGCCGTTGTCACCATTGTAGTTGGTCAGCTCAAGAACTTAGGTGCTGTAGCAGCGGAACTGTCTGATGGAACTCGAGCCACCTTAGAATCTAAAGAAGAAATTGCAGAGCTGGTGGATTGGCTTAGAAAAGAGCTGGAAAAAGCTTCAAGTGTAGAAGAATAGGGTTAGCGGTGAAACTTCTCGTGGGCCTTAAAAAGTAATTTGACAAAGAGAGAAAGTTTGTGGAAAATTCGCCCTCTTTTTTACTCCATCCATATTTTTATGTCTGAAAAAAGTAAAAGCTTTGGCGCACTAAGTGATCGGCAGAAGGATATAGTAGCCGGACTGTTTCTAGGTGGCTCCTCAGATAGCTCCTTTTTTAACTCCCTACTTACTAATCGTGGATTAATAGAGCTGGAAGAAGATGGGACAACAGTCGTTTTGCGAGCGAGAGATGTTAAGGCAGTGTTGGCCCGAAGGAAAAAAATAGAAGGCGCTGTAGAGATGGAGAAGTAAGCTTACCGGTGAAACTTCTCATGGATCTCCCTTGATGGTTCGAAGTTGTACTTCGAATCAAAATGCACTTAATCCGTTTGGTGGCAGCGCAGTGCAAACATGGTTCGCAGTGTCCCGGGCGGGACAACTATGAACCAGCGCAGTTCTGGATTCCCCCGTCAAGCGGGGGAATTATGTCTGGGCCCCGGCCCCCAAGGGCCCCCTTCGGGGCTCGCGGGCCGGGGTGACAATATTTTTTTTATCTTTCTACCGGTGAAACTTCTCATGGATCTCCCTGAGGCGCTTATTTGTCACGTGTGTGTAAATTTGCGTCGTAGTGATGCTGGCATGGCCGAGCATTTCCTGGACACTGCGGAGATCGGCGCCGTGATCAAGTAGAGTTGTCGCGAAGGAGTGGCGCAGCGTGTGCGGAGTGACCTTTTTCACGATGCCCGCCCGGATCGCGTACTTCCGCACAAGATTGGCGATGCTCCAGGGTGTGAGTCGCTTCACATCTTTACCACCCACAATCTCATCTGCTTTTTTGGATCTGGGCCCATGCGAAAGAAAAACCGCAGGCAGATTATCCGTTCTCCGGTTCAGATATTTCCCGATTTTTTCCGCGGCGACAGGAGTGAGGAAAACAATCCGGGTCTTACGGCCCTTCCCCGTGACCGCAAACTCCCGACGCTTCAGATCAACCTGGTTTCTATTTAGTGAACAAAGTTCGCTTACCCGTAAACCCGTCGAATAAAGTGTTTCCAGGATGGCAGCATCACGGATGTCCCGGATACTTTTCTCCGGAACCGCATCGAAGAGGCGTTTCAGTTCTTCCGGGGCGAGAAATTCCACGATGCGCTTTTCGCTCTTGGGCACATCGATTTTTTCTGCGGCAAGGCAGTCCACATCCCTTCTCGCGAGGAATTTGAAAAGCGCCCGCAAAGCGATCGCGTGATAGCCACGCGTCTGGACACTCAACCTTTTGCCTTTCGATTTCAAATCATTCAAGTGCAACATGAAACGCTGGACATCCGGAAAGCGAATTGAGCCAATATCTCGATCCGCTCCGAAAAAATCTTCCGCCCGCTTGAGATAGTGGGTGTAATTGATCGCGGTCTTCTCGGATTGGTTTTTTTCAATCCGCACAGCGGTGAGAAAGTCGTCAATGGCAGGGGAGAGCTGCACGATTTTATTTTAGCAAGAAAATCATACTACAAAATTGCGTAAGTTTGCGCTATTTTGTAGTATGCCATTGTATTTAGTTACAAGCTTTATAGTCTTATTCTCAACCGGAGCAATCTACAAGATTGCTCGGAAACATTACGAAACGGAGCACAGCTCCGTTCCGGCTCTTTTGACTCACACTTCTTACGCCAACCCAACCTTTTTCCTGACTTCTGCCAAAGTTTTCAGCGCTTCTTTCCTCGCTTGCTCGCTACCCGCCTTCAAAACCTTTTCCACCTCATCCGGATTCTGTACAAGCTCGGCAAACTTCTTTCGCGCCGGATCGAATTTTGTGTGAATTTTTTCCAGCAGAAGTTTTTTCGCATCACCGTAACCCAGCTCCCCGTTGCGATATTTTTCCGCGAGATCGTGCGCCTCGTCTTCATTCGCGAGCAATTTGTAAAGCGCGTAAACGTTGCACTTCGTATAGTCGAGCGGCTCACCTTTCGGAGTTGAATCCGTTACGATTCCCATCACCTGTCGCTTCAATTCACCATCTTCGGCGAAGAGCTCAATCGTATTGCCGTAGCTTTTGCTCATTTTTTCGCCGTCCGTTCCGAGAACGGTAGCTACCTCTTTTGAAATTTCCGGCTCGGGCAGCTTCAGTATTTCCCCGTAAGTAGTGTTGAATTTCACCGCGAGATCGCGAGTGATTTCGAGGTGCTGTTTCTGGTCCTTACCGATGGGCACTTTGTCCGCCTGCATGATGAGGATGTCGGCAGCCTGCAGCACGGGGTAATTGAAAAGTCCCACGTTCGCTTCCAGGCCCTTGGCGGTTTTGTCTTTGAAGCTCACGGCGCGTTCGAGCAGGCCCACCGGAGCCAGACAACTGAGAATCCAACTGAGCTCGAGAATTTCGGGAATATCGGACTGGCGGTAGAGAATTGTTTTCTTGCCCGTTAGCCCCAGGGCGATGTAAGCGGCGGCTACCTCGAAACTGTTTTTTTTCAGCTCTTCCGCATTCCGTGTGCTGGTTAGGGCATGCAGATCGGCAACGAAGATAAAGAGTTCCGCACCCCCCTCCTGCTTTCGCAAAAACTGCTCGATCGCACCGAAATAGTTGCCGAGGTGTAGGCTTCCGCTAGGCTGGATTCCGGAAAGTATTTTCATTGGTGGGATTGTTAGGAGAGGGCTACAGATTGAGTAATTTTAAGTTTCGAATTTTAAGTTTTAAAACCCCGAGGGGACCCCTTCGGGGCAAGATCGAATGACTAAATTTTTTAAGTTTAAAACATTCAAAATTAAGAAATTTAAAATTGTTTTAAAATTTAAAACTTGAAATTCATAATTCGTCCGCAAGTTTAACGCTTGAGACAACTTTCGAGAAATTTCACAGCCTCTTTACGCGAAGTAACGAGTCTCTCAATCTGCGCGTCTTTGAGAATTCTCGTCAGTCGGCCAACTTCCGGACCCTTGGCGACGTGGAGCGCTTGAATGATTTCGGTCCCCGTTAGGAGTGTTTTGGGAGCGGGGAGTAACTTTTCCCGAACATGTGCTTTCCACTCGCTGACGATTCTTCGATGGAGGGAGAAGTCAGATGGACGAGTTCCTCGGATATCGGCAGCGGTTACTTTTACCAAGTCGGCGAACCAAGGATGGGTGAAGAACTCGTGTTTACGCGCGAGGCGTTGCTTCGGAATGTCGAAGAAAGGTATGTGGTTGCGGATCAACCAGACAATTTTTGCACGTGTGGCGTTGTCGAATTTCAAACGATGCAGAATGCATTCCGCAATCTTCACGCCCACTTCGGCGTGCCCGGGATAAGTGATGCGCCCCTCGATTGTACGGATCGTTTCTGCTTTGCCGATATCGTGAAGGAGGGTAGCCCATGCCACCGCGCTGCTGGCAGTTTTTGGCAGAGCGGCGAGAGCGCCGAGGGAATGGGTGAAGACGTCGCCCTCTTGGTGGAATTTCTTAGGCTGAGGAAGACTTTTTAACTTAAAAAACTCAGGCATGATTACTTCCAATAAGCCAAATTCCTCAAGATCCCGCAACGCTTTTCCCCGGTGTTCGTTCTCCAGCATTTTATTCAACTCGTCCCGAATGCGCTCACCGGAGATTTGTTGGATGAGCGGCGCGTATTTTTTGACCGCCGCAGCTGTCGCCGGTTCGTAGTCGAAATTCAATAAGTTCCGGAAGCGAACTGCGCGTAGTAGGCGCAGGTGATCTTCGCTAACTCGCGTATCGGCATTACCGATAAAGCGAATTACTTTCAGCTTCAGGTCGTGCTGGCCGCCGACGAAATCCAGCACTTTGTGTTTCAGCGGATCGTAAAAAAGTCCGTTTACTGTGAAATCCCGCCTCAGGGCGTCTTCCTGCGCATCCGTGAAAAAGACTTCTCCCGGCTTCCTGCCGTCGTAATCTTTCTCCCCCCGAAAGGTGGCCACTTCGAAAGCGTGCTTCCCGAAGATTACGAGAGTTACGCCAAATTCACGGCCAAGCGGATGGGTGCGTTCAAAAAGTTTTTCAACTTCCTCCGGTTTCGCGTTCGTCGCGATGTCAACGTCGGAAATTTTTCGATCAAGCAGCTGATCGCGGACGGCGCCGCCGGCGAAATAGGCGGTGAAATTATTTTTGACGAGGGTTTGGACGATCTTTTCGGCAGACTTAAGCATGGAACATGGAGCACATAACATGGAACAATTTACTTTATAGAAGCTCTGAATGGGTACTTTCAGCTTGAATTTTAAGGCATTTTTTGCTAAAATAAGGGGATCCCTTCTCTCAAGGAAGGGACAAGTTTAAAACAAAAACTTGAACGGAAAAGTGAAACAAATTTTTACGACCTTGCTCATTATCGTTCTGTTTTGCGGCGGGGTGCTTTTGGAAACTGAAAGAGCGGAGGCTGCTGAGGTTATTCCTGTTCCTTGTACAAAACACAGCAAAGAAGATATTGAAAAGATGGACTCAAAAACAGCTGAGACAACGTTGAAAAGCGTGGGAGCTGATTTTGTCAAAGCTCAGGAGGCTTATAGCACCTGTATCAAAGACGCCATTGCTGAGGAAGGGGAACAGTATGCCCACCTACAGTGTGTTCCTAAAAAAAAGGCTGTAGAAGAATGCGGAAAGACCTACACCCTGCTGAATCTCTGGGTTCAAAGTAAGCTCCAGAGTGGCAAGACAATCGACGTCAGAAAAGACTTCTCGATTACGGGTCAGACGAGCTTCCTGGACGCTTCCAATTTACTGGGGAAAGTGATTGATTTACTGATTAAATTTGTGGGAATTATGGCTTTTGTCCTGCTGGCGGCAGGCGGCTTCCGTTTGCTCATCGCCGCGGGAAATGACAACGAAATTCAAAAGGCCAAAAGTATGATCGAATACGCGGTAATCGGGCTCGCCGTCGCCCTGCTCGCGTATCTAATCGTGAAATTTGCGCAGGGGATTTTGTATCGCTAATAATTTTTTTCAAAAAATAAAACCCTAAAAAATGCCTAAAACAAAACTTTTCAGACCCAGCGAAATCAGTCTGCGATCGGCACGGTTGGTTTTCCGGCAAGCCGAGCAGCCGGATTGGATGAAATGGGATGTTGACAAATTAGGCAATAAAAAAGAAAAACTTCTAAAAGAAGTGGAGAAACAAGAAGTTGGTCGGAGAATATCCGCTGAAGCTAGAGAAAAAATACGAGAACAGCATGCACAGATTGATTTTGAAAGAATGGAGCGCAGCAGCCTGCTTTACCGGAGGGATGGAGTTGGTAAAGCCTTCGAAATTCAAACTCCGGGAGGCTCCAAAAAGTACGTTCACCTGAAAGTGACCAGAGCGGAGGCGCTGGCGATTGCGGAGTTTGTGCAGGGTCAAGTTTCGAACGGAGGAACAATCGAAACTGCTCTCGACACGCTTGGTTTCAACGGCAGCCGGCTCTATCGCGAGATTGTCGATAAAAAAGAAGATGTTCCGACGGCCAAGCCGTGGGATAAGTTCGTAGACGATTTACCGCTCGAAATACGCACCCTCGAAGATAAGTCCGGGAAGGTGGCTGAATTCTCGACCAGATTGCAAGAACCGAGTGAAGATCTCGATCAGTTGATTGCTGATTTAGAGAGTGCCAAAAACGACAGCCCCTACCAGGAGTGGAAAAGCTTTATAAAAGGGGCAATCGAATACGCAGAGGCCAAAAGGTCTCATAGACGGATCCCTGCAGCCGTAGAAGTGGCGGAATCTCCTACAAATGGCAGGTTCGCTGTGGATAAACTGATGAATGAAGGAGCGGGCAGATATGAGAGCCTATTGGAGATGGTTTATGCAAGTTCCGAGAGTTCAGGAGAGAAAACCATTACTTTCGAAGTAAGCAGCTCCAAACAGTTTTATAAAGAGCTCAAAAAGCACGGCAAAAAAGTTGCTGATATCGAAAGCATTAAACGTGGAAGAAAAGATGTCACTGCCAAAATAAAGGCTAGCCCTGGCAAACTGTGGAAAGGCGACGTGGTTAGTTTTAAATCGGAATCAGGAGAAGTTTCCAACTTAATTCCGCTTGATGTGCGGAGATTGTTTGGCTTGAGTGGGAAAGCGCTTGATTTCACCGATCATGAAGCAATGAAAAAATTCCGCAGAGCAAGCACAAAAGAGTTCGAACAAAAAATCGATGTAGCAAAAGGAAGACATCCTGATCGTATCCAAGAACTTAATGAACTACTCACCGCTTTCAAGGTTCTAGATGTCAGCTATGGCAGAGTAGCACGGGGTAATTCCGCGGAGCGTCTCGAAGCGTTGAATACTAGTACCAAACGGGGGGGTGCCGGGAGCGTGAAAGAGCTTTTCACAAAAGCAATCGGCCTGGAAACAAGCTGGAACGTGTTTTATTACAACTTTAGCAAAAAGAAGCTGGGAGAGACTCCGGATAAATACAAAACAGCGGTCGAGAATATTCTCCGCGGCGAAGATACCCGGGTTTTCATGCTGCGCGTGGATCAGGAGACTCACGGCGGTAAACTCGAAGCCCGCATTGACCAATCGGATGGCAATGCCTGGGCGGATAATATTGATGCTCCAAAATATTTGCGAGAGAAAGAAAACTACACTTATAAATATCTCGAAGTCAGTGATAGAGAAAAGGAAGCCGTTTTAAAGAAATATCTCGGCAGGAGTGACGTTGCGGGAGATTTGGATCAGTACAAGGTTGCCCAAGTCGAAATCCCGAACTGTGAAAATCCGGCGATCGTCGTGAAGAGGGAAAAACAGGCGGAACCCGTAAAAGCTCTTGAGTTTAGCAGACCATTGCCAGGCTACAGACCAACAAAGGGAACGGTCGCCAGAGTCTGTGGACCTTCCATAGCGCACATGTTTAAAGATCACGCCCCCGAGTTGTTTTTGCCGGTAAGACAAGAAAAGTTCAACGAAAAAAGAGATCCGGAGATTGTGAAAGCGGATGGCGGAGTCGTACGTGAAAGTGAAGAAGTGATTGCTTCTAAAGTTCTGGATATTAAATTAAAACGTCAGATTTCCGGCGGCGTAGCCCAAATCTTGGGAAGGGCTAATCACGCGCCAGACGAGAGATATACTTACGAAGATAACGAAAAGCAGCTCGAAAAATGGAGTGAAAAAAATAAAGCGGAATTCAACACACTTCTCAAAGGAATCAAAGGTTCATTGGACGAAGTGAAGCCGGAAAACTACAGTGGTCCGGAAGGTGCGCAGAAATATTTAGGAAAAAGAATGAACGAGTTTTTCACTTGGCGGAAGCAGAAAATGGATGCAGTGAAAGAGGGGAAGCTATTCGGAGGAGCCTTCAGTAATGAAGTTGCCGCCAAAAAGGAAATACTCCGGATGGTCGAGCATGCGTTGAAATACAAAATTGAAGATTTCAGTGAACTTAGTGAAAAAGTTAAAAGAGAAAACCGGGCCTATGAACTGATTAGCTACAAGGAGCAGCATGCTAAAAGTCTCGTGAATAAGAAGCTGGGTGAATTTGAGAAAGAAAGTAACTTCGGCTCCCGTAAAACTGTTTTGAAAATCTTGGAGGAAAAAAACTTAACGGGGAATAAAAATGCTTTGGTGATTGATCTGATCGACCAAGCTCTCGGGAAGCTGAACATAGCCAGGAAACCAATTTTTGTAGCCAAGGGAGTTATGATTCCTCGGATTGCCCCTGGAGATAGAGAAACCCTCAGTGTGTACCGCTTGATTGACAGGCAGAAAGCAATATCGACACCAGGATCTGAATTTCTGAAGAACTTTACGAAGTTTGCTGAAATCGCCCAAGGGGGTAAATGGAAAAGCTGGGAAGAATTGGCGAAGAGCTATGTCTACAAAAATCTTTTCAAAAATCCTCAAGAATTCAAAACTTTCCTCAATTTCGTCCGCAGCCACAGCTCCGAAGTTTGCGCCGCTCACTACAATCTACCGACTGGGAAATTCCAGGAAGTCTATGAGTTTTTTGAGGCGGTTGCCGGACCTGGAGGTGATGGCCCGGATGGTTGTGACGCCACAGGTGGGGTTGATCCCGGTGGTTCAGGGCCAGACAAGTTTTGAGGGTTTCGGTTCGAGTTTTGGCTGGCTATAATAGAGGCATGCACAAAAGAAGGTTTATATTTAAGACGCTACTTGTCCTGGTTGGAACGCTACTCATCAGTCTTATTTTTTGGTCTATCTTTATGAGGGACTCAAGGGTGGTTGGCGTGTCTCAATTAGAAAATCCTACGAAAGAGATTCAAGATGACTTTTGAAAAAAGTTGCTAATTTAGTAAAATTAGTTCTTGATTAAGAAATTCACCAATCTCGCAAAAATTTCTTTGTTACTTGGCTTTGGCGGGTTGGTGCTGTTTTTTGGGACGCAAATTACCGAGGCTCAGACTTTTGGGACTGTTGCTCCAAGTCAGACTTCACGACATGCATACACACTTTGGTCGGGAGGGGATTGTGGGTTCACGATTAAGAGCGTAACCAAAACATGGAGTGTACCGGCAGGATCGGTCAGTAGTATTGACTATGTAGCAGGCACTAGCGCCTCCTCGACTGGGAGTTCTACTTATTATCCCAATTATCACCTCAGTGTGGGGCAAAGCGCGGTAACCTCTCTGTATTTCAGTACTACGGCAGCTGCTCAAAACAGTGATGTCTTATCTTCGGGCATTAGCTTCACCTACGATCTGGACAATCCAACCTGTTCTGCGAGTATCTATACTTCTGCGTCGGGGTATAGCGTGGTAGTGGTTCCCCCCTTCTGTGGCGACGGCAACGTTGATTCGGGTGAACAATGTGACGATGGCAATAACACTTCAGGCGATGGTTGTTCGGCAACGTGTCAAACTGAAATCACTCCTAGTACTTACTGTGGTGATGGGGCTGTCCAAACTCCCAATAGTAGCGGTGTTAACGAACAGTGCGATGATGGCAATAACACTTCCGGTGATGGTTGTTCGGCTACGTGTACAACAGAAGGAGGTGACGGTGATGGCGACGGTGATGGCGACGGCGACGGTGATGGCGACGGCGACGGTGACGGCGACGGCGACGGTGACGGCGACGGTGATGGTGATGGCGACGGTGATGGTGACGGTGACGGTGACGGCGACGGTGATGGCGATGGTGATGGCGATGGCGACGGTGACGGCGACGGTGACGGTGACGGCGACGGTGACGGTGACGGTGGTGGGGGCGATGGCGATGGCGGCGGCGGTGGCGGCGGTGGCGGTGGCGGTTGTGACTTCAACCTGGCCTGTGATTCCGCGACAGTGAATGCTAACGGCAGAGTACCCACACTCGTGGCTGTAAACGGCGAAGTCGAATTGCCTATCGTCGTCAGTGATCCGAATTGTTTCGACATCAATGAAGTCTGCATGCAGGCAGCCAGTGTCCCAATCGTGGCGAACTGTAGTCACGACATCCTGGGAGCGAGTTTCTCCGGTTGTCTGCCGACCAGCGATTTTCGAATTGCCGGCTCCAGCCTATTCGTACCAGCGCAAAACAAGTCGTTTTACAAAGTTCAGGCGTCTACCTATATCCATCAGCTAGTTGGTATTTGGGGCTGTTGCGATGCCACTTGTTCGAGTCAGTGTGTCGTCGGCTATGACGATATACGTACGAATAATCCCGGACCTTTTGGGGACACCTGTTATTTCGATACCCGGGTGCAACCGATCAGCGGAACGGGCACCATCCGTTCCCAGGTGCTTGGTAATGTTTCCGACAATACCGAAACGGGTGACCGGGCTTACGCGGAAGCCCGATCACTCATGAATCCACGCATTTCCCAGCTGCTGCAACCTTTTCACGAACAGCATTCTTGTTTCCCGATCACCTGCTCCAATGGCAACATGGTCGAGCTCTGTGGTTGTGATGCCACGGGAGCGGGGGCCAAGCTGCGTAGTCTCGATGTCCTGGATCCCTCGACTACCTATATCGATCCCTATGGACAGACGAAGTATCTCTCGGACTGTGCGATCGATAATGTGATTTTCTTTGATCCGCCGAGCGGTGGCTCGGTCACACTTGATGCTTCCGGCGACACTTTCAACCTCCCGAATTATCCCGTAACCCTGGTTGTGCGCGGAGCGGATCTGCGTTTACCAGATAATCTGGCCTATCCGAGTGACCAGAACGGAAGTCTCGGAGTGATCATGCTGCGCAACGATATTTGCGGGGCATCCTTCGGGGGAGACGTCTTCGTCAATCCGGATCCGACGAATATCGTCGGAGCGTATTATCTGGAGGGTAGTGTGAAATCGACTGATCACAGCTGGAATCTGGCGGTGGATCGTTGTCAGGCAAGCTGGTACGACACTTTCAAAAATCAACTTTTTTGGGAAGGTACGATTCTTTCCCGCAACACGATCGGTGGCGCGCTGGATCCCAACTGGCCCCGCTTCAATCAGCCTAAATGTCCGTCGCAGATTACAGGAGGATTCGTGAACTGTACCTGGAACCAGGCCGTCGAACACGATTTGGCTTATCTGCGGGAATACTTTTTCTGTGGCAATCTGACTTCAGCTCTACATAACTACGGGACAAGTAACTGGAAAATCTCGGGTTGTGACAATGGCTTCAATGAATTGGTTTACGATGAACTGGGGGCCAAAGCCCATTCGGACTCGCCCGCATCGACCGCGACAGTGCTCAAGTACGACGGCCGTGTACAAAGTAACCCGCCGCCGGGGTTTGACGGAGTGTCGGAGATTATACAGAAGGAGCTAGGACTCTAGGGAAGGTTAATAAGGTTGCTAAGGTTTCTAATGTTAGTAAGGATTTTTTAGTATTCGACTAACCCTTGGCAACGCGTTGGCCGTGTGGCCAGTTTGGTCAATGCGGATTTCTTTCCGGTCGGTTGCGCGCCGGATGGCACCCTTGATACGTTCAGGATATTCGAAATCCTGCGAGTCTCTTTCCGTGTACTGGAGTTGCAGGAGGGAGCGGGTGCCGAGCCGGATAGCGTTACGATAACGTTCAGCCCGTTCCCGGTTACCAAGACGCATGGCGAGATCGTAGGCGTAGGTGATGCCCTCGGTGTAAACAGCGGTACTCGAACTATGCGGCGGACCCCATTCGGAGTCGTGTTTAGAATTATAAAAACGGCCGAGCTGAGCCGGGTCCGCTACATCGGTTTGCAGCATTTCGTCAATCAGGCGGTCATTCAGATAAAACACAAAGTCCGCGTACTTTTGCTCACCGGTCTGTTCGAACATCTCGCTATAAGCCATCGTGTGCCAGGGGGCGAATTGGGGCATGAAACGAGTTTTCAGCAGCGGTTCGTAATACGTGAGTCCGTGTTCGACATAATCGAGCCAGCTGGAATCACCCGTGTACCTGGCCAATCTCGCTGCGGCTAGCAGTGCTTCACCGGAATAAAAGCGTTCATTGCGCTCGAAATCGGGGGGGCGGTAAAAAGTCTGGAAACTGCCGTCGAGCTGCTGCATGGCGCGGATGAAATCGGCGAGTTTGCTGAGCTTAACTCCGTAAATTTCCGGCTGGGGACTTTCCAAAATCGTGATAATCCCGAGAGCGGCGCCTCCCAGCTTGACTGTGCCGTTACCCTCGAAAAAACCAAAACCAGTTTCACTCTCCTCGCGATAGTATTCGAGCAGAGTGGCAGCAAGCTGGCGGAAGGCCAGCTGCTCAAGCTCAGGACTACTAAGCTCGCGGGCAAGTACGAAAATCCCCTGAGTCGCCAAAAGCTGTCTCACGATGTTGTCATCATTTGAATACTCTTTACGCTCAGGATAGTAGAGGTAGGGGAGGGTCTGGCCGAGGCGTTCATTCGCCAAAAACCAATCCTGCATGAGCTGCAGGCGCTGACCGATAAATTCACTGGTGATGTCAGCGGGACGCAGAATCTCATTCTCCGTCCTACCCGAAAGTGCCAACACCAGCGTTAACCCTATGATCAAGACCGGGCCAACGATGCGGACGAAATAGTTTCGTTTAGGAGGATGTTTAGATCTCGCCACGCTGCATAGCTTCAACGAATTTTTCCTCGGCGTCAAAAGAAGGAGCGACCTTGTTTAGCCCGACAAATTCGAGAATTTCACGTACCTCTTCGGCAGCGTTTACAAAGGCTAATCTTTTTTCGATTCCCGAAAGTTGACGGTGAATATTTTCCAGATAACCAATTATTTTACTATTGATGAAATCAAGCTCACCGAGATCGAAAACCAGATAAACATGATCACTTTCGAAGAGTGGTTCTACGGTAGTATGGAATTCATGCAGATTGTGCTCGTCGACATGAGCAGGAATCGACACAATGGCGTATTTTTTGTCGGCAACGGTATGAGTTTTTGGAGTGATATTCATTACGAGGAAGGATTAAGGAATAAGGAATAAGGATTAAGGATTGATGTCGCGGACTCCTTCGTTGCCGATGCTCAAAACCTCGTTTTTGCCATCACTGTAAATTGCGCTGTTCGTCCAAATCATCCACACCTGTTCACCACTTTTTTTGATATTTTCATTCGCGCTATTTTGAAAATTTTCGGGATTTTTTTGGATGTCACGAAGCATTTGGTTGAGATCGCGCTGGGTAATCGACTCGACACCGGGTACGAGCAAAAAGATGCTTTTGCCGATAATTTCATCCTGGGTGTAGCCAAAAAATTCCGCACCAAACGGGTTCATGTAAGTGATCATGCCGTCCGCATCCCACTTCAAGATAATACTTTTGGAACCCTCGACAATTTCTTTATAAAAATCTTCGGAAATAGAATCCTCATGCTCTGCGACACTAAGTTCCACTTCGGATGACTCGTGCGTACCCAAAACATTAGCGCTCATTTCTTTGATCAGATGAGAGCCTTTAGTAAAAATAATCTGCGTTGCCACAAGGATAGTCAGGGCAATGCCGGTGATTTTGATAATGTCACCCTCAATAAGCTCCAGCGATAGTTTCTTTGCCAAGGACTTTATTAGTGACTTCTTTTTTGGCATTCTTTTGCAGTTTTAATTTCTGTTTACTTTATTTTAACATAGAAAAACTAAGAAGTCAACCCTACGTCACTTCGCTCCTCAGGGCAGGGGCCCTTCGTCACGGGGATTCATCAGGGCAAGGATAAGCCTTATTTTACGGCAAAGAATAGCTTGCCACGTCGTTCGCGAACGACGTGGTCGGGGTGAGAGGACTTGAACCTCCGACCTCCTGCTCCCAAAGCAGGCGCGCTAGCCAACTGCGCTACACCCCGATAATGGTAAATAATTGTGATAAAGATTGTGTGGTGTGTGCGCTAGCCTGAGCCAGAGGCTCATCCGCCTGTGGCGGAAACTGCGCTACACCCCGATAATTCAATTATCAATCATTAATTTTTAATTTTCAATGATTTCTCCTATCAGCTCTACTTCACGGGTTTGGGTGATTTTAGCTTTTACCATCTTCCCCACCAAATCTTTCTTGCCCTTAAATTTAGTCAAATAAAACTCACTGCTGCGGCCGGCGCATTCTCCGTTTCGGCAACTTTCAACCAAAACTTCCAACACTTTATTTTTAAGCGCGGCATACTTTTTGGTGGTGGTCGCGATCATCAAATCATTCAAACGATTCCAGCGCTCGCTTTTCTGGGAGCGGGAAACGTCGTCACTTAATTTCGCGGCGGCGGTGCCGGGACGGGGGGAATACTTGGCGAAAAAGGCGAAGTCAAAACTAGCTTCACGATAAAATTTCAACAAATTCTCAAATTGTTTTTCAGTTTCTTCCGGGAAGCCCACGATGAAATCGGTCGTCACGCTCGCTTCCGATAGTTTCTGCCTAAATTTCTCAACTAACTTCAAGTATTGTCCGGCCGTATAGTTCCGGTTCATTTTTTTCAGAATCGAATTATCGCCATGCTGGGCGGGGAGGTGAAGATGCCGTTCAATGTTTGCGTTCGTCGCCATGACGTCGATCACGGTTTCGTCGAAATCTTTGGGATGGGAAGAGATGAAACGAATTCTTTTTAGCTTCGAGATCTTCGCAACTTTAGCAAGCAGCTTTGCGAAGGCTCCCTTTTTCTTTTGGTAGGAATTCACGTTCTGTCCGAGCAAGGTAATTTCCTGAGCACTATTTTCCACGGCTTGCTGGCATTCCTTCAGAATCTCTTTCTCCGAACGCGAAATTTCGCGGCCGCGAGCATAGGGCACGATGCAGTAACTGCAGTAGTTATCACATCCGGTGGAGATTGGTACAAAAACTGAGAACTTATTTTTGTAATAAGGCCGGATGGAGAAATAGTTGCCAGTTACCAGTCGCGAGTTACCAGTTACCAGTTGCGAGTTACCAGTTGCCAGAAGCAGCTTGGGCAATTTTTTGCTGTCTTCGATTCTCCAGACAAAATCAAGAACATCACTTCTTTTTAGCAAAGAATCACGTTTGGGATCTGCTTGGCTCGAAGTCTGACGAACCATACAGCCGGTGAGGCCGATTCTGCGTTTATCCGAGCGGGCTTTCCATTTCTGCAAATCCTGCAACAAACCAAAAACTTTGTCCTCGGCCTTTTGGCGGACGGAGCAGGTGAAAAGCAGGATTGCGTCAGCCTGCTCAAGCTCAGTAGTCTCCTCCCAGTCGGATTCTGCCAGAACACTTTTAACTCGCTCGCTGTCCGCGTAATTCATCTGGCAGCCGAAGATGCGGAAACAGTATTGCATGGAAGGATTATAAGGTTTCTAAGGTTGATAAGGGGAATAAGGGGTGAAAGATATTGGCCCTTCGACTTCTCACTTCGTTCGTCGCTTCCCTCGGCTTCGCTCGGGACTCCGAGATTGTTGGGAGATATTAGGAGAAATTGGGAGTCGAATAAAGGGCTGTTGAAATGATGGGGCGCAGGTTGAAAATATCCAGGCCGGACATTTATGACCAATGACGAATGACCAATGACTACGAACCCGCCTTCCCGTTTTTCAGCGAGATGTAGTGATTTTTGCGTTCGACAATATCGTCGATATAACGCTCGGGACGTTCCACGTGATCCATCAGAAAAACACTCTTGGCACCGGCAGTCTGGACTTCGAGGTTGCCGAATTTGAGCAGCCCACCCAAGAAACCGGCGATCTTGCCCTTCACATCCTGGACCTGGTCGAGGTCGGCACTGGCGATCTCGATTGCCAGGAAGGCTGATTGGGTGGTGTCGATCATCCGTTCGTTCGTAATCACGAAGGTATCCAGTTCCTCGTCCAGCCAACCATTGAAAGTAAACCACCAGATACCAAGTAAATAAAAAATCAACGCCTCGGTTAATAGGAAAAAGGTGATCGAATCCTGAGGAAATTTCTGGACGAGAAAATGAGAGAGCAGGAAGAGGACAAGAAGATTAACCGAAAATTTAACCATGATCCAGATGTAGGCCGTCCACTGCTTGCGAATGAAAAAAATAACATCTTCACCTTCACGCAGTCCGGGAAAATCAGTCATGCGGGCATTCTAGCTTTCTTACCCGGAAAACTAAAACCTGCTCTGCCTCTGTCGCTGTGGGCGATGGAGCTGTTGTTCGTGGTAGAAGCTGGCGGAATGGACGTTGGCGTAGCGCGAAATATTCAGCAAAATCCCCGCAATCACGAAGGAAGCCACGAGCGAACTGCCGCCGTAGCTTACGAAGGGTAAAGTGATGCCCGTGTAGGGGAGGAGGGCGATGTTCACACCGATATGCACGAAGGCCTGGCTCGCAAGTGCGGCAGAAAGTCCCACGGCAGCCAACTTGCCGAAACGATCGGGTGCTTTGGCCGCGATCTTGAAACCGCGGTAAGCAATTAGCAGGAACAATCCGGCTAGCAGCGCGCTGCCAAAAAAGCCAAAGGCTTCGGCTGTCGCGGCGTAAATTGCGTCACTTTGCACTTCGGGCAGATAGCCGAAACGCTGGGTCGCGCCTTCCAAACCTTCGCCGAAAATTCCGCCTTTACCGACAGCGATCAAACCTTGCTTTACCTGGAAGCCAATTCCTTCCGGATCGAGAGAAGGATCAATGAAAGCAGTAAAACGGTCCTTCACATAGTCCAGGCCACTGAGATTGACGATGATCACCGCGAATGCGGAGGCGATCAATCCGCCAAGAAAAATGTGCTTCACCCGCGCCCCCGCAGCATAGTAGATCGCTGTGGCGATTAGTGTTACCACCAGAGTCGTACCGAAGTCCGGCTGCAGGATTAGTAGCAGGGCCACGATCCCCAGGATCACCGCGAAAGGCACAAAGCCGTTTTCCAGAGTCGCGATTTCTTCCCGCCGCCGTTCCATCCACCGGGCGAGATAAAAAATTAGCCCAAGCTTGGCTAGCTCCGCCGGCTGGATCGAACTTAAAATTGGAATTGATAACCAGCTCCGGGAGGTGCCCCAACCCGTCGAAAATCCGGGGAGGAAAAGGACGATCAGTAAAATCACGCTACCGATAAAAAGTCCGGGAGCCGCTTTGCGCCAAAAAAGATAGGGAATGGAGCTCGCGATAAACCAAAGCGGGAGGGCGACCAGGATGTTGCGCGCCTGACGCCAGAAGTAAAAATCATTACAGTTCGCGTCAATCAAACCGCAATCCATTCCCTGACGGACGTAGACCTGGTAGCTCTCGTAAACACTGACGGAAGAAATCATTACCAAGCCAAAAATCGCCAAACCCAGCGTGGTGATTGCCAAGACCCGATCGAAAGGGAAACGGGGGTGGGTAAGCGCGGCACGCATCTGCACGAGTGTAGCGGATTTTAGGGTGAAACTTAAGTTGTTAACCAGAATAAAAAGTTCATCTTCTGTCGAGGAAAAGCTTGCATTCGGTCTCTTATCTACGAAATAATCATTCCTTCGCCCGGTGTTTTTGCTATGCGACGCTTTTTCTACCTCCTTCTCGCGTTACTTTTGTTCGCTGCCTCTACCCAAGCAGCTAATACGGGGAACGTTGTGATCAATGAAATTGCCTGGATGGGAACGTTGGCTTCCGGGAATGATGAATGGCTGGAGTTGCGAAACAACACGAGCTCAGCAATTGACTTAATTGGTTGGGTTGTCATGGCTGCGGACAGCAAGCCCGCAATCGAACTTTCCGGAACCATCGAAGCAAATGGATTTTTTCTGCTGGAACGAACGGACGATTCTACAGTTTCCGATATTCCGGCTGATCAAATTTACACGGGCGCGCTGGGTAATGCCGGGGAAGTTTTGATCTTGAAAGATGCCGAGAGAAACGAGATTGACCAAGTAGATGACTGGTACGCGGGAGATAATGATTTGAAAATAAGCATGGAGCGGATTGACCCGAACGTTTTTGGCACTGATCTAGCCAACTGGGCTGGTAACGACGGCGTGACGATTAATGGTCTTGATGCCGATGAGGTTGCCTTGAGCGCCACTCCGCGTGCCGAGAATTCCGTTTACAGTGTCGAGGCTATTGACACCGAAGCACCAGTTAGCATTGCGGATCCAGAAGGGAGCGTTTACGAGGCGATTCAAACGGTTACCCTAACTACTAACGAAGAGGCCACGATTTATTACACGCTCGATGAGAGTGAACCTACAGAGGATTCAAATGTTTATTCTGAGCCACTTGGAATTACTGAAAGCAGCACGCTGAAATTTTTCGCGAAAGATTTAGCGGAGAATTTAGAAGAAATTAAAACAGAAATATACGAAATTAACCTTCCGCCTGAAACTTGTGCCACTGCTGCGGTCGGGGAAGTTGTCATTAATGAGGTGGCCTGGATGGGAACGCTGGATTCTTCCAGTGACGAGTGGATCGAGCTGCTTAACACCACTGCGGATAAGATTTTTAATCTCGAAAACTGGAAACTCACTGCAATTGATGAAACGCCTTTGATTACGCTTACTGGTGAGCTGCAGCCGGGAGAGTTTTTTTTACTGGAACGTACGGATGATGATTCAGTTCCAGATATTTTTGCAGACCAGATTTACACCGGAGGATTGGGGAATAGCGGCGAAATTTTAATTCTGAAAGATTCCGAGGAAAATGAGATTGATCAAGTCGACGGGGCGGACAGCTGGTCTATCGGCGGGGATAGTGATTCCAAGCAGACACTAGTTCGGACTTCTGACGGAACTTATCGCAGCTCTTTCGAAGTAGGCGGGAATCCGCGCGCGGCGAATTTCAAAACCTATGATCTAGCGGTTGGCGAAATAGACGCCCCGGCGGGGCAGCATTACCTGCCGGGGGCGACCGTGCAGCTGACGGTGACGTTGGAAAATTGGGGGACTGCTGAGGCGACAGATTTTTTATTCGAATGGTTGGTTGATGATTCGGTTGTCTCGGTTGTTGAGGCGCCCCAATGGGGCGCCCCTACGACGTTTGACTGGGAATCTACTGACGGTCCACACACCATTGCCGCGCGCATAACTTTCCCGGAAGACGAAGATTTGAATAACAATTTAGCCTCCATCGAAGTCGAGATCTCGAATCATATCGTAATTTCTGAGTTTATCCCAAATCCTGAGGGGAATGACGGGGAAAACGAATGGATCGAAATCTTCAACCCCTCTGACTTGGCGCTTGATCTCAGCGGTTGGACTATTGGCTCTTTAATAATCCCGGAACTTCTACTGGAACCGGACTCGTACGCTTATTTCTCAGCGGGAGATTCGGCCAACTGGAGCGGTAGCTGGCCAACACTAAATAACAATTCCGGCACAGTTACGTTAAAAAATTCCGCTACTGAAGTTATTGATGAGAAGAGTTATTCCGCTGCCTCGGAAGGGAAATCCTGGGGTCGTGTGGATGGTGACATAAACACATGGATGGAATTCTGTCATCCGACCCCAGGGGTCCAAAATATCGAAACGAATTCCGACCCAACGGCCATCATCACAATACAAGGCAGCGGCAAGACGGTCGGCGAATGCAAACTTTACGTAAACCTTAGCGGTGAAGATTCTACCGATCCGGATGATGATGAGCTTAGCTTCGAGTGGGATTTTGGGAATGGCGGGGCGAGTGATGAGGATAACCCGGGAGGATTTTATTTTTCACCGGGAACATACACTGTTCAGCTGATTGTCACCGACGTTTTGGGTGCGGCTGCAATGGCGGAGCGGGCCTTCACCGTTTCTCAATGCAGTAGTGGTGGTAGTTCGGGCGCTCGGACAGGCGAGGATGAGCCGATCTACCATTCGGTTTCAGCAGATCGAGTGGTTATCAAAATCACGGAGGTCGCGTTTGATTCTTCACCGGACTGGGTTGAGCTAGGCATGCTGGATGATGGCAATAATGGCGGCGGGACAAACATCGAAGGTTTTTATTTCGAAGTTGATGATAAACGGATCAAAACAATTCCGTCTCACACGAAGATAATGACAGGGGAATTTTTACTGCTTACCTTCAAGTCAGAGGATCCTATGCGTAGCGAGCACCAGGATCACGTGTGGAAAATTTATTCAGATCGCAGTGGACTTACCAAGACGGATGAACAACTGGTCCTGAAAGATTCAAACGGGAATGTCGAAGATGCGGTTGTCTGGGAGAATCGTGATGGTGCGTGGAGTAAGGGAGAAGAGGAGGACACCCAGGCTTTGGTGCGTGTTGGTGCCTGGAGTTCGCTCGATTCCACGGTTGATTCCAGTGAAGTTGGGAGAAAATCTTCCATAGCGCGTTATCCGGGTTCGGAAGATACCAATTCTGCAGAGGACTGGTTTGTAAATTCTCTAACGATTCCCGAGCAAGAAATCGAAGAAGCCGCAGAAATAATCGAAGTTGATTTTTCTAAAGACATTAAATTCTCCGAAATATTCCCCAACCCGGTTGGGTCGGACGATGCTGAGTTTTTCGAGCTAAGCAATCTTGGTATTGAAGTAACCGACCTTTTGGGCTGGAGTGTTGCTGCCGAAAAGAAGACTTACAAATTTGAGGAGAGCTTGACTTTGCTGCCCTACGAATACCGTACTTTCAGCGGCTTGCTATCAGTCCGCAACAGTGGCGGGACTTTCTCTTTGCTTGATCCTAATGGTGAAGTTATTGACACGGTTACTTATCCGAAAGTTTCTGAAGGAGCGGCTTGGGCCAGAAATTCTCAAGGAGAATTTGTCATAACCGAAACTCCCACACCCGCAGCTAAAAATGTTTTTTCCATCAAAAAGGTTACTGCCAAGCAGAAAATTTCTAGACCCGAGAAAAAAAGCTCTAAACCTGAACCACCCAGGCTTGGGGACCTGTCTACGGAGATTTCCATTTCCGAAATCCTAGCCAATCCCGCAGGGAAAGATTCACAAGAATGGATCGAAATTAGCAACCAAGGGAGCAAAGCGGTGAATCTGAGTAGTTGGAAGCTGGATGATGCAGCCGGTGGCAGTAAACCCTTCGTAATCCCGGCTACGATCACCCTGCGACCAAATGAATTCAAAGTTCTCCCGCGGACACTGACCAAGCTCCAGCTGAATAATTCCGGCAATGAAATGGTTAGATTGTTCGACTGGCGGGGAACTTTAATTGACACTGTGACATTTAGCGACCCACCTGAAGCAACCTCATTAGCTCGAGATTCGGATGGCGAGCTACGGGAAAGCAAAATTCTCACCCCTAATCTTCCGAACGAATTCGAAACGCTGAAATTATCCGGAAAAATAGAATTTCGCGGAGAAGATGGCTTTGTCGTTTCGACTACAACAGGAGAGCAATTCGTCAGATTCGGAGACAGCGGAACTGCTTTACTCGCCCGGGCGATTTTCAGGGAGGGCGGGGAGTATAGAGTTTTTGCAGAAGAACAAAACGGGGAACTCGTGCTCGCCTCTTTCAGTGTCGTTCCGGACTTGCTCCGGAGTAATTTGCTTGCCTTCGGTCTGGGAACGGAAGAAAAAACGAATCCTGCTTGGCTTTTTACCTCATTCCTCTTCGCCGCGATTTTATTTTTTCTACGAAAAAACCCCTGGGGTCCTACGAACGCCCGGGAATTTTAGGCATACCTTACTAAACCCTCCGGGTCTACTGACCCGGAGATGTAGTTCTTCCAAAATCTTGCGTTAAAATGAACTTCCCATGAAGTTCAAAACCCAAGCCCACTGCATCTACCGCTGTGATTTCCACATCATCCTTACAGCGAAGTACCGCCGTAAAATTTTCAATGCGGGAGTTTTTGCCTATCTCAAAGCCAGTCTGCAAAGAACCCAAGCCCACTACTCAGAACTAGAGATCAAGACCATTAACCACGATACCGATCATATTCACATTCTAATCTCCATCCCGCCAAAGTGGAGTGTGGCCCAAATTGTCCGCGTCATTAAGCTCAATACTGCCGGTTCACTCAAAAAGAAGTTCCCCCATATCCAAAAAGCCTACTGGGGTGTTGGCGGAATCTGGAGTGACGGTTACTTTGTCTCCACTGTGGGTGTGACCGAAAAAATCATCCACGCCTACATCCAACAACAGGGTAAGCAAGATTTTGGACAAGCGCAGCTTGACTTAGGCTGATGCTCCGGGTCTACCGACCCGGAGAGTTTCAC
>JBDRMN010000006.1:0-15990 GCA_043812055.1 Patescibacteria group bacterium
TCAATGTCATCATGCACGACGATGAAATGCTCGATATGGGGTTTATAAAAATCGAGTAAAGCCCGGGCCGCTTCACCGCTGAGATTGACGAAAGTCTGCGGTTTGACGAGCAGAACTTTTGCGCTGCCAACTTTCCCTTCACTTGTTTCCGCGCGAAACTTTTTATCAAGTTTGAACTCCGAAAATTCATTCTGCTCACGAAAAGCGTCCAGCACGCGGAAGCCAAAATTGTGGCGGGTACCAGCGTATTCTTCTTCGGGATTTCCGAGTCCGAGGATGAGTTTCACCTGAGGATTTTAGCAGAAGAGCTACAACCTATTACAAAATCCTCTGACGAAAACATCTACCGGAGCAACCCACGGAGTGTTCTTTTTGCGGCGCATTGCGCACCGATTTACGGTTTTTTGCACTGACAAGCCTTTGATCTGTGCTCTGGTCAGTTCCTTCAGGAATACCTCTGCCTCATCTGGATCCGCAAACATAATTTTCAAACCCTCAATCCTGTCCATCCCCTCAACAAAATGATCAATGCTGACTCTCACGCGTTCTCTGTCGCTGCTTTGCAAAAGTTCTCTGACCAAATCCTGTAGAGCTTGAAATTCATTCAAAATGACGACACTGTCGATATCGGCGAGAGTTAGATCACCAGGCATATAACTTTTGTCGCAATTAAATTTCTAAGGGAATGTTTCGACTGTGTTTTAGAACTTAACGACAAGAGCAGATTCTTACAAATCCTGTTCGCCTTTTCAATTTTTTTCTACTCACTCAACTTTTGGAAGACAAGCTACTCACTACCAACTACTTAGCCCCACCATTCCAGCCTCTTCCCCACTGAGGGACAGTTGACAAGTTAAATTTAATGGTTAGAATCAGGTCCCTGTTTTTCTTATGGCTTTGTTTCCTGGCAGAACGGAATTAGTAAAAGAACTTTATGAAAATGATGGTGGTAACGATGACCCGATCATTTTACATGCGGACATTGTGCACAGAACCGAGAGGTGGGCCGAAAAAGCACGAGCACAATACGAGCAAGCCTTAGCTGCTCGTCAGTTGATCGATTTCGTACGTTTTTTTAGAGTGGCTATTTTTGGCAGTGCCCAACTCAGACCGGAAAATAAAGAGTCCCGTTTTATCTCTGATCTGACCAAAGCGCTGGTAGAGGCGCGGCCAATCGATGTTGTCACTGGTGGCGGGCAGGGAATTATGGAGGCTGCGAATGAGGGATTGGAATTAGCCAGGCAGGAGAGAGAATCAAATGGGTCTGCATGTGATGCTAAAAATCACGGTTTACTAGTTGAGCTTCCACATGAAGAAACAGGTAATAAATACTTACATCTGAAAACAAAACATGTACATTTCAGTACGCGTTTGCAAGATTTTGTTAGTAGGATTCATGGTGCCTATCTGGCACAAGGCGGTTACGGAACGCTCTTGGAAAAACTTTTTTTACTTCAATTAAAACAGGTAAAACACCTAGAACAATCGTTCCCAATAATCGCTCATTCCTGCTGGGAGGAAATTATTGAATTAGTCTGCGAGAAGCTTTACCACGAGAGGAAAAAAAATGACGAGATACCTTTAATTGACGAAAAAGACTTAAACCTGATTCACTTTACAGATGACATTGAAGAGATCGTTGGTATTTTTGCAAAAAAGTATGATCTCTGGAAAAAGTGTGTTCGAGATCGAGTAAGGTATGTAACTGATTCTACCCCCACCATTCCAGACCCTTCCCCGCAATCGTGAGCTTCGCTCCCGGTTCCGCCCCCAGACGTCGCAGCTCCCGACTCACCCCAAACTTTTTTAGCACATCTTGCACGCGGGCGAGGGCTTCGGGGTTCGTGAGATCGCTCATGACGACGATCTGGCTCAGGCGTGGGCCGTCGACTAGATAAAGTTTTTTGTTCTGACGTTTCACGCTGAAGGTTTTGGATTTTTCGTCGAGATGGGGACGATATATTGTTTGGTTCGGAGTTCTTGGTTCTTGGTTCTTGGTTCCGAGGGTCTGCAGTTCTTCGATGGTGAGGTTGAGGAGATCTTTCACGCCTTCATGAGTGGGTGCTGAAATAATTAATGGACGCTTCTTGCAGATTTTTTCTAACTTTTGGGCGCTTTTGATCAGAGTTTTTTCGTCACAAATGTCGGCTTTGCTAATCACAACCACTTCCGGTTTTTGGCTTAGCTCCGGATTATATTTCCGTAACTCTTCGCGGATAGTTTTGTAATCGGTAATCGGTGTCGTAGATTCTCCGGAAATCAGGTGCCAAAAGAATTTCACGCGTTCGGAGTGACGGAGGAACTGGTGGCCGAGGCCCTTGCCTCGCGAAGCTCCTTTGATCAGTCCGGGCATGTCGCTCACGACGAAAGTCTCGCCATGCTGATCGACGACGCCCAGGTTCGGTGCGAGGGTAGTGAAGTGGTAGGCCGCGATCTTGGGTTTGGCGGCAGAGATGACGGAAATTAACGTAGATTTCCCCACGCTTGGCAGTCCGATGATTCCTACATCAGCGAGCAGCTTCAGCTCCAGCTTTAATTTCTTCTCCTCACCGGGCTCACCAAGTTCAGCGAAACGGGGGAGCTGACGCGTGGAGGTGGCGAAATTACTATTGCCTTTACCACCCAGGCCACCGCGGGCTGCGATCCACATCTCACCATTTTGGTCCAGATCAGTCATGAGTTTTCCATTCTCGAGCACGAGCGTGCCCACGGGGACATCGAGGATCAGATCTTCCCCGGCTTTACCCGCACGATTGCAACCCTCACCGCCTTGACCGTTTTTGGCACTGAAGAGTTTGAGGCCCTTGAAGTGGTGGAGTGTGTTGCGATTGGCGGTCGCGCGCAAAACCACATTGCCACCATGTCCGCCATGCCCACCATCCGGACCGCCTTTGGCGACGTACTTCTCCCGGTGGAAACTCAGGGCGCCGTTTCCGCCGTTACCAGCCCGGACCGCGATTTCGAGTTCATCGATAAACATTGTTAAAAGGATAAAGGATAAAGGACAAAGGATAAAGGGCTTGACTGGGTCGTTAAGTTTCTAAGTTTTTAAACCGAGAACTTTTCTAATCACTAAAACCTTCTGTTCCTTGCCTGCCCGCCGTAGCTTTAGCGAAGGCGGGAAACCTGTTCCCTAAATTGCTAGCCCGCAGGCTGATTTTCCAGTATTCTGTGTGCCGAGCAGTTACTTCTTAATCCTGTATCCTTAATCCTAAAAGATGAACTTAAAAGATCAAATCACTACCGACTTAACTGCCGCGATGAAAGCCGGCGAAGAACTCAAAAAAGAAGTTCTGCGTATGTTTAAAGCGGAGATAATGAAGGAAGAATTTTCCGGAAGCGCCAAGCACGAGCTTACAGGTGCGGAGATTGTGAAGATCCTGAAGCGCATGATCAAACAGCGCAAAGACTCGATCGAACAATTTGAGAAGGGTAATCGCGCAGAGCTTGCCGCAAAAGAAAAGGAGGAAATTACTATTCTGGAGAAGTATCTACCCGAGCAAATGAGTGAGGATCAGATTGCCGAGATCGTTAAAAAGAAGAAAGCAGAATTATCCGTGGATGACAAAAGTAAGATGGGGATATTGATGGGAGCGGTGATGAAGGAAGTGGGGGATAGTGCTGATGGGGCGGTTGTTAAGAAAATAGTGGAGGAGAGTTTTGGTGGATAAGTCTTTATGTCTTTAGGTCTATAAGTCTTTGAGTGGGGGCAGTTTTTTGAAGTTCATCTTTTGTTCATACTTCGAATTAAAAATCCATTTATAATTGAGCCTTCATTTAGGTCTTTGAGTGGATGAGTAATGCACGCCATTATTTCGATCTAAAAGTTTGGCAGCTTGCCGAGAGGGTTTTTGAGATGGTTTGTGAAGACGTGAAGAGTTTCCCCAAAAATAAAGTTGCCTGGATTATTGAGGACCAGTTGGTACGTGCAGCTGGTTCGATCGGTGCGAATATTGCAGAAGGTTTTGATCGCAAGACCAAAAACGATATGATTCGCTTTTCTATAATCGCGCGCAGTTCTGCCGCCGAAACTGAGGTTTGGGTGTTGCGTACAGAAAAACAAAAATTTATCTCAGCAGAAAGAAAACAGAAATATTTCGCAAAGCTAATTGGAATTCGAAAAATGATCAATTCTTTTAACTACAAACTAAAAATGTCACTGAGCTACCCCAGGACATAAAGACTCAAAGACACAGAGACATAAAGACTATTTCTGGTGCCGGGAGTGGGAATCGAACCCACATGGAGTTGCCTCCACACGATTTTGAGTCGTGCGCGTCTACCAATTCCGCCATCCCGGCTAACGATCAAAATAATAACATAACTATTCGCTTTTCCCGCAACCCCAAACATTTTTTAGGCTGCCAAGAAAGCTAAAACAGAGGTTGTGTTTTATTTTTTAATCCTCCAAAAATGAGTAAAACTTTGGTAATCCAATACCTCCCGTGCGGGGAGCGGTCCAACACCAAGAAAATCTTGGACGCCTTTCTCGCCAAAATAAAAGCTAAAACCGAAATCGAAGTGCTCGACCTGATTGCCGAAACGCCACCACTCTTTTTGAGTGATAATTTGATGGCGTATGTTTTACGCGATATGGCGGGTGAAAAGATTTCAACCGAACAACAAAAATTACTCGAACCAGCTGATAAATTAATCAAACAATTGCAGGGTGCGGATAATATCGTTTTCGCTTTTCCGACTTACAATTTCTCACTACCAGCAGTGGTGAAAGCTTGGTTTGATCAGGTAATGCTCGCCAGTCACACTTTTAAATATGAAGATGGCAAACCTGTAGGATTATTAGAAGGCAGGAAGGCCCTGATCATAAATTCAAGCGGAATGGCTTATGAGGCTCCGGAGGTACAAGGCATGGAGCACTCCCTCAGTTTGGGAAAACTCGAGCTCAACTTCATGGGAATTACAGCAGTAGAGCTTGTTTCTGCCGCAGGAGTAAACATGCAGCCACCAGAGGAGGCTGAGCAGACAGTCGCTCAGGCTGTGTCAGCAGCAGAGCAGGTGGCTGAAAAATGGTTTGCTTAGTCTCTAAAAAAACTTGCAATTAGTCTCTAGATTTGGTATAATATAAGCAGTCGAGTTACCGAATTTCTAACTTGTTAGTTATTTAGTTTCTCGGCCCAAAACAAAAATAGCCTAATCCCTCGGGAGCGGGCTATTTTTGCGCGCAAGCCCTCCGTAGTCCCGCGTACGCGGGACGAAGAAGGGTCATTTTACCCTCATTCTCCGCTAAAATAGCGAGGATGCTACAGAGAAACATTCTCGACTTGATTCGTCAGGTTTCCACGAATTTGTCGGCCGACGTTACGGAGGCACTTTTGCAAGCGCGCGATACGGAGGCAAAGGATTCGCGGGGGAAGCTGGCGCTCTCAGTTGTTTTGAAAAACATCGAGCTGGCTAAAAAACGAGAAGTGCCCATCTGCCAGGATACGGGCTTTCCTACTTTTTTTGTGCAAGCCGCAGCTTTCAAATGGGCGGAAATTGAGCAAGCGATTCTGGCTGCTGTCCGGGAAGCGACACAGAAAGGTTTGTTGCGGCCGAATGCGGTGGATTCACTTTCCGGAAAAAATACAGGGGATAACACTGGAACGGGTTTTCCAAAGATTGAATTCACCAAAATTCTCCCCAGCCTCGCAAGGCGGGGAACTGTAGAAATTGACCTACTCTTAAAAGGTGGCGGGAGTGAGAATGTTTCTGCCCAGATTTCATTACCGCTGAAAACGGACTTTGGTCCGGCGAAGCGGGATTTGGAGGGAGTGCAGAAAGCGGTTTTACAGATTGTCAAAGCTGCCGAAGGCAAAGGTTGCGCTCCGGGAATTATTTCGGTCGTGATTGGCGGAGATCGCAGTTCAGCTTATGCACTCGCCAAGAAAAATTTGCTGCGAAAAATCGGAAAAGAGAACCCTGATTTGGCGTTGCAGAAATTTGAAGCAGAGATTTTACACGCGGCCAATAGATTGAATGTTGGTCCGCTCGGCTTGGGAGGAAAAACTACGCTTTTAGATTGTCGAGTTGCCACGCTTCATCGTCACCCTGCCAGTTTCTTCGTAACGGTAAGCTACCTTTGTTGGGCGGCGCGGCGGGGGAGGGTTGTACTGGATGAGCAGGGGAAGATTATTGAGAATGATTTTGCGAAGAGTGTTTTGAACGAGGAGTTAAAGTTTGGGGAAATTAAAAAGCGACAACTTCCTATCTCCGAAACGGAAGTTCGCAAACTGAAAGCTGGCGAGATTATTTCGGTTTCCGGAAAGATCTTCACGGGACGTGATCGCGTCCATGAATACGCACTGAAGCAGAAGCTGCCGAGAGAATTAAAAGATTCCGCGATTTACCACTGCGGTCCCATAGCCCTTCAGAAAAATAACGAATGGCAATTTATCGCAGCTGGACCCACAACTTCCGCACGACTTGAAAATTTCACGCCGGAATTTATTGAAAAAACCGGAGTGCGAGTTTTGATCGGCAAAGGAGGGATGGGGGAGGAGACTGCTCACGCATTGCGAAAGTTCGGCGGAGTTTATCTCCATGCGATCGGCGGTGCGGCTGCGTTTTATGCGGATTCAATTAAAAAGGTTAATGGCGTAGATTTTCTCGCAGAATTCGGCATGCCCGAAGCGTTGTGGAGTATAGAGGTAGAGGATTTTCTCGCTATCGTAGGTATGGATTCGAAAGGCGTGAAACTTAAAACTTGAAACGTAAAACCCAAAATCCATTTGCAATTGAGGTCCAAATTTGATATAATATAGATAGTTCAGTTACCGAGATTGCTTGCAATCAAAGTTCCTGAATTAGAAAACAGCTTCCGCTTGCGGCGGCTGTTTTTGCGTCTGGAGTCTGTTTGGCTAGAATGAGAAAGTGCTAGAGCGATATGGGAATGCTTTTCGTGCCTACTCCGAGGGGGGCGACTTGGGCTTTTTTAAAAGACGCTTCGAGATTCTCGGTCTCGAATTTGGTGGTGAAACTTTTTTTAGGGAAGAATGGAAGGATCTAGAATTTCCTTCTGTTCAGGAAATCACCCGCAAGTATTTATTGAAATTATTTTCTCGTAAACAAGGCTATATAGCTTTTCGTAATAATCGAGAAGCCGCCCAGAGATGTCTGAACCACAGAGAAAAAAGTATTTGTGAGGCTGCTCACGGGATAAGCGGTTTCAGCTTTGGAAAACTTAAGAGGAATGGTGCCTGGGGAGCTTTTGAGCTTTCCGTATGTGATTTTATAAATAGAACGTTTAACAATGAATGGGGAGAGCAGGATCCCTGTCCGGAGCCACGCATAGTAAAAACTTGCCCACTTGGTTTTTATAAAAAAACAGGATCAGAAATCCACGATGAATGTCTTAACTTTTATAAGCTTTTGGGTGATGATGTAGTCGAATTTCTTAGCTTCAAGACCTATATTTGATGTAAGTAGTTCAGTTGCCGAGTCCCGCTTAGCGGGATGAAGTTTCTGAATTAGAAAACAGCTTTCCCTCGGGAGGGCTGTTTTCGCGTCTGGAGTTAAACTAGGGTGTAGGGGATAGGTTATAGGGTATAGATGGTGGGGGAACCGGAACACTTATCTGCATTTGTAAATACGATGTAGAAACGTTGCGCGTAACGCTTCTACATTTCAATGAATGGATGTGAAGAAATAAAAGCTATAAACTCAAATCAGATTTTAATTTTTAAAATGGTTGAAATCCCTCCTCTTCTTGAGTATCAATATAAAACTGCTAATAAAATTCAATATTTTATTTTAAGCGTAGATGTAGCTCTTTTGGGCTGGACAGTTGTAAACACCGAATGGATTCCCAAAAGTCAGATTTATACTTATCTAATAGGATTTTTCTGGTTGCTAATAATCCTCTCTGTTATTTTTGGTATCTTGCGCCAAAAATACGATAGTATGATTTCCGGCTTAAACCACCTGGTTGTTGATAGAAAATCTTTAAATCAAAAAATAAAAAACAGGAAATGGAAAAGGATTAAAAAAGAATCAGAGAACCTAAAGTTTTTTAATAAATACTCTTTTTTCTTTTTAGTTCTTGCTTTAGTTCTATTAGTTGCGATTAAGATTTCTACATTGTGGCCTCCTCTCTCATCTTCCGAGTCATCGCTAGTATCAGAAGACGAGCTATCGTTAGTATTAGAAGATTTATAATATTAATTTACAAAATCGCTTTCATCCTTTCCTTCCCCGCAATAATCTTATTCAACGCATTCACGTAGCTGCGGACACTCGCCACCACGATATCCGTGTGGGCGCCTTTGCCCGTATAGGTGTGGCCCCCTTTCGCCCTTCGGGCTTCCACCCTTCGCTTCGCTTCGGAGGACAAGTCGGAGGGCAAGCCAGCTACAGTCTCGACCTTCACGGCAACTACTGCCTGGGCATCGATGCCTTCACTGACCGCATCCATCCGGAATTCCATTAGCTTCACGCGTTCGCCTACGATTTTATCTACCGCCCTGTAGGCGGCGTCGACCGGGCCGGTGCCGGTGCTCTTTTTCTTAAAAAGTTTTCCGGACACGTGCTTCAGAGTGACTTCCGCTGTGGGTTTGCGTTTCGTTCCCGCGATCACCTCGACAGATTCCAGGGTCCATTCAGCCGCCTCTTCGCTAATTTCATTCATGATCAAAGCCTCCAGATCTTCGTCGAAGATTTCTTTCTTCTTGTCCGCCAGCAACTTAAAACGCTCGAAAGTTTTATTAAGCTCTTTCTGCGTTAATTCGAATCCCAGCTCTAGCAGGTGGGCGCCCAGTGCCGCCCGACCGGAGTGCTTGCCCAGCACCAATTTATTCCGATCCAGGCCGACATCCTGGGCCCGCATGATTTCGTAGGTTTCGCGTTTGGCCAGGATCCCGTGCTGATGGATTCCACTTTCGTGAGCGAAGGCGTTACGGCCCACGATCGCTTTATTCGGCGGAACAGTGAAACCGGTTAGGCTGCTTACCAAACGGCTGGTACGGTAAATCTCCCGGGTCCGGATATTCGTTTTTAAATTTTTGAAAAAGTCTTTGCGCGTGCGGATAGCCATCACGACTTCTTCCAGACTCGCGTTGCCTGCGCGCTCACCGATGCCATTCACGGTGCACTCGATCTGCCGCGCACCGTTCCTCACGGCTTCCAGAGAATTCGCTACCGCCAGACCCAGATCGTCGTGACAGTGTACGGAAATCGTCACGCCCTTTATCCCTTTCGTGTTTTTACGAATAGCGGCGATGAATTTCCCAAACTCGGCCGGAGTTGCGTAACCCACTGTGTCGGGAATGTTCAGCGTCTTTGCACCCGCTTTGATCGCCGTTGCCAGAGCCTGGTACAAGAACTTCGGATCGCTCCGGGAAGCATCTTCCGGGCTGAATTCCACATCTGGACAAAGTTTCCTCGAAAACTTCACCATTTCCGTAATTTTCTGCAGCGCTGCCTCCCGGCTCATCTTCAGCTTGTATTTCAAATGCAAGTCGGATGTCGCCAGGAAAGTGTGAATCCGCTTTTTCTTCGCGGGCTTGATCGCGTCCGCGGTAGTTTGGATATCTTTCTTGGTAGCTCGCGCCAGACCACAAACCGTGGATTTTTTCACCACCTTTGCGATCGCATTCACCGCGCGAAAATCATCGGGAGAGGCAATCGGAAAACCGGCTTCAATAATATCCACGCCGAGACGTTCCAGCTGCTGCGCTATTTTCAGCTTCTCCTCATGGTTCAGGCTGGCTCCCGGGCACTGCTCACCATCACGCAGGGTTGTATCGAAGATTTTTACAGTTTGGGAAGACATTTTTGGGAAGTAATTTTAAGTTTTAAATTTTAAAACAATTTTGAATTTCTTAAAATTTAACAATATAGAGTTATTTTAGACGAAAAAGCCTCTCTAAGATCGAGAGGCTCCAAGTTTTGACACGCAAACCCGAGCCTCTCTCTCTACGAAAGGAGCAGAAACTCGAGAAGCAACTTTTCGTTAAACATTATTGCTATTATTTTTTCTTGCCGTGTTCCAGTAAATGGAAGTGGTGGCCAATCGCCCAGTGGGGCACCATCACGAAGAGGCCGACAATGATGCGGGTGAGCGGAGTGATGAGGTAGGCCGCATCGAAAGCAGCATCCAGAAACATGATGCTGAATAGATATTCGATGAGCCCGTAGAGACCGGTTGCTACGAAACCGAGACCGACTAATGCGGCCAGGTAAACGTAGATGGCTTTCATGGCCTTAAAGGGAGTGTTGTTCATGGCGACAAAGCGGTAAAGGAAATAAAATATAACGACAACAAAAAACGTCGCAAAGAAGGGAAGAGCAACGATGCCGAGCGCGGAAATTTCTATAGACATCGGGAGTAATTTTAAGGGCTTTTTGTTTAATGTTCAACCCCTCGGGTTGCACCCAACCCGAGGGGTTGATAGCTACTTTCTTTGCTAAAATACCTTTATGAATAAAACAATTTTCGGAAACGCCAAAATCTTTGCGCAAAATGATATCGACACCGACTTGATCATCCCTGCGAAGTATCTGACTACTTCAGATGCGAATGAATTAGGTGAACATGCACTTGAAGCACTCGGCGGATTTCAAAAAGCCATTCGCCCGATTATTGTTGTGGCAGCTAAAAACTTCGGTTGCGGCTCTTCCCGCGAACACGCCGTCTGGGCCTTGGCGGGAGCAAATGTGCAGGCTGTAATTGCGGAATCTTTTGCGCGAATCTTCTTCCGTAACTCGGTTAATTTCGGACTGCCAACCTTCGTGCTTGCTGACGCGACGCAGAAATTTGAGAATGGCGACGAGGTTGAGATTGATTCCGTGGCTAGTGTCATTCACAACAAAACTAAAAACGAGAAACATGCTGTCGAGCCCTTGCCTGAATTTTTACAGGAGATCGTCGCGGCGGGGGGTTTGCTTAATCAGATTTAGTAATAATTTCTAATTTCTAAACGATTTCCTGAGCCACAGGCTCATCCGCCCCTGGCGGAAATGCTTCAATGTTTTATTTTTTAAAAATTTAAAATTTGAAATTCTTACGAGATCACGGAATTCTGGGAATCAATGCGCGGAATTTGGAGTATCTACGGCCCTTCAACAGCAAGAAGGCGGTGCGCCTAGCCGACAGCAAGCTCAAGACCAAACATTTTCTTTCTACCCGTGGTATTCCCGTTCCGAAATTGCTCGCCACAATTCGGACCCGCTCCGAGCTCGAGAAGTTCGACTTCGGCACGTTACCGGAATCTTTCGTCCTCAAGCCCGATGCGGGTTACGGAGGCGAAGGGATTATCGTAGTGAAGGGCAAGGTGCTCGAAGGTGTCTGGGAAAAGGTTGGTGGGGGAGAAGTTACCGAGGATGATTTGCGGGAGCATATTGACGATATCCTCGACGGGCAGTTCAGCATCGCCTCTCTTCCGGACACTGCGTTTTTCGAATCACGGGTGAATTCGGTCGAATACATCCCGGGGCTCAAAGTCGAGGGTCTGCCGGATATCCGGGTGATCGTCCACAACCTCATTCCTGTCATGGCCATGCTGCGCGTCCCGACTCCCGAGAGCGGTGGTAAGGCGAATGTGCACCTGGGGGGGCTGGGAATCGGGATTGACCTGATGAGCGGCAAAACCACGCACGCCACCCAGTACAATAAGTTGCTCGGAGAACTTCCCGGCGGGATCCCCACTGCGGGCCACGAAATTCCGCACTTCGACGAAATACTCCGCATTGCCTCCGAATCACAGATTCACACTAACCTGGGCTATCTGGCGGCCGATCTGGTGCTTGATCAAAAAGAAGGCCCCGTGCTGCTCGAGGTGAATGCCCGGGCGGGACTGATGGTGCAGGTGGCCAATCTCGCTCCGCTCAAGAAAAGGCTGGAGCGTGTGAAAGGACTCAAAGTAGATTCACCGGAGAAGGGCGTGAAGCTCGGCAAAGACCTTTTCGGTAAAGTCAAAAAACAGAAAAAGAAATATCCGAAAAAGAAGGTCGTGGACTACGTCGAACCAGTGGAGATTTTACTCAAGGAGGGTTCGCGGCGGGCGAAGGTCGAGCTGGATCCCACTCACGAAACGACGGCGATAGATCATGAGTTGGCGGAGAGACTGGGTCTGAAGCGGGTGGGGGAAAGTGCGAAACAGGTGCATCTGAAGATTATCCTCGCTGGAGAACGGATCACCACCGTCGCGGAAAAAGAGAACCTGAGTAAGGCGGATTACAAAATCATCCTGGGTCGGCGGGATTTGACGAACTTCCTGATCAATCCGGATTCGAAAGAAACAGAAAAGCAGGCTTTGCCCAAAGAAGCAAAGCCCCCAGAGCTGCGTATTAATTACAAGGCAATCGATAAACGTTTGATGGCAATCGATAAACGCATTCACCTGCTGTATTACCTGAAACCGACGAACCTGCTTTTCGAAAAGAAGAAATTTTTCGCGGAGAAAAAAAGTAACCCGATCTTCCGTTATCCGCGCTTGCGTTTCAATGTCGGCAAAATGCGGGGTGAGTTGAGTGTCGTGAAAACTCCCGATACTCCGCTCGGACAGATTTTCCAAAATAAAAAAACGGAAATCAGCCGCAAACTCGATTTACTGGAAAGTATCGGAACTCCCGCGCTCTCCGGGGCTTCCCAGAAGCTCTACGGCTTCCCGGGTCGCGAGGTAAGCAATATCGCTCGGGATATTCTGAAAGACAAACCCCGGAAATTCGCCGAAGAACAGGCCACGATCGACGCGCAGGCAGCGACGGAGGAGTTTAAGAAAGCTTTCAAACAGTACGGGATCAGGGGCTGGCGTTTCGTCTTCAAAGATGATCTCGTCGCCGATGCTTTGGCGAATAAGCGCAAAGTTCTTTTCATCCGTAGTATGGCGAAGTGGTCACCCGAACGCCTGCGCAGCACGATTGCCCATGAGGTCGAGACCCACATCCTCCGGGCCGAGAACGGCCGCCAGCAAAAATACGAGATCTTCGAAAGGGGATTCGGGGGCTATCTCGAGACCGAAGAGGGACTCGCGATTTATAACCAGCAGTTGGTTTTGAAAGAACCCCATGAGAAGCAGTACTGGCCGGTCCTGAGCTTGCTCGCCGTCGATTACGCGGCAATGCACAGCTTCCGGGAGGTTTTTGACTTCGTGAAGAAACACGGTTTTGACGACGAACGGGCGTGGAAAACCGCGCTCAAGGTAAAACGAGGCCTGGCCGACACGGCGGCCCCGGGCGGTTTCAGCAAAGAACATCTTTATTTCTCGGGACTCAGTAAGATTACGAAGTTTGTCGACGAGGGCGGGGACTTGGCGAAACTCTATGTCGGCAAGATTCGGGTGGAAGACGTGGACGTGGTTTCTGGGTTATCCGAAGTGCGACCAGCAAAAAAACTACCGGCGTTTTATTAGGGAACAGGTTCTAGGGAACAGGGAACCCTTCGGCAGGCTCAGGACAGGCAGCAGGTTACAGGTGTCAGGAAACAGAGGGTGGGAACTGCGGGTAGCAAACCCGCACTTCCTTTTGATCAACAAGAAGTGCACGTTTGCTACGTGCACTGTTTAATGGCTTAAAGACTCAAAGACTTAAAAACCATTTAACACTAATCTAGTGTTAAATTTACACTGATTTAGTGTTAATAGTATTAAGTGTCAGTACTTGCCTTCTGACCTTACTTTATTTTTTTATCGAGAATTTTATACATTGTGATGATCCAGAATGGAACAATCAGTATAAACAAATATTCTTCCAGTGGCATCAAACCAATTTTTATTCCGATTAAACCATTCCCGGGAAAATCCCAATGACCTCTAAAAATTGCGAATGAATCCCACAAAACTCCAACAACAAAGAAGGTAAGTGTAATAATGATTCTTTCTTTCCGGGAATGGTAGAGCTGGATATGATATTTCCATTCAATAAAAATTCCAACCGCCAATAATGTCAATAAAATGATTAAGTATTCCATAATGCAAATATTAAAATTGCTTTAGCTGCAAGCTATTCTCCCAAAAACCCCGGCAATTTGCATGTCACGATTAGGTTCTAGGTTCTAGTAGCTGCGGTCCCCCAGTCGCGCTTATGGCTGTCGAAAGTGAGATCTATATCCAGCTGCCGCCATGTTCTCTGAGCTTCTGCGTCTCCCGCGACTATCCCCTCGACAACTAAACGAGCTTTCTGTCGCAATGCTTCTGCCCTCTCAGGATCTATTCCGAAATTTTCTTCAAAGCTGTTTGCTTCCATGTTATTGCTATTAAGTAGGTGAGTAAGTTAGCAATATTTGGGTGTTTTGCAAATAAAAAGCCATCCTGTGTCAGAATCTCCCGACGTGTCATCGGGAAAACTCTGTCGGGAAAGCTTACAACGCTGTTTTAATTAACCTTATCCCAATAACCGGTCAAGCCCCGCTCAATTTTAAAAACTTTGTCCATTTGTGAAATAACTTGGTCTTTATGTTCGCCAATATCGGACGAAAAAATGGAAGTTAGTGGAAATAATAATTCGCTTGATTTTTTATAAGCGGCCGCCAATTCCGGATACCCGTGCTCTTGCAAATACATGGATGCAAATTTACGCCCTAAGTAAATGTTTTGGGTAAAAGAAATAATGCCAGTGCCTTCTTTGAGATTCTTAATATACCTTTCCATATTTTCAAGCGACTCTTTAATGCTTTCTTTCATTACCAACATTAGCTCTCGATCACTGAGCTTTTGCCTGTCGGGTGTAAACCAAAAAACCGCACTCCGTAGGCCCGAGCCGACGGGACAGCTTATTTTCGGATCGTCACGGTCGACATCCTCCGGGTCTGGGATTACGGCGAATAGTTCGTCCTCGTTGTAGCCTTCAATTACATGATAATCGTTATGGCAAGGGGAGCCATCGGTGGCAAGCGGAATACCCCCTGAAATTATCTGTTTGTATTCTCCCAGCGGGGGACTCCAGAGGTAGGACTGCAGATCGCCGCCCAGCTCTTTGATTTTTGTCTGCCACGATGTCCCGGTACCCATCGACCTGTCAGTCATTCTCATTCGCAGGTGCGGGGTAAATCCTAAATTGCTGGCCGCTGTAAGCAAAATATCCGTTGAAGCGTCCATCAGCCCGGCGGCGGTCCCCCCCTGGGGGCCCCTGGGAAAATAGTAAGAAAAACTAACTCCGTTTCCCTGGTAAACGAAAACGTCCAAAAACGTAATCTGGGGATCAAAACTTTTCAAAAGCATGGTGGTAGCGGCCAAATAACAATTCCCACCGACCTGCTTGCCGTATTTGGCCGTTTCCGCGGTATCAGAAACGTGAGTAACGTTTAGTTTGTATTCGGGAGGATAAGTAAATTTAGGAGAACTGGATGAATGTGAGGAAAACAGCATTACTGCTGCGGCAGTAAGTAAAATTATTAAAACGGCGATGAGGGCAATTAATTTCTTTTTCATGGGTTTATATTAGCAAAGTAAATCAGTATTTTTTAATCACAATCGCTCTTGTGAGGTAGGGGGATAGGTTCTAGGTGCTAGGTTCTAGGGACTAGAGGACAGGTTGGTTGAGCAAAAAGCGTTTAACACTAGTTTGGTGTTAATAGAATTAGTGTTGGTGTTAGTGGTTAAACAGAGCAGCCCAGCCCAGCGGGGATTTACCCCTGCGAAAAAACTTTGTCATCCCGGCCGTAGAGCCGGGAACCAGAACACCCCCCGCGAAAGCGGGGGTCCAGACAAATTACTATCGGAGCAGGTGGGCTCCCAGCCTTCGTCCCGCTTAGCGGGACTTCGGCGGGCAAGCCGCCACACTTGCTCCTGCGGAAACAAAAACCCCAGCAATTTGCCACGCGCAAACTGTCTTGAACTATGATTCGTATGATTAACCTGATTACTTTGATTCCTACCTAAATAGCCTAAATCATAATTCATCAGATCAACTCAGCTAAAAGCAATCATAGCCCATCAAATAAATCACAGTTCAGGACAAGAAAGGTAAGGATTAAGAAACCTAACAACCTAAAGACTAATACTACAAAATAGCGCAAATCTATGCCATTTTGTAGTATGACTTTAATTAACGAGGACC
>JBDRMN010000007.1:0-11074 GCA_043812055.1 Patescibacteria group bacterium
TTGTTTCCACAGTAGAACCTGAACACCAGGTTGCTGGCTTAATAAAAGAAATAAAAGAAAAAGGGAAATACAAAAACGTTCATTTTTTTGGGCCAAAGAAAATAATTGAACTTTTAATTGCATCAGACAGAATCGAAGAAATCAAAGGGTCATCTTTGGTGACAAAAAAGATATTGGCAATTACTTATTTCGGGGATTTTTATATATTTCTGACCGCAGACGCAGGAATAGTCGTACCGAACAAATTTTTAGTTTTTAATGCAAAAAATGGAGAACCAGTTATTGAAGAAAGCTTAATCGAAGATTTACAGTCGGAAATATCAGAAATTAAGGACATCATGCCAGCGCAACAGGGTGTGTTAACTGGCACAACAGACAAGATTCAAAGTCAGGATATACAGAGTGTGGCCGAGGTACCCGAAAGCAATGACTGGAGTGACTATCTTCCAGCATCTAGCAAGCATTTTGTTGGGAGAAAAGATATTAAAAAATCAATATTCTCCCTCTTTGAAAGAGTTATCTCTAAGGAAGACTCACGCAGAGTTTTTTACATTGAAGGTAAATCGGGATGGGGTAAGAGCTCAATAGCTGTAGATTTACGTGGTGTAGTCAGAAAGAATCCAGACCTAAAGAATAAATATCTTGTTTTCGCTGTTGATTCTCGCAGTGCACTTTCTAATAATTTTGTTGCTTTAGTTTTTGAAAAAATGCTTGATGAGGTTGCCAGCAGTAAATTTCTGGCAATTAACCCTCGCGAAATAAAAATTGCATCATCATTTGATGTTCTTAGCTCGGACTCAGTGGAGAAATTTTTATTAGAGCTGGAAAAAAGTGGTAAGTCTATAATAATAATATTTGACCAGTTCGAGGATGTATTTAGAATCGAGGAACTTTTCAAATCTTTTTATAAATTTTTAACAGACGTAAAATCACGAAAATCCAACTTATTAATCGGATTTTCTTGGAAAACAGAAACGAATATCCCTATAGAGAGCCCTGCTTATAGTCTTTGGCAACAAGCAAAGGGAGATGCTCTTAGGATTAGTGTTCCTCGGTTCAACGCTAAAGAGGTTAGTGCTATCATCAAACAGCTTGAGGAAGAAATTGGTCAAAAAATAGGCAACGAGTTAGAGAATAAGCTTAAAGAAATTTCCCAAGGATTTCCCTGGTTTATTAAGAAGTTGTGTATTCATGTCTATTTTCAGATAAAAAGTGGCATTTCCGAGGAGACACTGTTAGAGCAAGAGCTTAATGTCGAGCAGCTTTTTAAGAAAGATCTTGAACGGTTAAGTCCTGAAGAGGCTGAATCCCTGTGTTACATCGCAAAAAAAGGATACGACGGAACATCATTTGATGTTTCTGAGGTTGATGATGCAATTAGCTCCAAAGTGATTGATTGTCTTGTAGATAAGAGGTTAATTATCAAATCAGGATTAAAATACAATGTTTTTTGGGATATATTTAGAGACTATTTAGTGACCGATGAAGTTCCGCCAATTGGTGAGAGTTACATTTTGAGACAATCTCCAAATACGTGTGGAGATTTATTTTTGCTATTAGAACAAGGTAAAAGCGTAGATGAATTAAGGACGCTGTTGCCGAATGCTCCAACTACAAAAACTATTTGGAACCAATTAAGAGACTTGATTGCACTTGGGCTTGTCACCAAGAGCCAAAATGGAAAGTTTAAATTCTCAGATGTAGGTGTTTCGGTAGCCAAGAGCGGCTTTAAAGAATTCTTAAAAAATAAATTCGAGAAGCACTCCGTCTATCTTAAAATGAAGAAGGTTCCTAATAAAAAATTGAATCATAAAGTAGTCACGGATTGCTTAAAAGAAACCTTCAGGGCCATTGACGCCAAAGACAAAACTTGGGATTTTTATACCTACACCTTGATGGCATGGTTTAGTTTTGCAGGTTTAGATTTAGGACTAAAGCATTTTGGTAGACGCCACTTTAGAACATCTCCTGAAAAAATCTTTATTAATGTAGCTCCGAAAAAAGCTTTTGATGTTCTAATAAAAATAAAAGATGGTCAGGAAATTAATCGCGATCGTAAAAATTCTTATAATCGCAAAGCGCTTGCTGTTTTGGCGGCTCTTGGACTAATTAGTCATTCTGATAATAAGAATTTTATCTTAACGGAAGAAGGTAAAAATATTTTTTCTTCCGAAGATGCAATTAGTGAATTTTGCTCAATTGCGCTAGAGATACCAAAAATTCAGAGTGTCTTCGAGTTTGTTCAGTCTAATAAGAAATGCTCTGTCAATGATATTCTCAACAACTTAAGCGAATTATTTTCTGGAATTAAAGAAGAGTCGTCAAAAAAACAACAAGCTAGTGTTCTTAATGGTTGGGCAAAATTTATACTTAAGAATAAAAAGGGCTGAAGTAACCCTTCCCCTTCTCCTGTCTGTACTCTCGACAAACAATCTTACTTCAAACTACCATTTCCGCTTCCTGGGCCTTTTTGATCTTTTCAAGTAGATGGTCCTCCAGACACCTTATTCTTGGGTTTCGAGCTGGGTTTCTTCGCAAAACATGATCAAATGAAAATAAATAGTAACCTAACCGTTCTTCCTCACCACGCTTCATACCAACAGCATCCCATCACCAAAACTATAAAAGCGGTATTTTTCTTTTTTAGCCGTCTCATAAAGCTCGAGAATCTTCTCTCTGCCAATGAACGCCGCGACAAGCATGATCAGCGTTGATTTCGGCAAATGGAAGTTCGTCAGCATGCCGTCGATAAATTTAAATTTGCGGCCGGGATAGATGAAGATGTCTGTTTCGCCAGACTGCGGTACGAGTTTCCCCTTTTTCGTACAGCTCTCCAGCACCCGACAGCTCGTACTCCCCACTGCGATAATTCTCCGTCCGGCTTTTTTACAGACGTTCAGTCTTTTAGCAACACTCTCCGACAGCACGAAGAATTCTGAGTGCATCTCATGATCTTCAACCCGTGCACTCTTCACCGGCGCGAAAGTACCCAATCCCACGTGCAACGTGAGCTTTTCGACAGTAATTCCCCTGGCTTTCAGCTTCCGGAAAACTCGCGGGGTGAAGTGCAGCCCTGCCGTCGGCGCCGCGACCGATCCCGCCTTGTCGGCGTAAACCGTCTGATATTGCGGAACCTTTTGCTTCTCTTGATGAATGTAGGGTGGCAACGGCGTCGCCCCGTACTTTTCTAAAGCTTCTTCAAAACTTTTCGAACTTGCCCTCCGAAGCCTTGGCGAAGGAGGGTGAAACTTAATCACTCGCTCCCCACTTTCCAAGACCTCCAGCACCTCTCCCGAGAAATCTTTAGCAATCGTAAACGTAGCACCGGGTTGAAAATGTTTCCCACCTCTGACTAAGCATTCCCAAACTTGAAACGTGGAGCCTGAAACGTGAAACCCAGATTTCTTCACCAAAAAAACTTCTCTTCCTTCTTTCGTCCTCAATCTCGCTGAAATCACCTTCGTATCATTGACCACTAAAACATCGCCTGGTCGCAATATCTCCGGCAGCTCGGAAAAGTTGTGATGCTCGACTTTCCCAGTCCCCCGGTCATAGACAAGTAGCTTCGACGAATCCCGCGGGCTTGCGGGCTTCTGAGCAATAAAACTTTTCGGCAGGTGGTAATCAAAGTCGCTTGTTTTCATTTCAGCTCTATTGTTTCAAATTCTCCCTGCTCTAAATCTCTCGTTGCCAGTTCAAGGTTTTTATTAATCGTAGCTACAAAAACTCGGTTTCGGGGCGTAATGTTCTTACCAACTTTGTCGTCCTTACGACGGATTAGCAGAGGGGTGATTTGGTCGTTTATAACCTGCACCAGGAAAACCGCTCGCCCGGCAGATGTCTTGCTTGTTAGATAGATTTTGAAATAACGGCAATTCGGTGGTGCTCCGGAAATTTTTACACCAAGGCCGCTTTTTACTTTTTGGGCCGCCTTGACAATCGTCTCAAACGGAAAATCCTTCAGGAGCGGGATTATTTCATTAGCTACGATTGAGGCCGGTAGCAAAAGCTGCATTATTTTTTAGTCTTTAGCGCTACCCGCGCTGCTTTCGCAAAACGTTGGCTCCGCAATACGGTACTGCGAGGCATCTTGATCTCTACCGGCGCCGAGATCGTGACTTCTCCTCTCCTCGCAAAATCACGCAAAACCGACTTCACGACAAAAGTTAGTGACACACCGACAGCATCGGCCTTTTTGCGCGCCGGTTGCCAGGTTTCGTTGGCGATTCGAAAATTACGAATGGAAGTAGGCATGTTTATGATTTTAAGCTAATTCAATTTTACATAAAGTTATACTGTAAAGCAAATGTATTTACAGGTAAAAAAGAGCGGCAAACTGAGCATTGCGCAATAAAACTTTTCGGCAAATGGTAATCAAAGTTGCTTGTTTTCATTTCAGAGATTCTAACGCACAACTAAAAAACTGCATGCTAAAATCCAAGCATCTCGGGCCCGTAGAGCCGAAGGCTGGGCTTTGCCCCTCAGTGGTTAGAGCACAATTATGTATTCTGTTTATATTTTAAAAAGCACTGCGAAAAATTATCACTACATTGGAGTAACTCAAGATATGGAAAAAAGATTAAAGGAACATAATAGTGGACACTCCAAATCAACAAAGCCTTACAAGCCTTTTGAAGTTATCTACACTGAAAAATTTAAAAGCAAAAAGGGTGCACACAAAAGAGAATTTCATCTAAAATCAACGAAAGGCTACTCTGAAAAAGTAGCCATCCTATCTCGGGCCCGTAGGGGCAAAGCCCGGACTTCGTCCCTCAGTGGTTAGAGCAGTCGGCTCTTTCAAATTACGTTAAAATCTCTTCAGTTCGGGCCCGTAGCTCAGTGGTTAGAGCAGTTCGCTCATAACGAATTGGTCCTTGGTTCAAGTCCAAGCGGGCCCACCATTAAAGCATCATGAGCAGCTAGATAAAAAAACACTTGAGCAGCTTGTATGATTCAGCCTGCCTTTACAATTCAGGATATTAAATATTCGGTGGATGAACCGATGTTTTTACGTGCACAAAAATTGTTTGAAGCTGGAAAAGTACAAAACATAGATGAGGGACCAAACGGCTACACCGCCACCGTTCAAGGAACATCTCCATATCAAGTTAGTCTCTCGCGAAAAGATATCGATCGCGGCTATTGCGACTGCTACATGGGACAAAATGACCAGTTGTGTAAACACATGCTGGCACTCGGTTTGGCTGTACTGCATTTAAGCGGAAAAATTGAGGAAACAAAAGAATATTCTCCTGATAATCTCGAAGAGGTAAAACGGCTGGTTGCACAAGGTATGCGCAAAATTAAACCCTACAACGGCCCCTCGAAAATCTGGTTTAGCTATCAGCGAGAGCTGGATGTTGGATCTGGTATTATTGAGGAGGCAATCAAAAACCTGCCAGCCAGCAAAGAAAATGCCAAATATATTTGGGCGCTGGTCTTAAAGCTCAGCAAAAAACTTTCTCATGGTCGCATAGACGATTCCAATGGCACAGTTGGAAATTGTATTTCCTCATTGGTCGAGCAGTGTGGACAATATGCCCAGAAAAATCCTGATCTAAAACCAATGATCCAAAAATTCACAGAAGACGATACTGGTTTTGGTTTTGAAGAAGAATTGAGCGAGATTATCTCGTAGATATCTAAGCTAGGCGAGAATGTAGGCAGATTCAAGCCCAGAAGAGCCCACCAAAAAATTATTTCTTTGGGTTGGTTTCCCTAAGACAACTTTAGGGCCAAGCCCAACCCTTGCAAAAGGACTTCTCACACTTAAACCTCTTTTGATTGGCATTTCTGCGTCTACATTAAATTTAGCACCAACTACATTTTTCGCTTGAATGTTTTTCAACTCAATATCAACAGGGTTTTCAAACATTTTTTTCATTTCAGGACTTGAGGTGTTTCCTTTTAGGCCAACAACATTTTCATCTGCTTTAATGTTTTCAAGCAAAATCGAGATCTTTGGATTAGAAGATGCTACCTTTTCTCCCTCAAGCTTTTGGTCTATCGCAATAACAAATCCAAGTATTTCTTCAATGGTTAATTTTTGGCGTTGCACGTCAATCACTTCTTTCGAGCCAACTAAAACTTGCCACAGGGCATCAACTGGTGGAATTAGTTTTAGGAACGATGTAAGCGCGTTTTTGTTGCGAATTGATTTTTCTTTCTTGGAAAGTAATTCTTCGATTTTTTGCTTTATTTTTGTTGCATCCATAAAAATTTTGGTTAAAAATCTAAAGTGTCGGGATTTTAGTGAAAAGACTTCATTTTGCAACTACTTTCCACCTTATTGCACATTGAACATTGCACACTGCACATTGAAAATCAATTCTTCCTCACCCTCGTCTTCCCCTTCCCTTTCAACTCCAGGAAAGCATCGATCTGGTCACGCAGCTCAGCAGCTTTTTCAAATTCCAGGTTCTGCGACGCCATGTCCATCTCTACCTCCAGTTGCCCGATGATGTGATCGAGTTCTTCAGTCGGGACTTTGCTGGGATCGATCTTCTTCGCATGTTCCTCGTGTTTTTGACCTGCAATGTCGGCCACAGACTTTTTGATCGTCTGCGGAGTGATGCCGTGTTTTTTATTGTGGGCTCTCTGGATTTTCCGGCGACGGCTGGTTTCATCGATTGCCGCCTTCATCGAGTCGGTTTCCCGATCGGCGAACATGATTACGTGGCCGTTTACGTTCCGGGCGCAGCGACCGATCGTTTGGACTAGCGAGCGGGCGGAGCGCAGGAAACCTTCCTTGTCCGCATCAAGGATCAGGATCGTGGAAACTTCGGGTAGGTCGAGCCCTTCGCGGAGGAGATTGATCCCCACCAGGACGTCGAATTTCCCCAAACGTAAATCACGCAAGATTTCGATCCGGTCCATCGTATCCACATCGGAATGGAGGTAGCGCACCCTGATCCCGTTTTCGGTGAGGAACTCTGTGAGTGCCTCGGACGACTTCTTGGTCAGTGTCGTGATCAGGACTCTTTCTCCGCGCTTAACGGTATCTTCAATCTCCTGGAAAACCACATCCATCTGGCCTTTGGTGGGTTTCACTTCGATACCCGGATCGAGCAGGCCGGTTGGCCGGACGATCATTTCAGCAACGTTTTTCTTCGACTTTTTGAACTCATAATCGGCCGGGGTGGCCGAGATATAAACCGTCGGCCCCATGCGCTTCTCGAATTCGGTGAATTTCAGCGGACGGTTGTCCATCGCACTGGGGAGCCGGAAACCGTGTTCGATCAGCGTTTGCTTGCGGGAACGATTCCCCTCATACATGCCCCCGATCTGCGGAACGGTAACGTGGGACTCGTCGATAAAGAGGAGGTAATCCTTCGGGAAATAGTCGATCAAGGTGCTCGGCGGTTCACCCGAAGACTTACCAGAGAGATAACGCGTGTAGTTCTCGATGCCGCTGACGTAACCAACCTCCAGCATCATCTCAATATCGTATTCCGTCTTGGTTTTTAGCCGTTCCGCTTCAATATTTTTACCCAGATGCTTTAGCTCGTCTAGGCGCTGATTGAGATCTACCTTGATCTGGGCCACTGCTCCTGCGATCTTTTCCTGCGTCGTCACATCGTGCTTCGCCGGGAAAAAGGTGAATTCTTCAATTTCGTCGACAATTTCACCCGTGAAGTGATCCGCCCGGGTGACGCGTTCGATCTCATCTCCGAAGAAATCCAGACGGATAACTTCCCCGTCCGCATCCGGTGGATAGATTTCAACCACGTCTCCGAGGACATTGAACTGGCCGCGCTTGAAGTCAAGCTGGCTGCGCGTGTATTGGAGATCAACGAATTTCCGCAGCAGCTCGTCCCGCTTCCAGTTCTCGCCCAGCTTAACCGTGAATTTCAAAGCCTCGTAGGCCTTCACGTCACCCAAGCCGTAAATGCACGATACCGAAGCAACGATCACCACATCCGGACGAGTCAGTAAGGATTGCGTGGCCGCATGGCGGAACTTGGCAATCTCTTCATTGATTGACGCGTCTTTCTCGATGTAAGTATCGGTTGCTGGCATGTAAGCCTCCGGCTGGTAGTAATCGTAGTAACTCACGAAATAGTGCACTGCGTTCTTTGGAAAAAACTCGCGGAATTCCGAACAAAGTTGCGCGGCTAGGGTTTTATTTTGGGAAACAATCAGTGCGGGCCGCTGCAGCTGCTCAATCACATTCGCCATCGCGAAAGTCTTACCACTACCTGTAACCCCGAGCAGCGTCTGATCGTGCACGTTCGCCTTCAGGGCTTTCACCATCTGCGCAATCGCCGCCGGTTGATCACCGGCGGGTTTGAAATTCGAAACGAGTTTGAACTTGTTCATTAAATAAAAGGCTAGGTTTTAAAATTCTTTCTCGCGCTCCCAAATATCAGGATTTTGGGCAATATAAACTCGAATTTTTTCAAGCTCTGAACTACTTCCAATAATACGATCATGGAAACGAGCCTGCCAGAAGTCACCATCCCAAGAATATTTCTCACGCACCTGTTTCGTAACCGCCGACTTGAAGGATCTAATTATCGCAGACAAGGATCTTTGTTTAGGAGAAACTTCCGATAATCGTGGATATCGTCCATGGTATTTTTTTCTATCAATAGTGTGTGTAGAAGCGTTGCATGAATCCTCGGCAGTTTCATGGTGGTTGCCGATGACGTATGTAGAAGCGTTGCATGCAACGCTTCTACAAAAGTTTTTCTGACCATCAATCACCAAAATTCCATGTAGATGGTCCGGCATCACAACAAAACGGTCCAATTGTACAAACGAAAAATGTTTAGGAATTTCCTTCCAAAATTTCTCCACAATCCTTCCAATCTCATTTAAACCCATCTTGCCATTTCTGATCCCGCCAAAAACATATCCCCGGTCTCTCGCGCAGATCGTCACAAAATACCGCCCCGCCCTAATGTAATTCCAGTCGAGCAATCGGCGGTGTTTCGTACTACGTTTCTCTTGAGCTAATTCGGCCATTTAAAATTAGATTCTCTTGATTCTAGCACAGCCATAGTTTTGCCCGAAGAGTTGGGCCCGATTGATCAAGTAAAGGCAATTCATGAAGTGCCTCAACAGTAGAGACACCCCGGTGGGGCGTCTCTACGCCCTTTCCACATATTCCAGCGTTTCCGTATTTATCCGAACCTTTTCCCCTTCCTCGATAAAGAGTGGCACTTGAACCGAGATCCCACAATCCAGCTTGGCTGGCTTCGTGCCACCGGAAGCCGTATCACCCTTCACCCCCGGGGGCGTCTCGATAACTTTGAACTCCATCTTGATCGGCAGATTCACATTGATCGGCGTACCGTCGTAATACATCAGGTCGTACTCCTCGCCATCCTGCATAAACTGCCCGGCCTCTCCGACCGCTTCTGGTGGCAAAGAGAACTGGTCGTAATCCTCTGAATTCATAAAGTTAAAACCCTCTCCATCCTTATAGAGGAATTGGGCCTTCTTCATGAGAATCTCGGCTGGCTGAATCTTGTCCGCGCCTTGGAAAGTTTTGGGAATTACTTTGCCGCTTCTGAGGTTTTTCAGCTTTACCACCATCACGCCACCTTGGCGTCCGGTCTTGCTGAACTGGTTCCAGACTATCTTGTAGGGCTCACTGTCGATAGAAACATTCGTGCCAATCTTGAGATCAGTAATTTCGTACATGGGAAGGATGTTAATCTTGTCCGCTATGGTCAGACAAGGAAGTCCGACTTGTCCCCGAATCCCGCGTACGCGGGAGTAGGCGGATTGAGGGAGTTTAGCATGCTTCAGCTTCGCGAGGATAAGTAGCTTTTGTCAATCTAACCTTTAGGCTTTTTTAAGCTAATTAGCAGCTTTTGTGAACTAATTTTACATTCAGCCTTGACGGGGGGTTTTCCCCATTCTAAAGTGCAGAAAACTGAACTAATTTTGTGTTCAGCTTGCATGGCTTCAAGCACTTATTTTATTCCCTTTAACCCGTCTAAGTCTAACCACCATAACCCCACACAAAATGGATTCAACAGTTGTTACCGATCTCGTTGACAATATCCGGGGCTCTTTCGAGAGCTTGTGGATCGGTATCCTCAGCGTGATCCCCAATATTGCCGAAGGGATCGTGATTCTCATCGTCGGTTGGATTGTCGCCAAGATCATTTCCCGGGTCATCGGAAAAATCACCGAAGTGATCCGTCTTGATCAGGTTTTGACTACCGCCGGCGTGAAGAACATTTTCCAAAAAGCCGGAATTCAGCTAAATATCGAGGCCATCTTCGAAGAAGTGACAAAATGGTTTATCCTCATCGCCTTCTTCATGTCGGCAGCCAAAGCTTTTGGTCTGCCCCAGATCAATGAATTCCTTGGTAATGTGCTGAACTACATTCCGAATGTGATTATCGCTGTCCTTATCGTGATTGCTGGTGTATTGATCGCCAACTTCGTCGCTGACCTAGCCCACGGCACGACGAAAGCAACCAAAACCGGGTCTCCGCACGTAGTGAGCACAATCGTCCGCTACGCGGTGATCATCTTCACAGTAATCGTAGCACTTGGCCAACTGCAGGTTGGCGGAAGCTTTCTGAGTTCTTTTTTCAATAATCTCGGTCTGGCTCTCGCTGCAGCTTTTGGTTTAGCCTTCGGTCTCGGCGGCAAAGAAGCTGCCGCTGACGTAATCAGAAAAGTCCGCAAGGATATCGGCGGCAAAAAGTAATTCGCCTAGGCGAATTATCCCAAACCGGTTCGGGATTCCATCAAAATTTTCAGAGCGGAGTGCAGCAAAAAAGCCCCTCCGGAGAAGGCAGGGGCTTTTTGTTTGCGGAGAAAAATACTATTCGGCCTCTTCCGCAGCTTCCGGAGCAGCAGCGTCATCACCAGCAGCAGCGTCATCTCCAGCAGCAGCGTCATCTCCAGCAGCAGCATCGTCACCAGCAGCAGCGTCATCACCAGCAGCAGCGTCATCACCAGCAGCAGCGTCATCACCAGCAGCAGCGTCATCTCCAGCAGCAGCATCGTCACCAGCAGCAGCATCGTCACCACCTTCTTCTTCTAGGAAAAACTTATTCATTCATACTCACCCCCTCTCTGCTTCAGAATTATAGTCATAGTCGGATTT
>JBDRMN010000008.1:0-5815 GCA_043812055.1 Patescibacteria group bacterium
CCGCTTGCCGTTCCCGCCACAGACTTTCGACGCGGCCGTTTCCGGCGTTCTGGTGCGCAATGTCCCGGCTGTGCTTGGCGTTCTGCGTGTACAGCGCCGCGTGCTCAAACCCGGCGGGCGGATCGTCATCCTCGACACCACCCGTCCGCAGCCGGGCATTTTCGCGCCGCTGGTCTGGCTTCACCTGCATATCCTCATCCCTTTGCTGGCCGGGGCGGTTGCGCGTCACGGTGAGGATTATCAATACCTGCGCGCTTCGACCGAAAAATTCCTGCCGGCCGAAGCGCTGGCTATCCACATGGAGGCGTCAGGTTTTCGAGAGGTTGGCTTTCGACGGTTGATGTTCGGGACAGTCGCCATCCACTGGGGAGTCAGGGCATGAGCAAACGCGACCTCGAAAAAGCCGCCCTGCGCGGCGAACCTTCCTACGTTTGGAGAGCGGGACAGGAACGCCGCTTAGAGATGATTTTACGCACCGCGGGCGAGCGCATCCAGGGCTGCATCCTGGAAGACGGCTGCGGCGTGGGCATGTACATCGAACATCTGCAGGTCTTCAGCGGGAAAGTATTTGGACTGGAATATGACTTCGAGCGCGTGCGAGAGGCGCATCAGCGCTCGGACCGCTCGGCTCCCGCAAGGACACCGGGACGGTGTGAACGCTCGCGGCGAAGCCTGGTGACCTGCGCGGCCGGCGAGGCGCTTCCATACCCGGCTGACAATTTTGACCTGATCCTCAGCCACGAGGTGCTCGAGCACGTCCGCGACGACCGCCAGGCGGTGGAGGAGATATTTCGTGTCCTGAAGCCCGGCGGGCGGTTGGTGCTGTTCGTCCCCAGCCGCGGCTATCCGTTCGAGACGCACGGCATTTATTGGCGCGGAAAATATCATTTTGGCAATATACCGCTGGTCAATTACCTGCCGCGCCGTTGGCGGGATAGGCTCGCCCCGCACGTGCGCGTCTATTCCCGCCGTGATCTCGAAAAACTATTCGCCGGTTTGCCGCTGGGCTATGTTGAGCGCAGCATCATTTTCGGCGCGTACGACAATCTCATTGCCCGTTTCGGCTGGCTGGGCAAGTTCCTGCGGCTGGCGCTGCAATGGCTGGAAAAGACGCCGCTGAAGGCGCTGGGATTGTCGCATTTTTGGGTGGTGGAGAAATTGACTGATTGAAGTATAATCTTTGTAGAAAGGAGGAGCGATGTACGCGACCAGACTCAAAGGACAAATTACGCGCGACCGTCGCTTGATTATCGAAATTCCTCGCGATGTGACAGCAGGCGCGGTCGAAGTGATCCTGTTGCAAGTCTCTGACAAACCCAAACGAACTGCGCGGCGCGATTCAACGCATCCGGCTTTTGGCATCTGGGCTGAACGCACCGATATCGCAGATACAGTCTCTTTCGCCACGGAGATAAGACGCCGGGTGGAGATGCGGGCAGATGGCAACCCCAGCAAATAGATGGCTGCTGGATACAACGATACTCGTTGATTTGATGCGCGGTTCCAAGCTGGCGCGCGATTGGATTGACTCACTCCCCGAAAGTGCGCTTACGATTTCGGTGATTACGGCGCAGAACTCCTGGCAGGCTGCCGCAACCGCGCCGAACAACGCGTCGTCGAGCGTGAACTTGATCTCTATGAAATTGCCTGGGTGGCGGAGGATATTTCCGCGTCGGCGTTGGAATCCTACAAACGCTTCCATTTGAGCCACAATATTGGTTTTCTGGATTGTCTGATTGCTGCAACCGCGATAAAAAACGGATTGCCTCTGGCAACGCTTAACCTCAAGCATTTTGCGCCATTTTTTGATCTCCAAGTCGAAAAACCGTATTGAGGAACACCTAACCCGGACAAGCCGGAACTAAAAGAGATTTACCACGAAGGACACGAAGATACACAAAGGAAAACCTCAAGAACCTTCGTGTCCCTTTGTGACCTTTGTGGTGAGAATTCTTGCACAAAAAGCAAGAATTTCATTGGTAAGGTACTTTGTTAGTGTAATTGATTGAACGAATAGTTATTCTTGGCGCGAGTGATAACGTTATTGCCCGTTTTAGCAGGACAGGGATTGCCTTGCGCTGGCTGGGGCATGACTTTCCAGGTCTCATTCACCGGCTGAAATTCCTTCTCCCATTGATGACGTTCATTGTCAACCTCCTTTAGCTATTACTTGGACTGGAGTAATTTATTAAAGTGTCGGCCCAAGATTTATACCTCGAATCATGAGAGAGGAGAATGATCTGCTTCGTAGTTACTAAAGTATTTAGAGTGTCATGAACTAGATCCAACCTTCTTTGATCGTAATTAACAAAGGTCTCATCCAAAATTAGTGGTAAAGGCATTTCACTTGACAAAATATCTGATATCGCGAGCCGAATAGCGAAAAACAACTGATCTTTCGCTCCAGCGCTTAATTGAGATGGCTCAATACACCTCTCTTTTTTGGTATATATTTTGGGGTAATCCCCAGGCATAATTTCAACGCGTTTATAGTTTCCATGGGTAAATTTAGAAAAGTTTGTCGATACAATTTTAGAAAGCCGGGAGATATGATTTTCCTCATACTCTTTAATTGCGTCTTTGAGAACCTCAATCCCAACACTGAGTGCAGACGTGCGGTCTTGCAATCTTCTAATAGCATCCTCCGTATCTTGGATTTCTTCTTGAACAAGTTGCAGGTCTCTAACCTCGGAAATTCTCAGTTGCCCAAGGCGGATTTCTAAATTGCGAATATTTGAATCAATATTCTTTATTTCAGTGGAAAGCTGATTGATCTCGCCCATTAGTCTATTTTGTTGAATTAGACATGTGTTCTTATTCTCTTTATAAACAATGAGGTTCGGATAATTTTTCGTAAGTTGATCCATTAGAATTACAATTTCCCTAAAACGATCTTGTGGGGGTTTATCTGTATTCGACGAATCATGGAGATTACTTATTTTTCCCAGATTATCTTTATTTGTCTCTAACCTGGTTTTTAATGAGCGGAATTCTTTTACTTGTTCCCGAATAATGGCTGCAGAAGCTGAATCTAGAATAGGTCTAATCTCAGGATTAGTGCGAATATTTAGTAATGCTCGTGGGGATAAAACTTCCTTCCTCTCAATTAATTTTGTCAACAATGTTCTTTTTTGTTTATACTGTTCCCATTTTTCTCCCAAAGCTTCGAATACAATTGAATTCTCATCTGCCATTTGTAGGATGGGTTTAATTCTTCTCAACAATTCATTGTAGGTGTTCTGCTTTTCCTCGAGTTGAGTTTTTAATTCAAATTGTTTTTCTTTTTCTTTCTGTATGCGATTACTTTGAATAATGAACAAGACCGTAGCTGCAACACCAGTGAACGCTCCAAATATAAATAGCCCAAGTGCGATGCCGATAGAATGATTGTTTATTATGAGCAATATTGCTGTTACACCTAAACCAGCACCGATCAAACCCATGAAAACAAGAGCTAGAAAAAGCAACCAACGAGGTGGTTTAGTCTTTAAACTCTCGGCAAAGTTAGTAGATCTTTTTTCTAATTCCGCAAGATTTCTTTTTTCATCACTTAGTTCTTTAATAACTCCACCTATGTCTTCATGTATGTCAGAAAATCCCGCGAAACGAGGATCGTTTAGTTCGGAATTTAATTGGTTTTCTTCCGATTGGATTTTCTGTATTTCGCGAGATATATCTTCCGCGTCTGACTGTACATACTTTTCCAGGTCTTGAAGTGAACTTTCAGAAAGGGAATTGTAGATCGAAAATTTTTCTCCAATTAATTGTCTTTCCAGGTCGCTAATTGTCCTAACCAAATCTTCTCTTTGCTTTTTTTTCTCTTCTTCCAGTTTTATTCTTTGATTAAGAGAATCTCGTTCTATCAAAAGATTGAGATACTCATCCAATGCAGATTTCTCGGATTCAATTTTGTTTTTCTTGTTTATTGTTTCCTGATACACCCACCTTTCATCTTCCAAGCTATTTTCGGTCTTTACTAATTCTGCGCCCTGTAATTGGGCATTTCTGAGTTCCTCAATTAGCTGATCTTTTTTTGCAAGCATTTCTTCTAGCTTTTTATCTAATCTTTTTGGATTATCTCCTGGCAGACCTTGTCGTGTTAAGGAGTAGTATTGTTTCACGAGATCATTTAATGCATTTAAATAATCTGCCTTACCAGCACCAGAAAGATGTTGCCTCAATTCATCATCTATTTCTATTTCAACATCAAGTTGACCCACGTAGATTGCGCTTAGAAATACTGTCTCAGGAGGGAAACCTAAATCGTCAAGAAATTTACGGTAAGCTCTTGGTTCTTCAGTTCGACCTTTAGGATTTGCATCGCCAATAAAAAGGGTTTCCTCTTCCTCGGCAGTAATCTTTGTCATTCTCACATTGTTGTTTTCAAAATTCCTCTCTATGCTTATCAAACTCCCATTAAGATCAATCTCTAATCTTCCTTTATATTCGCCGTTATAATCCCAAGAACGTCTCAAATCCGCTTCGCTTTTACTCGGAAAGCCATAGACGATAGCGGCAATTGCATTACATAGGGTGGATTTGCCTGTCTCATTCTCACTTACGATGACATTTATTTTCCCATCGGAGAATTGGATGAGATGATCATTAAAAACCCCAACGCCTTTTAAGACAACTTTCTTTATCAGCATCTTTACTTCTTCCGGGATGACTTTTGAAAAGCCTGTGTTGCCAGTTTTAGAGCTAATTGGTATTTTTGTTTTTCGTCGATCGATTCTGCAGCATCAAGCCTCTGCTTCAATTTCCGAACATATAACCCTCGAATGGTTTCTTCCCTGGACCAAGTTTCAGCCAACACACTATCAAAGGCGCTTGTGTTATCCGCAATATCCATCCAATAAATATCCCCACTCAAACGAGTGATTAGTGCATCTATGTCAATTACAAATGGCGGGCTTCCTGTCAAAGTCAACTTCAATAGGGTGTTTTTAGACCCATATTTTGATTGAATCATTTCAGAAAGCTCGCTCTCTGTCTCAATCAATTCTTGATCCAAATCAAGCTTCTCTGAAATTAATGATTTTTTATTCCATTTGAATTGATTTATGATTGCGCTTTGTGGTTGATCTAAAGTTACTACAACCAAGTACCTATCCCCATCTTCACCAGGCGAGAATCGACGGCTTTCCAAACTGCCTGGATAAACCACAGGAGTTTTTCCAGCATCTTTTTTCTGGAATTTGTGTAGATGCCCTAGAGCGATGTAATCCATACCACTTTTTGCCAGGTTATCTAAATCAAGGGGAACTTCACGGGAATGACCTTCAGTAAACAATCCCCCTTTTAACGTGCCATGAATCATGGCAATATGGTAGCCATCCTCTTCTCTTTTATGAAATACATCAAATGGCGGTTTGGATTGTACATCCCAGGCCATACCATAGAAATGCACAACTTCACCGTTTATGACCATCGAATCGAAGTGTTCTACTTGCGGGCTCCGTATCACCTTCATCAGTGAATTTATGCTCGAATCTCGATAAATACTTTCAGGTGCCCCAATGCCATCGTGGTTGCCTGGGGTAACAATGAGCGGAATTCCTGCTTGAGCCAGTCGTTTTAATTGATTAACCGTGAACCGAATTACATCCTGAGAGGGATGCGCGACATCGAAAAAATCTCCCACAATGAGAGCAAAATTGATTCCATTCGATGGCTCGACTGCATAATCAATGGCGCGTTGAAATACATCCAGATAATCCAATGCTCTATCTTGGGCCAGGTCACCTAAAAAAGTAGGTGCTGCGCCAAGATGTAGATCAGCCAGGTGAAGGAACTTTAGCATAAGAGTTCGCCT
>JBDRMN010000009.1:0-5840 GCA_043812055.1 Patescibacteria group bacterium
TTTGCTGGTGGGGATCAGTTCCGGCGCAGCCACAGCCGCGGCAATCCAGCTGGCCAATCGATCGGAGAACAAAGGGAAGACGATCGTGGTGCTGCTGCCGGATACCGGCGAGCGTTATTTGTCGACGTCACTTTTTGAAGAAGGATGAATTTTGTTCTAAGTGTTCTAGTTGTTCTAACTGTTCGAATGAGCTGCTTCTCTCATTCGCGGGATTCAGCAACCTGCCAAAGGACAATTAGAACAACCCCGCACCAGTTTCGGTAGAAACTTGGTGCGGGGGGTAGAACAATCCCCCGCCGTGGCGGGGGAGATAGAACATTTCTAACATTTTTGAAGCGCTTGCTCGAAGTCGGCGATAATATCGTCGATGTGCTCGATGCCTACACTCACTCGCACGGTTTCGGGAGTTACTCCGGCGGCTAGTAATGCTTTAGGAGAAAGCTGCGAATGCGAGGTCGAGGCGGGATGGAGGACAAGGGTTTTGGCGTCACCGACATTGGCGAGATGGCTGGCGAGCACAACGCCGTTGATGAATTTCTCACCTGCTCGTTTGCCACCTTTGACTCCGAAAGTTAACACCGAACCAAAACCACCCTTGAGATATTTCTTGGCGTTCTGGTGATGCGGGTGCTCGGGCAGACCGGTAAAGTTCACCCACGTTACTTTGGCTTGTTTTTTCAGCCATTTAGCTAGTTTCAGGGCGTTTTCGGAATGACGAGCGATGCGGATCGGCAAAGTTTCGATTCCCTGTAAATGCAGAAAAGAATTCTGGGGGCTCGGACAAGGACCGATATTACGCATACCTTGTACACGCGCTTTGATCGCGAAGGCGATGTTACCAAGCTCCCCGAAGGCAGTTTGGATGTCCGCGTATTTCAGGCCACCGTAACTCTCGTCTGGAGTGGTGAAGTCCGGATGCTGGCCCTGGCCCCAGTCGAAGTTTCCGCTGTCTACGATCACTCCACCGATCGAAGTGCCGTGTCCACCGATCCACTTCGTGAGAGAGTGAATTACGATATCGGCACCGTGTTCGATTGGCTTGCAGAGAACAGGAGCGAAGGTATTGTCGATTAAAAGCGGAAGTTTCTCGGCGTGAGCGGCTTTGGCGATACCGGCGATGTCGAGCACGTCCCCTTTCGGATTACCGATCGTTTCGATGAAAACTGCGCGCGTGTTTTTTTGCACTGCCTTCTTTAGATTCCCCGGCGTAAGCCCGTCGACGAAAGTTACTTCAATTCCAATTTTCGCGAGAGTGTAACGAAAGAGAGTTTCCGTACCGCCATAGAGAGAGGCCGAGGCGATGATATGATCGCCAGTAGTGGCGAGTGTGTGGATGGCGAGAAAGGTGGCGGCCTGTCCGCTACTCGTCACGAGTGCGGCAGTGCCACCCTCGAGCGCCGCCAGCCGTTTTTCCAGCACGTCAGTAGTAGGATTCATCAAACGGGTATAAATATTCCCGAACTCTTTAAGCCCAAAAAGATTGGCGGCATGCTTAGTGCTCTTGAAAACGTAGCTCGTGGTTTGATAAATCGGTACAGCCCGGGCAGTGGTAGTAGGATCGGGTACCTGGCCCGCGTGGAGCGAGATGGTTTCAGGTTGGGGTGAATGATTTTTAGACATTTCAAAGGTGAGTTAAGGATTTAAAAGTTATTTAATTTTAGAAAGTTCGTACGGGGTTTCCTGGTAGACGTAGTAATTGAGCCAGTTACTGTAAATCAAATTCGCATGCGCCCGCCAGCGCATCAGGGGCTTGGCTTTGGGGTTGTCATTCGGGAAGTAATTTCTAGGTAGCTTGATCGGCAAACCCTTAGCAAGGTCGCGTTTATATTCGCTCAAGAGTGTCTCGGCTTCGTACTCGGGATGATTGAAGGCGAAAATCTGGCGGCGTTTTTTGTGGCGAACAAGGTAAAGTCCGGCCTTGTCCGACTCGGAAAGAATTTGGAGATCTCGTACTTTTTCAATATCTTTCCGACGAACTTCGGTGTAGCGGGAAACGGGTACGAGAAATTCATCATCGAAACCACGCAGCAAGATCTGATTTTTTTGGGTGACTCGGTGGGGAAAAACCCCAAACTTTTTTTCGGGTAAAGCGTACTTCGGCACTCCGTAAAAATGCTGCAGGGCGGCCTGGGCTCCCCAGCAGAGGAAAAAGCTGGAGTAAACGTTGTGGACGCTCCAGTCGAAAATCTGAGTGAGCTCGTCCCAGTACTTCACACTCTCCCAGTCGAGTTGCTCCACCGGGGCACCGGTCACGATCAGTCCGTCAAACTTACGATCACGCACCTCACCCCACGTTTTATAGAACGCCTTTAAGTGACTGCGGGAGGTGTTTTTCGGCTGGTAAGACTTCGTGGTGAGCAGCGTGAGGTTTACCTGCAAGGGAGTGTTGCCCAGCACCCGTGCGAGCTGTGTTTCGGTGGCGATTTTCGTCGGCATAAGATTGAGAATCGCGATCTCGAGCGGACGAATATCCTGATCTGTAGCCCGTTTCTCAGTCATCACAAAGATATTCTCTTTTTTGAGAATCTCTTTGGCCGGAAGGCTGGTGGGGATATTGATAGGCATGACTGCGAATTTTAAATTTTAAATTTCTAAACAATTTTCAATTGATCAATTTTTTAATTTATAAACTTTGAACTATTAGTACTACTTAGCAAAGGGGGTCATTTTGTATTGCCCATTCTACCCTTGCTGACAGGCGGGGGGATAGTTGAGCGAGATTGTGGCTTTTTATATGGTTAATAAAAAAACCTCTCGCATTTCTGCTGAGAGGTATTCCTTTTCCCGCACGCACGGAACTACCCCTCAACAGTGAGAGGCATCATCATAGTGCGGAGTGGGGAACAAGAAATTGTCATTGTGCTAAGCAATTTAAACGCAGCAAATGAAAAAGTCAAGCCTCGTGTTAAAATTTTCGCATGAGTAAAAACGGTTACTTCGGGAAGTTCGGCGGTCGTTTCGTAGCCGAGGTCCTCCAGCCGGCGCTAGTCGAGCTGGAACAGACTTACGCGCGGGCGAAAAAAGACAAAAAGTTTCAGCAAGAATTTGATCAATTAGCTTCAACTTACTCCTGTCGGCCCACACCGCTTTATTTCGCGGAGAACATTTCGCGAAAATTAGGAGGTGCCAAGATCTATTTAAAGCGCGAAGATCTCAATCACACCGGAGCGCACAAATTTAATAACGTACTCGGCCAAGCGTTGCTGGCGAAACGGATGGGTAAAAAACGTTTGATCGCCGAGACAGGTGCCGGTCAGCACGGAGTAGCGACAGCGACGATTGCGGCGAAATTCGGCTTTGATTGTACGATTTACATGGGGGCGGTCGATGTGGCTCGCCAGCGCCCGAATGTTTTTTGGATGGAGCGCTTGGGTGCCAAAGTCGTTCCAGTCGCGGCCGGTACCGCCAGACTCAAAGATGCGGTGGCCGAAGCGCTGCGCGACTGGGCGGCGAATGTGGAAGACACGCATTACCTGCTCGGTTCGGCTCTCGGTCCGCACCCTTTTCCGACCATTGTCCGCGACTTCCAGTCGGTGATCGGGAAGGAAGTGCGTCAGCAATTCAAAAAAATTGAACATAAGCTTCCCGATTATTTGCTGGCGTGTGTCGGCGGGGGGAGTAATGCGATCGGCTTATTTTACCCGTTCCTCAAGGACAAGCGTGTTCGTTTAATCGGGGTAGAGGCGGGCGGCAAAAGTTCGCGGCTCGGCCAACATGCTTCCCGACTCGCGACCAAACCGCACGCCCCGACTGGATTTTTCGAGGGCTTCTTTGGCGAGTTCCTGCAGAGCAAATCAGGTAATTTGGCGCCAACACATTCCATCTCGGCGGGACTTGATCATCCGGGGGTAGGCCCGGAACATTCCCATCTCGCCCAGATCAAAAGAGTTGAGTACGTTTTGGCGCGGGATCGGGAGGCTCTCAAAGCAGCTGAAGTGTTGATGCAGAACGAGGGAATCATTCCGGCGCTCGAGAGTGCCCACGCGCTCGCTTATGCTTTTGAGATTGCTCCGAAACTGAAAGGTAAATCAATCGTAGTAAATCTCTCAGGCCGGGGGGACAAAGATATTTTCATTTACGCGCAAGTTCTGCGAGACAAAAAATGGAAAGAGTTTTTACATCACGTCGCTCACGAGCGACGTGACAAGTCAAGCACTCGTAAGCAATAGAGCGAGCGATGTGATAAATAAATCCAAATGAGTTTTCCAATTCATGCTTTCCGGGCTTACGATGTGAGAGGGATCGCCATGGGGCCAGATCCTGAGATCACGCCTGAGTTTGCCAAACGTCTCGGTCATGAGTATGTCGCCGAACTAGGAATTGAAAAACCGAGACTGGTGGTCGGTCGGGATGATCGTTTGACGGGAGATGCTCTCAGCGAAGCTTTGATTGAGGGTCTGATCGAATCGGGAGCTCATGTGCTCGACCTCGGTCACGCGACGAGTCCGTACGTTTATTTCGTAACTTGTGATCAGGGTCTGGATGGAGGGATCAACGTTACTGCGAGCCACAACCCCAAGGAGTTCAATGGCTTTAAGTTGCTGCATGCGCACGCGATTCCGTTAACGGAAGAGGAAATTAAAAACATTGGCAAAAGGGTGGTGGAGGGCATGGAACGGGATTTTCAGATCGAACCGGGCAGAGTAGAAACGGCTGACTTCCGACAGGAATACTTCAGTAAGCTCAAGTCCCTCGCTCCGGTTGAACGCAAATTGAAAGTGGTGGTGGACTGTGGGAACGGCACGGCGGGTTACTTCGCTCCGCAGTTTTTGCGTGAGGAGCTGGGGGCTGAGGTGGTCGAGCTTTACTGCGAACCGGATGGGAACTTCCCCAACCACATGCCGAACCCCGAAAATACCGAGAGCCTGAAAGAATTGCAGGAGAGAGTTAAGACGGAAAAAGCTGATCTGGGAATTGCTTTCGATGGTGATGGTGATCGGATTGGGATTATCGACGAAAAAGGTGAGATCATCCCGGCAGATCGTGCTCTCATCCTGCTGGTGCGTGATCTGCTCTCCCGCAAGCCGGGAGCCGAGGTAGTTTTCGACGTGAAGTGCACCCACGTTCTGGCTGCGGAGATTGAGAAGCTGGGCGGCAAAGCTACTCGCTACAAAACCGGCCACTCTTTCATCAAACGTAAACTAAAAAAAGATGGGGGGTTACTGGCCGGGGAAGTGAGTGGCCACATGTTTTTTGCTGAAAACTATTTCGGTGTAGACGATGCGCTGCTCGCTGCCGCAAAAATTATCAGTATCCTTTCGCAATCCAAAAAGACAATTTCCGAGCACCTAGCTGATGTACCGACTACGCACGCGACTCCGGAAATCAAGCTGCCCATCGACGATAAGCACAAGTTCGTGGTGATTGAAAAAATTGTGGCAGAGTTTTCGACAAAGTTTCCTAACTGCGACAAGCTGGATGGCATCCGGGTTAATTTCGATGATGGTGCCTGGGGAATCGTGCGGGCTTCCAACACGTCACCATGCCTCACACTGCGTTTCGAGGCGGGGAGTGAGGAGCGTCTGCAAGAGGTCAAAAAGATTTTCGCCGGGAGACTAAAAAAGCATTCTGAATTGGACATGACTCCATTGAATTAAACCATGGTTATCTTTAACGAAACATTGGGGGATTAAAATGATGAGTGATACTTATCACTTAACCCCCCGCAAAATGTATCACAAAATCTACCAAAAAACCTTGCGCAGACTAATCTCACATCCCGGAACTGCCCTCAGGCTAATTCGGCAGCTGACTGCCCGCAGAAGAAAAGCCTGTGTCGGTTGTGGTTGTGTTGGCTGTCTACAGATTCACCACACCGATTCACGCGGTATTTATACCTT
>JBDRMN010000010.1:0-9226 GCA_043812055.1 Patescibacteria group bacterium
AACCAACTCACTAGACGGTTCTTTCTCTCATCTGAAGGATAGATTGAGAGTCCATCGAGGTTTGAAGTGGAGTAGAAAACTTAAACTAATTGATGAGCTTTTGAGATAAAAAAAACACCCCAAAAAGTTCATTAAGCCACATCTGCCTCTTTCAGTTATCCAAAGCTTAACGGCCAACCGGCTTATTTGCTTTGGGTGGAACGGCCACTGGCGCCTTGGGGTTTCCTCTGCCAGGTCCAGGATCAGAAACTCCGCCTTGTGCGCCCGTGTCTCGCGGACCGCTACCGCCAGCTGAGCTGGGCTGAGCTGGTTTACGATCCGGGACAATATTAGTAGTAGCCGGTTTTGGCACTTGGGGTTTTCCAAGTGCTAAACCCGGAGAAGCCGCATCTGTATCAGCCGGCTTGGGAACCTTGATCTGCTTACGAATGTCTTCCATTCTGTCTTTTAAATCTTTCGGGTCGTCTTGAATTAATTTCTTCAAGGGCGCTGGCACACCTTCGAGGGCATCCCTCTCGTTTTGCTGCAGCTGCTTAATATCTTTACGTTCCTCTTTGTACTCCTCACGGTCGATTTGGATTGTTTCCCGCGCTGCATCAACCGCTGCCTCATCACCGGACTGGATCGACTCACGAAGCAGTTTCTTATCTTCTTGAATTTCGGTGCGTCCTTCCTGGCTCTGATCTCTCAGCTCTTTCCGCAGCTCCTGCCGTTCTTCCTGAACTGCTTTTAGGTTTTCATGGCGTTCTTTTAGAGCTTCCTGCTTTTCCGGCGGCAGTTGTTCGATCTTGTTCAGCACGAACTCCTGAACTTTTTCTTGTCTTTGCTCACGAACTTCTTCCTGCCCCTCTGTAATCTCTACTTTAATCGCCTCAACTGCCTCCTCGTCTCCGGTCTGGATTGCTTTGTTTAATTTCTTCTGGTCTCTTCGAATCGCTTGTCCCCGTTCTTGTTTTTCTCCCTCCAGCTCCCGCTTTTTGGCTTGGATCTCTTCCAGTGGCAAGCCTTTGAGCTCGTTGAGTAAATCAATATGCTCACTGCGAACCTGCTCCTGAACCTGAATCCGCTCTTTTTGGATCACCTGTTTCTTTTCGAAGATCGCCCCTTTCTCGGCGGTAAATTCCTCCGAAGTAATTTCTCCCAGAGCTTCCAGTTTCTTCAGCTCGTAAAGCTCTTGGTCGATATCACGACGGACCTGCTTGAACTCAGCTCGTTCTGCCTTGACCTCTTCGAGAAACTCTTTGTGAACCTCGCGCCGATTGTCGAGAACCTCTTTGAATTGCTTACCTTCCTCGACCAAGGGTTTGAGATTATCCAATTTTTCTGCGGCAACCGGATCCCCATCCTCAGCTAGTTGCTTCAGCTCAGCGAAACGCTGTTTGGCGTCCTGGGCGCGGGCAACCACATTTTTTATCTGTTTGCCTTCCCGTTTACTTTCTCGCGCAAATTTCGTCGCCTCTTTGAATTTGCCTTCCTCGAGAAGTTTGTTGGACTCCTCGAACTTCTGTTGGAGCTCAGCTAGAACCTGATCGGCTTCCTCCTGAGGAACCTCATTTTCGACTAGTTTTTGTTTAACTTTCTCGATCTCCTGTTTGGCCCGTTGCACTTTACGTTCGGCCATCTTCTGGTGATCGAGCCGGTCTTTGATGCGAATCTTCTTTACTCCTTCAGCCAAAAAATCTTCTACGTCAGTTTCAATATCGATCTGAACCTCACTGGCACCTGATTCCAGCGCACTATTCACCTCAGCTACCGCTGCATCTACTTCCTCGATACTGGCATCGATCTCCCCAGCCACTTCCTCAATCACGGCATTCGCAGCCTCACCAATATCACCCGAAGCTCCATCGAGAAGGTCGGCTGTCTCAATCTGGGTTTCCTGAACGGCCTCAAGCAGGGCTGCTACCCCTGCAGGGTCAGTTTCCTCAGTGGCGGCTTCCGCAGCCAGCTCCGTGTAGGTTTGGATCTCGGCTAAAAGCTCCGCGATCTCATCCGCGGTTGAGGCAGTCTCCGAATCATCCTGCGCAAACGCAGTCGGAATGAGATTGATAAAGCTGGATTCTTCGCTCTCTGCTTGCTCAGCCTTTTTTGACTCGAGCAAAAGCTGGAGTTTAGCCTGAGCTTCCTCAGCTTTCTCGGTGTAGGCGTCAACTTTCTCGGCAGGGGTGCCCTCGACCGTCTCGATTTCACTTTCCGCTTGGATTTGGGTTACATCCAGATCGAGCAAGGATTTTTCCTCGGTCTTTAGGCCACAGCCGGTGAGCAAAGCCAAAGTTAACATTGCGGCCGTCAGCCGCCGATAGGTTTTTGAGAACATGATAATGAGGGTTAGATGTTCTGATTTTACGCGGAAAAAACCTTGAAGCAAAAACCAGCGCGAGTCAGTAGCCTTGCTGTCTACGCGGGTATAAACTGACGGTCTGCTTAAAAACTAAATCTTATCTTTGCAATGCTAACCTTGGCAGAACTTCCCGAAAACAAAGAACCCGAAGGGCAAATACCAAGCACTGGTGATTGGGTCGAGTTAAGGGTTCCCGCCAAATCATTTTTCCATTTAATTGCAATGTTCAAAAAAATGGAAGAGGTGAAAATTTTTCTTCCTATTTCAATCAAAATTAAGAGGATTAAAGGAGTTTTATGCCGCTCAATTCTGTTTAAAGTGCCAAGAGAAAATCTAAATGACCTTACAGCAGCTAATCGTAAAAATGTTGAACAGGTTCTTAATTCTAGAATTAAGTTCCCAGAACTTGATCACGAATCCTAATTTATTTGAACTAATCTTTTCCTCAAGAATCCAATTGACTCATTCTAGGCCTCCCGCTAGACTCTCCCGGCTAAAAATTAAGTTAATCTCTTTCTGATCATGGAATCTGCAGTTGCTACAAAATCCAAAACGAAGATAGGCAAGGTCCGCCAAGTGATCGGACCGGTCGTGGACATTGCCTTCGGCCCCGAGGATCTCCCGCAGATTTACGAAAAAATCATAATTGATAGAGGCGAACAAGACGCGCTCGGTCTGGAAGTCTACAAACACCTGGGTGACGGCGTCGTACGCACTGTCGCGCTCGATCTCACGGACGGCTTGAAACGCGGGCAGGAGGCCAAAGCTACGGGCGAAATGATTACCGTACCGGTAGGAGAGGGGACACTCGGCCGCATCATGGATGTACAGGGAGAACCGGTTGACGGCCAGGGCGAGGTGAAGTGCAAAGAACGCTGGCCCATTCACCGTGAAGCTCCGAAATTCACCGAGCAAAGCACCCAAACTGAGGTTTTCGAAACCGGCATCAAAGTTGTCGATCTCCTCGCCCCTTTCGCCAAGGGCGGTAAGGTCGGTCTCTTCGGCGGAGCGGGTGTGGGTAAAACTGTGTTAATCCAGGAGCTCATCCACAACGTTGCCAAACAGCACGGTGGTTACTCGGTCTTCTGTGGCGTGGGTGAACGCACCCGTGAAGGTAATGATCTCTGGTTGGAGATGCAAGAGTCCGGGGTGATTGGTAAAACTGCTCTGATCTTCGGACAGATGAATGAACCACCGGGAGCGCGCCTGCGGGTGGGACTCACCGGACTCACAGTTGCAGAGTATTTCCGTGATGTGGAACACCGTGATGTGTTGCTTTTTATCGACAACATTTTCCGCTTTTCTCAGGCAGGTTCGGAAGTTTCGGCGCTGCTGGGAAGGATGCCGAGTGCGGTAGGTTATCAACCGACTCTGGCAGGTGAGATGGGAGGGCTGCAGGAGCGCATTACTTCGACAAAGGACGGTTCGATTACTTCGATTCAGGCGGTTTATGTGCCAGCCGACGATCTCACTGATCCGGCTCCGGCGAACACCTTTGCTCACCTGGACGCGACCGTCGTGCTTAGCAGGGCGCTGACCGAGCAGGGAATTTATCCGGCAGTGGACCCCCTCGACTCGACCAGTCGTCAGCTCGACCCCCAGGTCGTTGGTAAAGAACATTACGAAGTCGCCCGCGACGTGCAGAAAGTTTTGCAACGCTACAAAGATCTTCAAGACATCATCGCTATTCTCGGTATCGACGAACTGAGTGAGGAAGATAAATTGGCTGTTACCCGCGCCAGAAGGCTGCAACGCTTCCTCAGCCAGCCCTTCAGCGTGGCTGAAGTCTTTACCGGCAACGCCGGCCAGCATGTGAAACTCGAAGACACCATTAAAGGCTTCAGGGAAATCCTCGAAGGCAAGCACGATGACTTAAACGAGCAGGATTTCTACATGGTCGGCACGATCAAGCAGGCGCGGGAGAAACACGGGGGTTAGGTTCCAGGGAACAGTAGTGGGAATGTTTTTTATTTTTGTTAATGAACTGTTCATTAACAAGTTGAATTTTGGGGTGAAGTTAAGGTGATGTTTTTGTCCAACTTAAATCTCCCCCAACCCCTCTTTACAAAAGAGGGGGCTTTCTTAACCCCCTTTCGTAAAGGGGGTCTCCCCGGCCTGCCGGGGAGGGGGGATTTTAACCAATCAACTAAGTTCTCCACCCTGGTGCATCGTTCGCGAACGACGTGCCCTGAAACCTAAACTGTTCCCTGCCTGCCCTGAACGAACGTAGTGAGTCGAAGGGCTCCCTATACCCTATCACCTATACCCTAGATTGTATTTAAAGCCAATTTCTGCTAAAATGTGGGGATTTCTTGCTAAAAACAAATGCTTGAACCAGTTACCCGGTCATCCGGAAAAAAACGTTCTGCCCTGAAAACCATTCTGGGTGGGCTACTTTCTGTCGCCGTTTTTGCTGTTCTGGTCTTCGCGAGCAGCTCGGAGAGCTCGACTCTCCAGGCCGAAGTCGCCGCAATCCCTCCTGTAGTCAATTCCATCATGCCGACATCGGGTGACACCGGTGATTTTGTTTATCTCAACGGAACGGGACTTGGAATAACTGCCGGAGAGAACACGGTGAAGTTTGGCAAGCATGAAGCGGCGATTGAGACAGTGGGTTATGCCGCGAACAGTACAATTACGATTGTGGTGAAAGTGCCTGCCGTTAGTGCGGTTGGTGCCTATCCGGTGACAGTCACGACGGTGAATGGTACTTCGGTGAGCCCGGGTGAGTTCTCCATCCTGAATACCGGGACAACGCAGTCGCCCCCGATTATCAATAAGTTCGAGCCCACTAGCGGCAATCCAGGTAACTTCATTTATATCTCTGGTGAGAATTTCGCAGAAAAAGCCAAGGACAATATTATTGAATTTCCCAAGAAGGTGGGGGGCACTGTGCGTGTTCAGAATATCGAAATCGTCTATTACGAAGGTCACCGTATTTTGAAGCTACAAGTTCCTCCGGGAGTCACGACCGGTCACTTCACCCTCACAGTTGACGGTCTGAAAGCTGACAGTGGTTCCGACTTTCAAGTTATCGATCTGCCCACTTCGGCGGAAGACATTTCAATTGAAGAGACTCCTATCGCGGCAACGGCAAACGAAGACAATGCTTCCGAACCTGTAGGCAATGAATATCTTCCCATAAGCCCGATAGTAGAACCTGAGCTTCCTGCCCCGGAACTAGCACCAGTACCGGAAATTGCCCCAAGCAGCTCGCTGCCCTCCCCTCGTAATCTCACAGCAACTCCCGGCAGCAACGGGGTTCAGCTAAATTGGGAAGCGCCCGAGAGTGCGGAAATGTTAGCCTACCGGGTTTATTACTCGACCGTAAGTGGCGGCTATCTGCATCGCCTCGAGGCTGGCTACGCCAATACTTATCTGGCCAACACAAACTTCTCCGCCAACCAGCGTTATTTCTTCGTCGTTACCGCGATCGACGCTGCCGGGACAGAGAGTGAGCCGAGCAATGAAGTTTCCGTGATTTACCAACCTGCTTGGCAACCAGCGGTGTTCGCCGCCCAAACACCCGTCGTCAATTATCGCGCCGTATCTAGCGAAGCGCCGGAGCTGTCTCAAGAAGGCCCGACTGAAATCTTCTGGCTGGTGGGGTTAGCTACTTTGCTTGGTAGTGGATTTATTTTTCGTCGTAAGATTGGGGGAAAATTTTAAATTTACTAATTTCAAAAGGTTTAAGAATTCAAATATTCTTACATTCGGCCTTGTTTTGAAACTTAAAATTCGAAATTTAAAATTCCTGTCCCCTGTTGTGATAAACTCTCACTCACTTTTAACTCTTTTTTTTTATGAAAGTTTCCCTAAAATCCCTCCCTAAATCCGAAGTGGAGCTAACAATTGAAGTTCCTGATGCTTCTCTCGAATCTGCTCGTGCTGAGGCCATCAAGCGTTTCGCCAAAGAGGTGAAGATCGACGGCTTCCGTGATGGTAAGGCTCCCGAGGACAAAATCATCGAAAAGGTCGGTGAAAAAAATATCCGGGTCGAGGCTCTCGACATCGCGATCAAGCTCGCCTACGCCAAGGCCGTTCAAAAAGAAAAGATCGCGGCAATCAGTCATCCCAAGATCGAGGTCAAGAGCGACAAGCCGCTGAACTTCGTCGCCAGGGTAGCCGTGCTGCCCGAAGTTGAACTGGGCGATTACAAAAAGATCGAGTTGAAGCGTGAGGAAGCTAAAGTCGAGAAAAAGGAAATCGAGGCGGTCGTGAAGGACATCCTGCGTGGCAATACCGAGGCCACTGTGATCACCGATCGTGCAGCGCAGAAGGGTGATCGAGCAGAAATCGATTTCTCCGGCTTCACACCCGACGGTGTCGCCCTCGACAACACCGCGAGCAAAAACCACCCCATCGTCCTCGGGGAAGGTGGTTTCATCCCGGGTTTCGAGGAAGGAGTCGAGGGGATGAAAGTCGCAGAAGAGCGTGAGCACACCGTCAAATTCCCTGCCGACTACCACGCCAAGCACCTTGCTGGCAAAGACGTGAAATTCAAAATCAAACTGCACAAAGTCGAAGAGCTCAAAGAGCCTAAGCTCGATGACGAGTTTGCCAAAAAAGTCAGCGGTGGCGAGAAAAAAACCTGGAGTGAAGTGGAACAAGACATCGAGAAACAGTTGCAGGCGCGCAAGGAGGCGGGAGTCAATCAAAAACTGGAAAGCGATCTCATCACTGAATTACTCAAAATCGCCAAGGTGGAAGTCCCCGAGAGCCTCGTCGAGGAGGAGTTGGAATTTATGCTGAAAGATCTGCAGCAACGACTCGGTAGTGGCGGCTTGGAATGGAGCAAGTATCTCGAGCAGAGTAAGAAAAAGGAGGAAGATATTCGTAAAGAAATCCGACCCGAGGCGGAGAAACGTATCAAGGTTCGCCTCATCCTCGATAAACTGGTCGAGACGGAGAAGATCAAAGTGGAAGAAAAGGAAATCGAAGCACGAGTCGAGGCGGAATCCGCCCGCCACCCGGAATCACAGAAGAAAGAAGTGCGGACTGCCTTCGCTGCTGGTACGCCCAATCGTCTCCGCTTGCAGCACCAACTGAAAGTAATTAAGCTCATGCTTGAACTCACTAACACCCTCAGCAAATGAAAATTGGCTACTTGATCGGCGCCGTCACCATGACGGTTTTGATCCTCATTATTGGCTTCCAAAATATCACAGCCAGTACTCCTTTTTGGATGTTCTTCGAAGCCAAGAGCATGCCCATGACCTTCCCGATCCTCTTCCTCTCGGTCTTTGGGATGATCGCCGGCTCACTCTACACTCTCTTCGTCCAGTCCGTGATCAAAAAGAAAAAGGAGGAAACTCAGGAAAGCAGTGAGGGGGACTTTTAGTTGCCAGTTACCAGTTGCCTAGACCTAGCTCCGCAGCTTCGATTTTGGAGTTTGGATAATTGGGGTTGTTGGGTGTTAAGTATTTTTTGGCCTACCCAAAAACCTAGAAACCCAGAAACCAAAAGACCTATATCCTAAAGAAAGCTCCCCACGTACCATTCCCAAACCTGATTGGTAAAAAGAATCGCAATAATTCCACCTAGTGCCAAGAAAGGTCCAAACGGTAGTGGCGAACGCAGCTTTCTTTTTTTACGAATGACCTGAGTCAGACCCACCACTGATCCCACGACCGAAGCAAAAAATAGCGCAATCAAAAATCCCTTCCAACCGACGAGTGCACCAAGCAAAAGGCCCATCCGGATATCTCCTCCGCCCATCCATTTTCCGTTCGAGATCAGGACAAGCCCGGCGAAAAATCCTCCGCCGACGAATAAACCAATCAGACCCGTACCAAGACTCAGGGTGAATGGTAAAGCAATCCCGATCAAAGCCAATGCTGCTGCCGGCAAAGAAATTTCATCCGGAATTTCACCGAACTGCATATCATAGCTCGCCAGGAAAAGAAGGATTCCCGCAAAAAGTAAATTCCAGGTCAAGAGACCGATTTCTCCGAAAGGAGTGAAAAGGGCCACAACTATGAATGTCAGGGCGAATAAAAGTTCTGTCCATGCATAGTGCGAGCCGATACCCTTGTCACAGTAGCGACAACGCCCGTGGAGCAGCAGATAGCTCAGCAGCGGGATCAGATCACGCGCGTGCAGCGTATGTCCACAGCGGATACATTTAGATCTTCCGAAAAAAAGTCCGGGTTTCCGGTAGCGCAACCGGTACACCGCCGCGTTCACAAAACTACCGAGGATCAGTCCCAGCACTCCGCAACCGAATATAAAGATTGGATTCATAGACTTAACGACTTAACGACTAAGAGACTAAGAGACTAAGAGACTATTTTCACCCACTTCCTTTTCCCCACCTGGAGCACCAGTTCACCCTTCCCCACTTCGAAATTCGCTTCGACCGAATCAACCCTCTCACCATTCATCTTCACTCCTCCCTGCTCGATCAATCTCCGTCCTTCTGATTTACTGTCAATAAGTTTGGTGGCAGACAATAGCTCGACGATTCCCCAACTGCCTTCTTCGATCTGCACCTCCGGAATCTCGTCCGGCTTGCCCCCACCGTCTTTCCCGGAGAACATTCGCGCAAATTCTTCCGGGGCTTTCGCCGCCGCTTCCTCCCCATGGTAAATCCGCACCAATTCTTGCGCCAGCTCCGCTTTCAGATCACGGGGGTTTTCTTTTTTCAATCTCTTCGCAAAAGCCTGCTCATCTAGATCCGTACAGAGCTCCACCCAACGTGGAATCATTTCGTCCGGGATACGCATCGTCTTGCCAAAAATATCTGTCGGACTCTCGATGATGCCAATGTAGTTATCGAATGATTTGCTCATTTTTTCTTTCCCATCCGTACCCTCGAGAATTGGGAGTGTAATAACCGACTGCGGCTGTTTTTTATTCATCTCCATCACTTCCCGCCCCATCAGC
>JBDRMN010000011.1:0-34982 GCA_043812055.1 Patescibacteria group bacterium
GCTAGAGGCAGCTCTCGAAAAGAAACAGGCTAGGGACAAATTACTCAAGATCGTATTACCCAAACTCTCTGGTACACTATTACCGAAAACCATTACTGAGTAAACATTAGTTCAGGGACTTCTTCGGATGAGAATAGACTCTGCTAAAATCTATCCGTGAATATCGGAATAGATTTACGTGCGTTGGCAGGGGGGTCTGTCTCGGGAGTGACGGTTTATTTACACTCGCTTTTGTTGGAACTTTTTAGATTGGATGATCGGAATCGTTACTTTCTCTGGTTTAATTCAGCCAAAGAGAAAGTTCCGGCACTTGATCTCCCCCACTCTCCTCGCTTCAAACTAATCCATACCCGGCATTCCAATCGTAAGCTCAACTTGGAACTTTCACTGCGGGGGAAACCTTTCCTCGATCGGTTAATTCTCGATACGGAGGAGCGGAAGAATGAGAAGCTGGATTTGTTTTGGCTCCCCGATCCACGGCCGGTCGCGTTGTCTCCGGATTGTAAATTAGTCGCGACAATCCACGACCTCAGTCCGGAGCTTTACCAACAGTTCTTTTCTCTCAAAACTCGCTTCTGGCACAAGTTGCTACGGATGAAGCATATTGCCGAGAGAGCGGACCTCCTCATCACTCCTTCGCAGGCCACGGCAGGAGATCTGGAAAGATTGTGGAATATTGCAGCGGACAAAATTGCGGTTACGCCGCTGGGGGTGGCGGATGATTTGCAAAGAACGAATCCAGGAAAGATTCGTCAAAAATATAATTTGCCGGAAAAATTTGTTCTCAGTCTCAGCACACTGGAGCCGCGGAAAAATTTGGGAATATTGATTAAGGCGTTCACTGATCTGAAACAGGAAATTGATTTGCCGCATGAGTTGGTGCTGGCGGGTAAAAGGGATTCAAAAATTTTTGCCAATCCGGAAACTGGAAACTGGAAACTGGCAACTGGTGGGAGGATCCATTTCCCCGGTTTTATCGCCGAAAGTGACAAAGCGGCACTCTTATCAGCCGCAGATGCCTTCTGCTTCCCCTCGATTTATGAAGGCTTCGGCCTGCCGGCTCTCGAAGCAATGAAAGTGGGTACTCCCCTGTTGGCTGCTGACATCCCGGCTATCCGGGAAGTTTGTGGTGACGCAGCGAAATTAATTCCGCCGAGAAACGTAGACGCGTGGAGGGTAGCATTGCAGAAAGTGCTGACGGATTCTGAATTACGTGAGGAAATGAGCCGGGCGGGTATCCGGCGGGCCCAGAAGTTCGGCTGGAAACGAACGGCGAAGGAGACACTGAAGGCCTTTGAAAAAGTTGGCAAACCGTAGCGACGCAAGATCTTGCGTCGCTACGGGGTAAATAAAGGGCTTTTTTGGGTTAAAATGACTGTATGAATTTAAGAACCCAGCTCGAGAAAGCACGCGACGCTTCACGCGAAGTGGCTTTGCTCTCTACGGCAGAGAAGAATGCTGCGCTAAAGCGTATTGCTGCGGCTCTCGTTCGCAACGCCAAGAAGATTGAAACGGCGAATATTAAGGATTTGAAATTGGGTGAACGGAAAGGTTTGGGTGAGAAGCTAGATCGTTTGAAATTCGACACGGCGAGGATCAAGGCGAGCGCGAAAGAAGTTGGCAAAGTTATGAAGCTGCCTGATCCGGTTGGACGCGTTCTCGAAAATCACAAGCCTTTGGCGAAGTTCAAGTTGCAGCGGGTTGCTGTCCCGCTCGGCGTGATCGCGATGATTTACGAGTCGCGGCCAAATGTGACGGTGGATGCGATTGCGCTTTCTCTGAAATCCGGGAATGCCATCGTGCTCCGGGGCAGCTCGGAGGCGTTGAACTCAAACCGGGCAATTGTGAAAGTTATTCACGCAGCCCTGCAGGGTACGAAAGTTCCGGCGGAAGCAGTCCAACTAATTGATTCAGCCAATCGTAAGGTTGTCGGCCAACTGCTGAAGGCACGCGAATACATTGACCTGGTCATTCCTCGCGGTGGTCCGGGTTTGATTGACTTCGTGGTAAACGCTTCCGCGATTCCGGTAATCGAAACGGGAGCGAGTGTTGTCCACCTTTACGTTGATCAAAAAGTGGATCTCGCGAAGGCGGTAAAGATTGCGGTTAATGGCAAAACTCGGCGAGTTTCCATCTGTAATGCACTCGACACTTTGCTTGTGCATGAAAAAATCGCCAAGAAATTCTTAGGAAAGTTATTACCGGAACTAGAGAAATTTAAAGTGAGAGTTCACACCGAAAACAAGTTCAAAAAATATTTTTCTGGCAACTTCCAACTGGCAACTAGTAACTACTCCAAAGAATGGTTGAGTTACGATTTGAATTTGAAGATTGTGAAAAATGTTGATGATGCAATTAAGCACATCCAAAAGTATTCCCTCCAGCATACCGAAGCAATCGTTACCGAAGACAAGAAGACAGCAGAAAAGTTTTTACAGACAGTGGATGCAGCCTGTGTGTACCACAATCTTTCGACACAATTCAGTGATGGGGGTGAGTTTGGGCTCGGTGCGGAAATCGGGATTTCTACGCAAAAGCTCCACGCCCGCGGCCCTTTCGCGCTTGAAGCGCTAACTACTTACAAGTGGGTGGGGCGAGGAAGGGGTGAAGTGCGAGGAAATTAACTTTATACGACAGTAGCCCTGGGGTCCGCTATATCTCGTCTTAGCGCTACAATGACATTATCTGTCCATATTGGCTCATTTGTGAGAAAAGCATTGTCTGTTCCTATCCTAACTTCACAAATAATCTTATCTCCAGATAAACCTTCCTTTGGCTCTGCTGTTATGATTCGGTAGACACCTTTTTCATCGACGCCTAGGGCAATCTGATTGTCCTTATCAGGCATCCTATTTACATCAAAACCAATAGCTTCTAATAATTTTACCAGTTCATTAATTTTTTTTTCGCAAGGAGAGATAGATTCATTCATACTTTGGGAGTTTAAAAATTAAGAATGATATTTTAACTCAAAAATTAATCTTTGCAAGTCCCCCGTTAGTTTTTTACCAGATGGGATCATACAGGTCTGAACTGCGCGAGATGCGAGGAAACTAAAAGCCCACTTTTCCTGTGGGATCTCGCATGTGCTGATCTAATGTAGCGACGAATTTTTTCGACCAACCTTTTTTACTAGTGTAGAAAACCTCGCCCACATTTGCTCTAACTTCGCAAACAAGCGAAGCTTCAGGATCATCGATTTTTTCTAATGCTACTTCGATAGTTTGTTTCTGTCCGTACTTTTTTACTTCTATCTTGCCTGCGGTTACTGAACTTACGTCGAAGTTATTTTTCCTTAGCGCACCAGCCAAATCCGCAACTGTTTCTTGGCAAAGTTCCAAAGCAGAGGTAGATTTAGTCATGATTTTAGAGTTTAAAATTTAAATAAATGATGATTCTACTACTGAAAAACTTTCATTTTGCCTTTCAGCACTAATTTGCGGTCGTCTTTTGTTCCGCTGCCATGAGTTTTTTCCACGGCCTGTCTCGTATCATCTTGAATTTCCTGCGGCGTAACCTCGTATTTATCTCCTTTAACTTGTTTTATTGCGGCAATTAGCTCTTCAATTTTATCTCTTAAGCGCTCCGGAATTCTTAAATATATTCCGTCATTATCCCACCAACCGTCTACCGAAAAGCCCATTCGTTTAAGATTGGCTGTTAAAGCTTCTTTGCCGCGATTTGCCTGCCTGTATTCTCCATCTTTGGGGGCGACTATGATTAATGCCTGCTTTTCACCCATGTTTTTAAAGTAAAAAATAAAAGGAGTTGATTTTCCTTTGGATGTGCTTGTATTTGCAATTCTTGCTGAACACAAAATTTATGCTAAAATAAGCACCTTGCCAGTCACCCCTGCCTGTCGGAGCCGAAAGCTCGCCTTTGGCGCGGGCAGGTACCCTGGGTGACGGAGTAAAAGTTTAGGTTTATTAAAAAACTTCTTCTATCTTTTCATCAATAACGCTAGTACTTTTCTAGCTTGAGCAGGGTCTGCTTTTTCTTGCTTGCTTAATTTCACTTTTCTAACATGAAAAATAGTCAATAGGTTTCCACCCCTTTCTCCTTCCTCACATTCTAAAAAGAATTCTTCTCCCCCCAAAGTAACCTCTTCTCCACCTTCATCTATACTAATTTCCACTCTTTCACCATTAACTTCAAAAATTAAATTCATACAATCCCTCATTCCTATAATTGTTCCTTTGATGAATTTAATTCCATCTCTTTCCTCTCCTTCTTTCAAAGTAAAAGATTCTAGAGTTGGGGTTTCTACCGTTTCTTTAGGTTGAGGGTTTTCCATTTTTAAAAAGTTAAGGAATTGATTTTATTGATAAATTTTCTTTTTACAATTTTTTTTGTCTACCGATCCCGCCCTCCTCCTTCGCCAAGGCTATGGAAGACAAGTCAGCGGGCAGGCCCTGGGGTCGCTTGACAGACTGATTAAGCTTCCGCAGCTTCAGCAACCTCTTTCCTGACTCGGAAAATAACCGCTCTATTCTCTTGATCTTCGCCCAAAGGAACTTTCCTAGTTTCGTGTCCTTTTGCTGCCCGATCTTCTCTGCTGCCTATACCAATTTGCCATTTGCCTTTTCCGTCGTCCGGAGGAAAACTGACACTTTCTAGATCTTGTTTTAGGGCGTTGTTCATAATTCTGGGGATTAAATAATTTAGTGGGTTATTTTTTCAGAGTTGCTCCTATCCGACAAGCTCTTGCTGAACACAAAATTTATGCTAAAATAAGCGCCCCTTAACCATTTGTTTTTTGGCCAAACTAACAGCTGCTATTCTCGGAGCTTCGGGCTACGTGGGCGGTGAAATCGCGCGGATTTTGCTCACACATCCGGATTTTGAGCTGAAGTTCGTGACGAGTGAGGGTAATGCGAAGAAGCCGCTGGCCAAGATTCATCCGAATCTCCGGGGTGTCACGGATTTGAAGTTTTGCAAAATTAGTGAGGTTGAGAAGGTCGATGTTGTTTTCTCCTGTCTCCCCCATGGCGAACTTTCGCAGAAAATTAAAGAAGTCGAAGCGCTCGGAGACAAAATCATTGATTCATCCGCTGACTTCCGACTAAAAGACCCCAAAAATTTTGAGAAATGGTATGGAGAGGCACACGCTGCCCCGGCTGAAATTAAAAACTGGGTTTACGGATTGCCGGAAATTCACTCCGCCGAAATAAAAAAGGCTAAGAAGATTGCTATTCCTGGTTGTACCGCCACTGCTGCTATTCTCTCGATCTACCCTCTCGTGAAAGCGGGAGTTGTTGATGCGGAGAAAATTGTTTTTGATCTGAAGGTTGGCTCAAGCGGATCAGGCAATAAACCGGACAGCGGTTCCCATCATCCGGAACGAGCGGGAGTGCTGCGAAGTTACAAGCTCGCCGGTCACCGACACACGGGTGAGGTTATCCAAGAGCTGGGGCTCAAAAACGTTCCCGGCTATTCGATTACGAGTACACCGGAAGTGCGAGGAATCGTTTGTCACGCGCATGCGTTTTTAACCAAGGACATTAGCGATAAGGAGATCTGCCCTTCGACAGGCTCAGGACAAATCGATAAATCGATTTGGAAGATCTATCGGGAGGCCTATTCGAAAGCTCCGTTTATCCGGATTGTAAAAGAGGCGAACGGAATTCATGCGCTTCCCGAGCCGAAGATATTAAGCGGCACGAATTTCTGTGATGTGGGCTGGGTGCTAGATAGCGATGCGAAGCAAATCGTCGCCGTCAGCGCGCTTGATAATCTCGGCAAAGGCGCCGCTGGAGCGAGTGTGCAGTGTGCGAATTTGACTTTTGGTTTAGATGAGAAAGCGGGGTTGGAATTTTTAGGACTACACCCATGTTAGTCCGTGGAACTTAGAACTTAAAACGTAAAACGTAGAAATGTTAATTCTTAAATTCGGAGGCGGGAAAGACATCAACCTTGAAGCCTTGGCAAAAAATGCTGCGGAACTTCAAAAATCGAGCAAGCAAATTATTATCGTTACCGGGGCGAATGCGAAGCTTTCGGAAGTTCAGCAGGAGCGAGGAATTGAGCCAAAAATGATTACGAGTGAACGGGGTGAGCAATCACGGTTCACGGATGCGGCGACTTTGGAATTGCTGAAGGAAATTTACGGTGGAGTCGCGGATGGAGTGGCGAAGATTATTAACGAGAATGGCGGTGAAGCTGTTTCCCAGCTTGCTTCTAAAGACTCAATAATTTTAGCTAAACAACACGGACGGATGCGGGTACAGGATGGTGAAAAAGTTAAAGTGATTGAGGGCGATCTCACGGGCAGCATTCAGGAAGTTAATGCAGCAAAAATCGAAGAGATTTTAGAAAGCGGAAAGATTTTGGTGACTACTCCCCCAGCCGCAACTGAAGATGGGAAAGAAGTTAATGTTGACGGTGACAAAATCGCCGCTGCAATTGCGAAAGAACTAAAAGCGGATAAGTTAATTTTCTTCGCCGATACTCCGGGACTGCTGGAAGATGTTGAGAACGAGGAAACTTTGATCAAAGAAATTCCGGTGGCAAAGGCAGATGAATACGCCGTGGGTCGAATGAAGAAGAAGGTTTTGGCGGCCAAGCGGGCGATTGAGGCGGGAGTGCAGGAAGTTATTTTCGCGGATGGACGAGCTATCAAAGATCCGATTGGAAAAGCATTGGGAGGAGGAGGCACACGAGTTTTTTGATAACTTAGAACGTAGAACGCAGAACGTGTAATAAAACCATTTTGCTTTCCAGAAAAACTTTATCTAAAATCCCCCAGCTTTAAAGAGTTCTATGACGAAAGAGGCAACAAAAGACGATTCCAAAAAGGCGAGCAAGGAAACCAAGAAATCACTTGCTGATAAGCCGAGTATTCGTATCATCGTACGGGCTTTTGACCATCGCATCGTGGATGAAGCGACGAAGACGATTATTGATACGGCGGAACGTTCTGGAGCGATTATTTCCGGACCGATTCCACTGCCGACAAAAAAAGATAAGTTCACCGTGAATCGGGCGACATTCAAGCACAAAACGGCGAAAGAGCAGTTCGAGATGCGCACGCACAAGCGCTTGATCGATATCAAGGAAAGTACGCCCAATACGGTCAGTTCGCTGCAGTCACTGACTTTACCAAGTGGGGTGGATGTGGAGATAAAGATGGCGTAGGAGTTACCAGTTGCCGGTTTCCAGTTGCGAGACGCTTTTTTTATGAAGCAACCTTGTGAAGTTTTTTGGAATATGCCACAATTAACTACTTTAATTTTTTTGCAATGCGTATAGAAACTATCGCAGAGTGGCTTGATTTAAAAGTTCGTGATCCGAATCCAAATTCAGACAGAGAAGGTCCGGACCAAGTTGCTAGTTTTGATATAGAAGAAGACCCCAGAGACGCTTTGAAGAGATTGATAAATAATCAGTAAAAAACTTTTGCATCTACAAAAAAGCTTCTGTATAATCCCCCGGCTTCGATTTTCGGAGCCTTAAAATTGTTAAAAGCACTGCAAAGGCACCTGTACGGTATTAAGTTCAATGCAGTCAAAAGTCGGTGGGAGTTTGTTGGCGGCTACTAACTACCAACTACTTGAGCCAGAGGCTCATCCGCCTGTGGCGGAAACTACTAACTTATTTAACCTCTGCCATATGACTGGTATTCTCGGACGTAAGATCGGTATGACGCGAGTGATCGCGGATGATGGTGGTGTGATCCCCGTTTCGGTCGTCGAATGTAGCCCGAACGAAATCGTTCAGGTGAAGACGACGGAGAAGGATGGATATCCCGCGCTAATCCTCGGCTTCGCTGCGCTCAAAAAGCCGAAAAAGACAAAAAAGTTTTACCATTTGGCCGAATTCCAACTGGAGAATGAAGCTGGGCAAAAGAAGGGTGAGAAAGTGACGGTAGCAGCGTTTAAAGAGCTTAAGGATGTGAGGATTACTGGTTGGAGTAAGGGCAAGGGTTTCGCCGGAGTAATCAAACGTTACAATTTCTCGAGGGGTCCCGAAACTCACGGTAGCCATCATCATCGTCAGCCGGGCTCCTCCGGAGGACCGATGGGCGGAACAGGACGTGTCAGTAAGGGTAAACGTTATCCGGGGAGGATGGGGACGAATCGGGTGACCAGGAAGACTACGCTCATGTCGGTGGACACGGAGAAAAACTTGATCATCGTGAAAGGCCCGATTCCGGGCGCTGTCAACGGACTTATCAGAATAAGTACAACTTAAATTTTCAATCATCAATCCGCCTTCGCCAAGGCTTCCATCCTTCGTTCGCCGCGGCGAACTACGGAGGACAAGACGGCGGACAGGTCTCAAATCTTCAATTATGAAGGCTCCTCTCTATACACAGGACGGCAAGCGTAGCGGAGAAATCGAACTCCCTGCATCTCTGTTCGAAGCTCCGGTGAATAGCGCGCTCATGCATGCAGCACTCGTGCGTCAGCATGCCAATGCACGCGTGCCAGCGGCGCACACGTTGAAAAGAGGTGAGGTGAAGGGTTCGACGGCGAAGATGTACCGGCAGAAAGGTACGGGTCGCGCCCGTAAGGGTGACCGTCGAAATCCGATGCATCGGGGTGGTGGTGTGACCTGGGGTCCGCGCAACGATCGCAACTGGACTAGAGAAATGCCCAAAAAGCAGCGCCGGTTGGCTTTGGCGAGTTCCTTGAGTGCGAAGGCCAAAGATTCGAAAGTGCTGGCGTTGGATAAATTCGAACTCGAAGCTCCGAAAACGAAAGATTTTGAGAAATTGGTGCGAGCACTCCCCGAGCATCGTAGTCTACTCGTGGTTCACAAGCGCAACGAAACTATTGCCAAATCTTCCCGCAATTTGAAATACGTGAAGCCCTTACTTGTGAATCTGCTCAACATCCATGATCTCACGAAGTACGATCAAATTTTGTTTGAAAAAGCGGCTCTTGAGGAGGCGGAGAAGATTTTTAAGATTGAACCGTCGAAAAGGGCGAAAAAGGTTAGTAAGGTTGAGAAGGTTAGTAAAGTTGAGAAAGTTGAGAAGGTTAATAAGGTTGAGAAAAAACCAGATGTGAAAGCCGTTCCCAATACAGAAGACGCGGGCGTCGTATAATCCTCCTACTCCCGCGTACGCGGGATTCGGCGGACAAGCGGTCTACTTCCACACTTAATATAATGGGTAAAACTAGCTTGAAATTGCGGGTATCGTATAGTGGCTAGTACGCCAGCCTTCCAAGCTGGAAGCACGGGTTCGATTCCCGTTACCCGCTCCAGCCGGCGGCCTGTCCGCCGAAATCCTGCGAAGCAGGATGTAGGCTGGATTCGATTCCGCTCGCCCGCTCCACGTCACTCGCGAGCGACGTGGCAAGCCAGCAATCCAAAAACCTAACAACCCAAGAACCCAAGAACCCAATGACCCGTCTCCACCAAATTCTCGTCAAGCCAGTCGAAACTGAGAAGTCCAATGCCGGGCAAAAGGCGGGCAAGTACGCTTTCCGGGTGCGGCAGGATGCGACGAAGGGTGAAATCAAGCGGGCGGTGGAGAAATATTACGGAGTGAAAGTGAAATCGGTCCGCACGATGACCAATCAGCCCAAGACTCGCAGCGTCGGCCGGGGTCGCGTGATCACGAAGAGATCCAGCTTCAAAAAAGCCGTGGTCACAACGGTCGGGGCGAAGCCGATAGAAGTAAGCAGGGTTAAGGTTTAATTCTACTAACTAACAAGTGCCAGTCAAAATCTACAAGCCGAATAACGCCGGGCGCCGCGGAATGAGCGTGGTGGATCGCAGCGCGCTGGCGAAAAAACCAGCCGTAAAACGCTTGATCGCCAAGCTGACGAAACAGGCTGGCCGCAATAATACGGGTCGGATCACTTGTCGGCACAAAGGTGGTGGTGAAAAGAGGCGTTATCGCGTGATTGACTTCGACCAAACTGCGAAGCTCGGAGTCCTCGGGACTGTCGCAGCCCTCGAGTACGATCCGAACCGCACAACCTGGATTGCTCTCGTCGTCTATGCCGATGGAGACAAACGTTACCATCTCGCCGCCCATGGTTTGAAGGTCGGTGACAAGGTGCTCACGGCTGAAAAGACGAAGATTCGTCAGGGTAACCGCTGTCAGATCAAGAACGTTCCAGCCGCTTTCGATGTTTTCAACGTTGAGCTGAAGCCCGGCCGGGGTGGGCAAATCGCCCGCTCAGCTGGTGCGTCGGCCAAGGTCGTGAGCACCGAAGGTAAGCTAGCTCAAATCCAACTCCCCTCCTCCGAAATTCGTTTGATTCCCAGAGAGTGCTACGTCTCAGTCGGACAGGCGGCCAATATCGATCATTCCAATCAGAGAATCGGTAAAGCCGGTCGATCTCGTCATATGGGTAAGCGGCCAACAGTCCGCGGTAAGGTGATGAACCCAGTGGATCATCCGCATGGTGGTGGTGAGGGTCGCTGTCCGATCGGCATGAAGGCGCCGAAAACTCCGTGGGGTGCTTTGGCTCTCGGGGTGAAGACTCGTAACAAAAAGAAATATTCCAATAGGTTAATTCTCAAGCGCCGCAAACCGGGTCGCTTCTCTCGTCGCACTAAGTAATTTTCAAATGACTAGATCAGCCAAAAAAGGACCGTACATCGATCTCAAGCTTCTGAAGAAGATTCAGAATCTGCCGGCCGATGCAAAGAAAAAACCAGTCAAAACCTGGAGTCGTGATTGCACAATTCCGCCGGAATTTGTCGGTTTCACCTTTGCAGTTCACAACGGTAAACAACATTTACCGGTTTTCATTACAGAGCAAATGGTTGGTTATCGCTTGGGTGAATTCGCTCCTACGCGGATCTGGCGCAAGCATGGTGGTAAGAAAGCCAAAGAAGCCGCTGCCGCCGCAGCCGCTGCTTAATAATTTATGAAAGCATTTCTCCGTCAGACTCGAATTTCTCCCAAAAAAGTTGCTGTCGTGGCCGCGTTGGTACGCGGTAAACCGGTGAATGAGGCGTTAACCATGTTGAAATTCACCCCAAAACATAGTGCTCCGGTGCTGGCCAAATTGATTCAATCAGCAGTGGCGAATGCGGAGAATAATTTCAAACAGGATCCTGAGAAACTGATCATTTCCAAATTGCTCGTGAATGAGGGTATGACTCTGAAACGTGGTCGCCCGATCTCGCGAGGCCGCTGGCACCCGATCAAGAGACGTACCTCCAGGGTGCTGGTAGAGCTTTCCCCGGCGGTCGTGGAGAAGGCTACTAAGGAAAAGGTTAGTAAGGTTTCTAAGGTTGATAAGGTTAATAAGGAGGCAAGAACCGAAGAAAAACCAAAAAAAGAAGTTAAAGCAGAGAGTGAAAAAGTTATTGAGAAGAAAAAAGAACCTGTCACGAAGGTTGCTCCGACATCAGGACCGAAGGTCGATAAAGCCGAGCCCGGGGTTGAGAAAAAAACTGATAAGGCTGAGCCGGCAGGTGAGGCAAAAACCGAAGCAGCTGAAGTTGGATTTAAAAAAACTTCAATTAAAAAAGATTCTTAATTTCTTTCCATGGGTCAAAAAGTCCATCCCAAATCGTTCCGAATCGGTACTATCAAAACCTGGAGTAGTCGCTGGTTCTCCAAAAAAGATTACGCCAATCTGTTGCACCGCGATATCACACTGCGTCGGGCGATCAAAGAACGCCTGAAAGAAAGTGGTATTGGTGAGATTGGGATTGAGCGTAGCTCGGGGAATGTGAAGGTAAGTGTTTACACGAGCAAACCGGGAATGGTGATCGGACGCCAGGGAGCGGCCCTGGAGGAATTGAAATCGGACATCGAGCAGCAATTTGGGGACAAGATCGAAATCAATATCGTCGAAGTCCAGAAGCCCGATACCAATGCTCAACTGATCGCCGAAGCGGTGGCGAATCAGATTGAGCGTCGTTTCCCCTTCCGCCGGGCAGCCAAGCAAGCTGTGGGTCGCGGAATGGAAAACGGCCTGAAGGGAATCAAGATTCGCGTGGCCGGACGTCTGAACGGAGCAGATATTTCCCGGGAAGAAACTTTCAAAGATGGCAACATCCCGCTGCACACGATTCGGGCTGATATCGATATCGGCCTAGTCGCCGCTCATACTACTTACGGGAAGATCGGGATCAAAGTCTGGACCTACAAAGGTGAAGTTTTCGCCCGAGATTCAGATGGTGCTCGCCGGGAAGAGGACAGAGAATGGCTGGCCGAATCCCGTAAAGGCGAGGGAGCAGTCCATAAAGAAGAGAAGGGCCGTCTCGAACAAGAGTTCGAAGAACAGACTAAAAAATAATTCAAATGCTTTTTCCCAAGAAAACTAAATATCGAAAATGGCAACGCAACCGCGGAAGTTTGAAGGGCGTGGCAACGCGCGGCAGTCGGGTGGCTTTCGGGGCTTACGGCCTGAAGCTGACGCAAAAAGCTGAGCTCACTTCGCGGCAGATCGAAGCCGCGCGCCGTTCCATCACCCGCTATCTCCGCCGCGGCGGAAAACTCTGGATTCGCGTCTTCCCTCACAAACCCGTTACCCGCAAGGCTGCGGAGGTTCCGATGGGATCGGGAAAAGGTTCAGTCGAGTTTTACGTCGCTTCACTCAAACCAGGCACAGTTGTCTTCGAGCTCGAGGGCGTGGAGGCGGACCAGGCTCGGGAGGCCTTTATCCGGGCGAGCCACAAGCTTCCCGCCAGGACAAAGTTCGTAACCAAAGAACACGAATAAAATGCTGAACTATCCTGAAATCGCGCAGCTTTCGGATCGGGATCTTGACTTCGAACTCACGAGCTCACGCAATTCCCTTTTCCGTCAGCAGATGGGAGTCCGCACTGGTCACCTGAAGGACTCGCACCTGATTCGGCAATTGAAACGCTATGTAGCGCAATTGCTGACAGAATCGAAACGACGCCAGGTGTCCGGAGAGAAGGTTGAGAGAACTTCAGCGGAGGTGGTCAAGAAGGCTAAAGAGGCTCATTCCGTGCTTGAAAAGGCACAGGAAAAGAAGGTTACTAAGGAGGCTAAGGTTAGTAATGTTAGTAAGGGAAAAAGTGCTGAAGAGACGGAGGAGAAAGTTAAAGAAAGAAGCACTAAAGAGGTGAAGGTTAAAAAAGTAGAGAAAAAAGGTTGGTTCGGTCGTAAGAAAAAGACGGAAAAATTCTATGAAAAGAATTCTTAATTTAAATTCTAAAAATGCAGACTAAACAAGGTATCGTGATCTCTGATTCTACCGACAAGACCGTGGTTGTGCGGGTGGATCGGGCGGTGCGTCATCCGCTTTATAAGAAAAACTACCGCATAAGCAAAAAGTTTCACGCGCACGATGCAGAAAACAAAGCCAAAGTTGGAGATGTGGTCGAGATCACTGAAAGCAAGCCACTTTCGAAGTTGAAGCGCTGGAATGTCGCCAAGATTATTGCCAAAGATGCCAAAGTGATTGATCAGCCTGCTGCTGTCGAGAGTGAGCAGGAAAAGGAACTGCGGGAAGTATCTGGCAGAGAGAAGGAAGTTCCAAAACAGTCACCAGTTGCCAGTTCCCAGTTACCAGATCAGGGAACAGGTTCCAGGGACCAAGAAGCAGGAGAGAAGAAGAAAACTGAAAATAAAGTTGAGGAAACTGAAAAAGCGGAAAAACTGGAAAAGGGACCTAAATCTTAAATCTAAAATATTCAATCATAAATTAGATGATTCAATCTGGGACACTTCTCGCTGTTGCTGACAATACCGGAGCGAAGCTCGTGAAATGCTTCAAAGTTCTCGGTGGTTCAAAGCGACGTACGGCTGGTATCGGTGATATCATCGTCGTGTCGGTGAAGGAAGCAACTCCTAAGGCAATTGCCAAGAAAAAAAGCATTCAGCGTGCTGTGATCGTGCGAAGCAAAGATGACATTCACCGCCGGGACGGCAGCTCACTTCGCTTCGATGAAAACGCAGTCGTAATCCTCGACGAAAAAAAAGAACCCAAAGGCACGCGTGTGTTCGGGCCGATCGCCCGAGAACTGCGCGAACGGGGTTATCAGAAAATTATCTCTCAGGCTCCTGACGTGTTGTAAATAATGAAAATCTTAGCTTCCGATACCGTTCTCATCCTCGCCGGGAAAGACAAAGGCAAAACCGGTAAGGTCCAACGCGCCTTCCCAAAACTTGGCAAGATCGTTGTCGAAAAAGTTAATGTCGTAACAAAGCACATCAAGAAGCGGGCGGAGGGACAGCCCGGTCAGACGATTAAATTCGAAAAACCGATCAATGTCAGTAATGTGAAGCTCATCTGTCCGAACTGCAAAAAACCAGCCCGCGTCGGTTACAAAAAGTTGCAGAACGGCAAAAAAGCACGTTTCTGCAAGAAGTGTAATGAGGGAATCCGCAACCCCAAACTTTCTGCCAGGAAGAAATAATCCTAAATTTTTAAACCTTGACCCCAGTCGATCTTTCCGAGTCCCTGAAAACTAAAATCCTACCAAAGGTGGGAGAGAAGCTTGGTGTGAAAAACTTGCACGCAATCCCTCAAGTCGAAAAGGTCAAAATCAGTGTCGGAATGGGGAAAATCGCGCGCAAGGGTGGTAGTAGTAATACGATGGACGAAGCGGTGATTCAGAAAATTGTAGACAACCTGGCCTCCATCACTGGCCAAAAACCACGCACGCACATGTCCAAGCAGGCCATTTCCAATTTTAAACTGCGGATTGGGATGCCGATTGGTCTCTCGGTGACCCTGCGGGGCAAGCGGGCTTATGATTTCATCAATAAACTCGTAAACATTGCCCTCCCCCGCGTCCGGGATTTCCGGGGACTCAACCGCAAAAGTTTCGACGGCCAGGGCAATTATTCTCTGGGAATTCGGGATTGTACTGTTTTTTCTGAAATTAAACCTGAGGAAGTTGAGCTAGTCCACGGTTTGGGGGTTACAGTTTGTACGACGGCCCAGAATGACGAGGAAGGTCGGGAATTGCTTGCAGCTCTCGGCTTTCCGTTCCAAAAGGACACTTCCCGTGAAGAGGCGGAGGAAGAAGCGCGTAAGAAATCAGAGGAAGAGGCTCGCCAAGAAGCAGAAGAGGCAGCGCTGGAAGCGGGCTTGATGAAGAGAGAAGAGCCTAAAGTCGAAGAGCCGGTGGAAGGTGAGGAAGGTGAAGCTCCAGAAGGGGCCAAAGCAGAAGAAAAGGATTCAGGAAAACCCAAAGAGGAAGACGCCAAACAAGCTAAAGAAAAAGATTCTAAAAAATCTGGAAAATAATTCATCTATATGGCCAAAACTTCTTGTATCGTTAAATCCGAAAAAGCCAAACGCCGTGTACTAAACGCCTTGGCTGCCGGTGTGAAGCCGAAGCACGCAATCCGGGTAGTCAATCGTTGCCGGATTTGCGGCCGTAATCGCGGCTATATGCGCAAATTCGAAATGTGCCGAATCTGCTTTCGGGAATTGGCTTCTCGAGGCGAGATCGTCGGAGTAAGGAAGAGTAGCTGGTGAGTAGTAAGTTAGTAGGTAGTAAGTTGGTACGTGAGCAAGTTGGTACGTGAGCAAGTTGGTACGTGAGTAGGTGAGTAGGTAGTAGAATCATTAATCCTAAAATCATGGAAAGTTACAAAAAATTAATTGTCTGGCAAAAAGCTCATGAGCTCAACATTAAAATATTCCGGGTGGCTAATCAGTTTCCAAAGACGGATGAAGCCCGAATTGTGAAAAATCAACTGCTACGCTCTTGCAGTTCTACTCCAGCAAACATAATTGAAGGCAGTGCTGGTGAGAAGGGAGATAAGACCTTCCGCAATCATCTCTTGATAGCAAAACGTTCAGCCGCTGAGACAGAATACTGGTTACTGGTTACGAAAGAATTAAAATATCTTCCCAAAAAAACCTGTGATGAATTTATCTCCCTAAATGGAGAATGTATGGCTCTCCTCACTAACTTCCTAAAAAAATTCTAAAAAACGTACCAACGTACTAACGTATTAACTACCAACTTACTAACGTACCAACATGGTCACCGATCCAATTGCCGACATGCTCACCCGCATCCGCAACGCCCAGCACGCGCGGAAGCCAATAGTGCGCATCCCCCACTCGAAGCAAAAGCTGGCGATTCTGAAAGTACTTGAAAAGAGCGAATTTGTGAAGAAAGTTAGTGAATCCAAGGGGGAAAAGTTTCCAGAAATCGAAGTGGAACTAAAAGAAAAAGCCAGCTTCCAGTTTAACCGAATCAGTAAACCGGGCCGGAGAGTTTATTCGAAATCAAGTGAGATCAAACCCGTACTCGCTGATCTTGGAATTTCAGTCATCTCCACAAGCAAAGGCTTCCTCACGAATAAAGAGGCGCAGGAAAAAGGTGTGGGTGGTGAAGTTATCTGTGAAGTCTATTAGAAGTAACAAGTAATAAGTAACAAGTAATAAGTAAAAAATGGAAAAGAAAATTATTGACATCGGGAAACGGACTTACAAATTCGTGTTAGACGTTATCAAGCTTACCGAAGAGTTCCCAAAAACAACTGCGAGTTATGTAATCCAAAAACAGTTAATACGTTCTGTAACGTCAATCGGAGCAAACCTTGTGGAAGCAAGCTATGCTGCATCAAGAAAAGATTTTACCAACTTTAATCGCTATGCACTGAAATCAGCTCATGAAACGGTTTACTGGCTTACGCTTTCAAAAGATTTGAAGCTTGCTAGTGTGAAAAAAATAGAAAAATTAATTGCCGAAGGAATTGAAATCCGTAAAATCATTGCCACGATTGTAATTAAAACAAAATCCTAAATTTATTACTTCTTAATTATTATTTATTACTTGTCTCGTATTGGCAAAAATCCCGTCCCCATCCCTTCTGGTGTTACCGTTGAGATTTCCGGCCAAACCGTGAAGGTGAAAGGCCCGAAGGGTGGGTTGAGTCAGGAGATTCACAAACTAATCAAGGTGGAACAGAAAAATGGTGAAGTGATCTTCGCTCCGACGGATGAGAGTAAAGAATCCCGGGAACTCTGGGGGCTCTCGCGCACCTTGGTTGCCAACATGATGCTGGGTGTCACTGAGGGCTACAAGAAGAAGCTTGTAATCACCGGTGTGGGTTACAAAGCCGCACTCAAAGGTAAAGATATCGAGCTCCAGCTCGGTTTCTCGCATCCGATTGTCGAAAAAGCTCCGGAGGGAATCGAGTTCGAAGTGGATACGAAGAAGAATACAATTACCGTGCAAGGAATTGATAAACAGCTGGTCGGTGAAGCTGCCGCGAACATCCGTAAGTGGAGGAAACCGGAGCCTTACAAGGGTAAAGGAATTGCCTACGAGGGTGAATATATCCCACGCAAAGCCGGTAAATCGGCCGTGGGTGGTGGTGGTCCGGGGGAATAATAATATTCTTTAGGTCATTAAGTCTTTAGGTTCAATGAAAACTGCTAAAAAAATTGTCGATCGATCTGCTCGTAAGCGTCGCATTCGGGCGCGTATCACGGGATCTGCCGCTCGTCCGCGTCTGGCTGTATTCAAAAGTCTGAGCGCGATTTACGCGCAAGTTATCGATGACTCAGCTGGCAAAACCCTCGTGGCAGCAAATGATTTGAAGATCAAGAAAGGTAACAAAACTGAGCGCGCGACAGAAGTTGGCAAAATGATTGCCGAAGCTGCCCAAAAGGTAAAGATTGAGAAAGTAGTTTTCGATCGAGGTGGTTTCCCCTACACCGGTCGAATAAAAGCTCTCGCCGAAGCTGCTCGTGAAGCTGGCCTGAAGTTCTAATAATGAAAAATTTTACTTTGAACTTTATACTTTGTAATTTGTACCTTACACTCTCCCCTAATGCCCCCAGAAAAAACTGACCGTACACGCCGTCGCCGTCGTACTCCTCGCGAAGAAAAAGAATTCGAGGAATACATGCTGCAGTTGGATCGGGTGACCCGTGTGGTGAAAGGTGGTCGCCGGATGCGCTTCCGCGCAACTGTGATTATCGGTGATCGGGCGGGACGAGTAGGTCTGGGGCTGGGGAAAGGAAGCGATGTGCAGATCGCTGCGCGCAAAGCGGCAGCCGATGCGAAGAAAAATTTGATTGAAATACCGATTGTGAATGATACGATCCCCCATCCGGCCAAAATTAAATTCAAAGCAGCCCGAGTCTTGATCCTGCCGGCGGCTCCGGGGACTGGTCTGATCGCAGGTAGTTCGGTCAGGAAGATGCTTGAGCTGGCTGGGGTAAAAAATGTACTTTCGAAAAATTTCGGGACTAGTAACCGGGTCGTGATTGGCCAGGCCATGTTGCGCTTACTGGCTCAGCTACGCATGACAGAGGCGGCGAAGAAATTCGTTGCCCAGCTGAAGAAGCAAGCGGCGGAAAAGAAGAAAAAAGCCGAAGCAGCCCGGAAAGAATCCGGTAAACCTAGCCGCAAGCCAAGTGGAAAGAGGGGAAAGAAAGCGGAGGTTGGAAAAAAGGAGGAGAAATCTGAATTGAAAGTAGCTGCGGAAAAAGTTGTCGAAATGAAGGGAAGACTCGAAGAGGAAGTTATTGAGGCGAAGGAAAAACAGAAAGAAGAGAAGAAAGACTAATGCGATAGTTTCTCAATGAATGGCCACGAGGTTTTGATTGCCGTGATTAACACGAGTAACAAAAAGGCTTTTTTCAGCCAGGCTGGTTTACTGCGGAAGGTGAGTTTCGCACCGATGAGGCCGCCGGCTGCTCCGGCAAGTAGTACGGGTAATTCGTAACCAGTTAAGGCGGCTCCAAAATAGAGGTATGCAGCAGCTCCAATGGTGTTTCCAAAAACTTCAATCAAGCGAGTGTTTACGATCGCCCGGTGCATGGTCCAACCAATGGCCAAAGTCAAAAGTAAAATAACAAAGACACTCGGAGCGCCACCCAGTCCTGTGTAGAAGCCAATCAGCAAACCGAAGAATGGGAGTAGCTTTGCCAAAAGCTGGCGGCATTTTACCTGCTCGACCTTCCAATCACGCAGCAAGAACACCGCTCCGCCGAGCAGAACCCACGGCACCATTGCAGTGAGAGTTTCTGTATTAATACTGGTAGCGATCTTTGCGGCGATGACGTAGCCAATGAGATTACCGGAAAGAAAAAACGTGATTTGTTTCCAGCCGTAGTGCTCACGATGATTACGCAGGAAATAAATGCTCCCGCTGCCAGTGGCGCCGAAAGCAAATATTCTGGAAAGCAGCAGTGTTTGCAAGCCATTCAACCCGAGCAAAAGGAACAGTGGCATCACAAAAAGAAAGCTGCCACCCACGGGCACGGCGACTATTCCACCGATGAAAGCCACGAGAGCGAAGGCGAGAGTAGTAAAGTCGAAACTCACACAATCAGCTTACCTTGCTCGACAAGTAATGCTCCTCCGTAAATCACCTCTCGCGCCCAGCCCTGACAGACTTTGCCATCGAAGGGTGTATTTTTACCTTTCGACTCAAATTCATTTTTGTCGATCTTGCGCTTGCTCGTCAGATTCCAGACGACGAGATCGGCGGGAGCTCCCGCGACTATTCCCGTTTTCTCGATTCGCATGATCTTGGCGGGATTGACGGTTAATTTTTCCAGTAACTGAGGCAAGGTGAGCACTCCCCCGCCGACCAGCTCGGTGTAAGCGATTGGAAAGAGTGTGTCCAGCCCCGAGATTCCGACCGCCGCTTCAGCGAAAGGCACGGATTTTTCGACCAAAAGATGCGGGGCGTGGTCGGAGATGATGGCGTCGATGGTCCCGTCCTTCAAACCTTTCAAAAGTTCCTGGCGATCTTCCTCAGTCCGGAGTGGTGGATCTACTTTTGCGTAAGTATTGTAGTTTGCGCAGGCTTCATCGGTTAGCGCGATGTGATGAGTAGTCACATCGCACGTGACTGGTAACCCCTCTTTTTTGGCTGTTCGAATAAGCTCCACGGTTCTCTTCGTCGTGATGTGAGTGAAGTGGTAAGGACTTCCGACTTCTCGGATGAGCTCGAGTGTTCTCGCTACAACCAGAGACTCTGTAGAGGCCGGACTGCCGCGTAATCCGAGCTGTGTGCTCAGCCAACCTTCGTTCATTACAGCGTCACCTTTCAGGTCGGCGTCTTCCGGATGGGCCATGATCGGCATGTCGAAGGTCTGGCAATACTGCATTGCCAGTCTGCGCAAGCTCATCGTTTGATTTTCCGCGCAGTCGTCGATGACCATAGTTGCCCCGCTGGCCTTTAGCTCCTCGATCTCAGCTAACTTCTCTCCGGCCATGTCCTGAGTGAGACTGCCCGCGATCAAAACTCTCACGATTCCGGTTTTCTGGGCCCGGTTCAAGACGAAGCGAATGGCCGCCTGGTTGTCTAGAGCGGGTTTCGTATTCGGCATGCCGAGTACAGTCGTCACTCCTCCCTTTGCTGCGGCCCGCGTAGCCGTGGCAATTGTTTCTTTGCCTTCTTGGCCCGGTTCGCGGAGGTGGACGTGCATGTCGACCAAACCCGGAGTAATCACTGCGTCCTTGGCATCGATAGTTTTATCAGCTTTGGCTTTTAGGCCCTTGCCGACTTCTTTGATTTTTCCATTTTCGATTAAGACATCGGCGGCTTGCTCCGGAGTTTTGCTGCCCGGACGCATGACTTTACCGTTATTAATCAAAATACTTTTCATGGCTTTTTCCAAGGGTTAGCTTTCTGCTTTGGATTCGTAATCAGCAACCAAAGCAAGGCCATGCGCAGTGGTAAACCATTCTCCACGAGTTGCTGGACGATGCAGCGTCTCGACTCTAGCACTTCGCTGCGGATGTCGAATTCGCGAATCACCGGTCCGACATGGATCACCACGCCATCTTTTTTCATTAACTCGGCCCTGGCGGGATTGAGACAGTAGTTTTTGGAATATTCCTGAGGAGTGGCAACGAACTTCCCTGCCGCGCGCTCCGTCTGCAGACGAATCGTGTGGACAGCATCTGTACCGGGCAGAGCCTTTTCTAAATTGTGAAAAACTTTAACGCCGAATTTTTCAACATCTTTCGGAATCAAAGTCGCCGGAGCAGCTAAGCGGATTTCGTAGCCGAGCTTTTTGTAAAGTCGGACTTCACTGCCAAAGACTCGTGAATGTAGCGCGTCGCCGATGAAGAGGTAGGTCAGCTTTTTCTTGCCAAAGATTTCACGCAAGGTGAAAGCGTTCAGAAGCGCCTGAGTCGGGTGCTCGTGCCAGCCATCACCGGCGTTTACCACTGGTGCTTGAATTAGCTGGCTGAGCTGGTACGGGACCCCGGAAGCGGCGTCACGGACGACCAAGAGATCGATACCGAGAGCATCCAAAGTTCGCGCAGTGTCGCCGATCGTTTCCCCTTTTTTTACGCTTGAGCCGCTCCCCGTGACATTGACCACATCCGCGCCGAGCTGCTTGCCGGCCAGCTCGAAACTAGTCCGGGTACGAGTCGAAGCTTCGTTGAAGAAGTTAACGATGGTTTTACCGTAGAGGAGCTCGTGCTTTTTATCCCCTGCCGAAATGAATTTCTGGAAAATCGCGGCTAGTTTAAAAAGAAGCTCGATATCTTCGAGCTTCAGGTCGTCGATCGAAACTAAATCGGAAACAGAGAGATTGTGGGCCCCGCGGGCCTGTTTTAGTTCGGAGAGCAATTTATTACTTTCCATCCGAAGTGGAAGTGTAGTGCAAAGTTCTCAACTTGTCAAATTTATTTTTAGTGTTTAAAACCCCGTACTCCGGAAAAGACCATGGCGATGTTCGCCGCATCAGCAGCGCGGATTACTTCCCGGTCGCGGATTGAGCCGCCCGGCTGGATAATCGCGGTAACTCCCGCTGCAGCAGCGGCCTCTACACCATCCGGAAAAGGAAAGAAGGCGTCACTGGCCAGTACGCTCCCCGAAGCTCGGCTGCCAGCCTTGGCTGCGGCAATCTCGACCGCATCGACACGGGCAGTCTGACCGGCGCCGATTCCGACTGCTATTTCGTTTTTGGCTAATACAATGGCGTTACTTTTGGCGTGCTTACAGATGTTTGCAGCGAAGATAAGGTCACGCAATTGCTCCGCAGTTGGTGAGCGTTTACTGACAACTTTCAAATCTTTTACCGTGACCACCCGTGTATCCCGTTTCTGCACGAGTACTCCCCCACCGATTTTCTTGAGATCAATTTCAGCAGGATTATTTTTGAAGTCGCCAATCGCGAGCAGACGCAGATTTTTTTTCTTTGCCAGAATTTTTAACGCCGCTGAGTCAAAATCCGGGGCGATAATTACTTCCATGAAAAGCGGTCGGATGGTTGTCGCACAGGCTTTATTCACAGTCCGATTCAGGGCAATGATGCCACCGAAGGGAGATTTTTTGTCCGCATCCAAGGCTTTCTGTAGTGCTTTCTCGATCTTGCTGCTACTTGCTACTCCGCAGGGATTGGCGTGTTTGACCACCGCGACAGTCGGCGCAGTGAAATCAAAAGGAATCCGAATCGCGTAATCCGCGTCCATCAAGTTATTGAAACTCAGCTCTTTGCCTTGCAGTACTTCCGCATTTGCTACGCAGGCTTTGCCGTTGCCGACTTCGTGATAGAGGAAAGCCTCCTGATGCGGGTTCTCGCCGTAGCGCAGCTTGTACATGAATTCGAAAACTGGTAGCGGATTCTCCGCGCCGAGAAATTCAGCAATGAGGTAATCGTACTTGTGTGTCTGAGTGAAAGTTGCCGCGGCCAGCTCTTTCCGTTCGGCGAGATTCAGTGCATTACCCCGGAGTTTCTCCGCAACTTCGCCGTACTGACCGGGGTCGGAAACCACGATAACCCGTTCGAAGTTCTTGGCCGCTGCTCGGAGTAAAGCCACCCCGCCAATGTCGACTTCTTCGATGGCTTCGGCTTCCTCGACCTCCTTTTTCGAAATTGTTTTGGCGAAGGGGTAAAGATTTACGCAGACGAGATCGATTTTTTTGATCGCGTGTTTCCTTAGCTCAGTAGCACTTTTCTGATCTCCCCGGGCCAGAATCCCGCCGAAAACTTTCGGATGCAAAGTTTTCACCCGTCCACCGAGGATTTCCGGGAAACCGGTGAGATCGGCAACTTCCGTTACTGGAATTTTCTGCTTTCGCAAAAGTGCCGCGGTGCCTCCAGTCGAAATAAGCTCAAAACCGAGTTTTCGGAGTTGCCGAGCGAATTCAGTGATTCCGCTTTTGTCCGAAACGGAAAGGAGAGCAGTTTTTTTCGTTGTCAAACGGATAAAGAACGGGAGGTATTTTAGCAGAATTGAAAGAGTGTGAGGAGAGGATCCGAAAAGGAGGGTTAAACAGATCCTCTCGACAGGCGGGAACGCTTTGCCTGCCCGGAGCTAACTAACTCCGACTCACGCTTTCTCGAGTTTCAAGTTTTTGAAAGTCGGAAGAGCGTGACCAAAGCCAGAAATAACACCGGGAAGATATTGTACGTATAAAAAAGTTTGTTGTCAAAAAAGGTGGAACGAGGGGCAGAGCTCAATAAATTGAGAAATTGAGTTACCACCCCTCGGGTGATTTACGGGGGCGTGGGATGCTTTTACCTAGGTGGTTCCGATACAACGAGGAAGCTATGGAGTCGAGATAAACGATTCCTGTTCCCCTTCGGATCCACTTTTTCAGAACTACGATCCTGTTGCCTCACCCGCGTTTCACCAAGTTTTTCAGGCTTTATTGTCTTTTCCTTTCCTTTTGGTTTTAGTCTCTTCCGTTATTCGATGGCATCGTCTTTTTTTGATAATCGCATTGATCTTTCCCTTTTTGCCGTCTTTTTTTGCGCCCAATGTCTTCTCCTTTCCGGTTGAGTTTTAAAGCCTGCCAACCAAGTGATTAGCAAGCTTGTTTAAAGAAAACAACTTCTAACCAAAACGGTTGGAGGAGGATTTTACCCTTTTGTAAACAAAAATCAAGTTCGTAAAATTCCCCGATAAACCGCCAGTGTTTCCTCGGCCATGCGCTGCCAGCTGAATTCGGCGGCGCGGCGTAGTCCCCGTTCGCGTAAATTCTGGCGTAAAGCTTCGTCATTCCAGGTCCGATCGAGTGAAGTGGCTATTTCGCTGCGATTTCGCGGATCGAAAAAAACCGCATTACCCTCGCCACAGACTTCCGGAATCGAGCTGACGTTACTAACGGCGACCGGGATACCACAGGCCATCGCCTCGAGCGGGGGCAGGCCGAAACCTTCGTAGAAGCTCGGCAGGACAAAAACCCGAGCATTTTGGTAGAGCTGCAGCAGATCTTCGTCACTTACCAAGCCGGTAAAGACGACAGTATTCTCGAGGTGATTTTTTTCGACGGCGGCGTAAACTTCCGGAGCGTAGATCGGATCAGGTCGCCCGGTGATGACGAGCTGTCCAGTAAAATTATTTTTAGTAGTCAACTCCCCCACGGCATCAATCAGGCCGACGATATTTTTGTGATCACGCCAGACACCCGTGTAGAGCAGGTAGCCGTTGCGGATATCCCACTTTTTGCGGAGTTGCTGGCGGGAGAGATCGGTGATCGCTCCGGGTTTAAATTCCTTCCCAACACCGTTTCTGATCACTTCAATTTTCTCTGCGGGAGTCTGGAGCAGGTCTCGTAAATCCTTCTTCGTATTTTCGCTCACGGCGATCAAACGACTGGCGTGCCGGACGGCTTTGCGGAGGACGAGATTGTAAGCGAAGCGGTGGATAAATTTCGTCATCTTCTTACCCGGGAAAAAGGAGAGTGTGAGATCGTGGATCGTAACGACTGATTTTTGGCGGTACAGCAGCGGCGCGTTGAAATGGGTGAAATGCATCAGGTCGAGATGCTCATGCTTTAGCGCGGAAAGGAATTTAGTTTGCTCAGCAAAGGAATAGTGCGGAGCATCTACTTTCACCGCTCGAAAATTATCCTTCAGAGGTTTGAAAAACTCGAATTCCACTGGGTTCAAAAAACAAACATACTCGTTAGCATCATCGAGCTTCGCCAGATGGCGGACGAGCTCGAAAACGTAGCGGCCAATCCCGGTGAAGCCGCTCGAGTACATTCTGGCATCAATGCCGATTTTCATAAGAAGGTTCTTAAGGTGTCTAAGGTTCTTAAGGTTGATAAGGTTGCGAGGTCTTGAGAGATATTAAGAGATATTGGGAGGGGCTGCTTAGTCATTGATCATTCGCCTACGCCTTCGGCTATGGCGGGCAAGCTGCTCACTGGTAACCGTTAAAAAGCTACCCTGGGAAAAGTTGATTGATCCCAAAAATCAGAAGGATTCCCAGGAACAAAAAGACAAGATTGAACTTGGTCCTACTGCGGTGTGTTTCCGGCAGTAAGTCAGAAAGAGTGATATAGAGCAACGTGCCTGCGGAAAAAGCGAGACCAATCCCAATTTGGCTTTCCGAAACATTTCTGAGTAGTGGAAGCAAAACGGCAGCCAGCGGTGTCGTCGCGGCGACGGCAAAAATCCACCAGAACTTTCCGTTTTTCTGGTTGTGGCAAATCAGCGTGTGCAGGATGCCGCCAGCCGGAAGCTTGTGCAGGATGATTCCGAGAGTGATCAGCCAGCCCAAGGTTGGATCGGCCATGAAGGAAAAAACAATAATTACCCCGTCAAAAAAGGAATGAATTCCCATGCCGAGAGCCGCCAGCGGTCCGAGCGTGTGATTCTCACAATCTTCGTGAGAACTGTCGGGACAGCTGTGGAGATAGAGGAAGTGCTCAAGGATGAAGAAAAACACTACTCCGGCGAAAACTGCCAGAAAAGCATATTCCCCACCCATTGCGATTGATTCCGGCAGGACGTGGGCGAAAGTAACGGCGAGCATTGCCCCACTGGCAAACGCAATCACCGGGCCGGAGTGGTGAGCGATGAAGTGGGAGAGTTTATGTGAAAGCACGCCGCCCGAGAGGAAAGCTAGTGCCCCTAGGATAGTTGCAGCGAAGATAGGAAGTGATTCAGCAAACATAAAAGTATTGGAATGTTCTAGATGTTCTAAGTGTTCAAATGTGCCGTCTCTCTCGATCCTGCTTACATCAACTTACTCGATTTCAACATTTAGAACAATCAAAACAACCCCGCACCTTTTTACCTAAAAAAGGTGCGGGGGATAGAACAATTTGAACGCTACTTTGCTAATTCCTCCGCTCGCGTTTCCCGGATCACATTCACCTTGATCTGGCCCGGGTAAGTCATCTCGCTCTCAATCTTGCTGGAGATATCTTTGGCGAGTTTGTGGGCAGCGAGGTCGTCGATTTCCTCCGGTTTCACGATCACGCGCACTTCCCGACCGGCCTGGATCGCGTAGGCATTGGCCACACCGGTAAAGGATTTGGAAATGTTTTCCAGCTCTTCGAGGCGTTTGATGTAGGCTTCCAGACTTTCCCGGCGAGCACCGGGTCGACTACCGGAAATGGCGTCGGAAACCTGGACAATGATGTCTGTCATTGACTCAATCGGCACGTCTTCGTGGTGAGCCTCGACCGCGTGGACGATTTCTTCGGGTAATTTGAATTTCCGTAAAATGTTCGCACCGATCACCGCATGAGGTCCCTCGATCTCATGATCCACTGCTTTGCCAATGTCGTGGAGCAGGCAAGCGGTTTTCACCGCCTTCACGTCAGCACCCAGTTCACTGGCGATTGCACTTCCCAGCCAGACCGATTCAGCAGAATGTTTGAGGATATTTTGTCCGTAACTCGTCCGGAAACGGAGGCGGCCGATCAGCTTAATAAGGTTCGGGTGCAAACCAACCACGCCGGTTTCCACTACCAACTTCTCACCCCACTCCTGCATCAGCTTCTGAGTGTCTTCGTCCGCTTTCTTTACCGCTTCCTCAATCCGGGCCGGATGGATCCGTCCATCGGCGATTAACTTTTCGAGAGCAGTCTTGGCGATATACCGGCGTACCAGATCGAAACCAGAGATCAGTACGGCTCCCGGGGTGTCGTCGACGATCACATCCACACCGGTGGCCATTTCGAAAGCGGTGATATTCCGTCCCTCACGGCCGATGATGCGGCCCTTGAGATCATCACTGGGCAGGGGTACGAGTGTGACGGTGGATTCGGAAGTGACTTCCTGGGCGAGGCGCTGAATGGACTGGGCGATGATTTTGTTCGCCTTTTTGTCAGCTTCCTGTTTGGCTTTGGCCTCACCTTCTTTGACCTTTTTCGCGATCTCCGCCTCGTTGTCTTTTTCCACTTGGGCGAACAACTGTCCGCGGGCTTCCTCACGAGAGAGTTTGGCAATCTCCTCAAGCTTGCCTTTGCATTCATCGCGGAATTTCTCCGCCTTCACTTTGAGTTCCTCGATTTCTTTGCCTTTCTGCTCAAGCTCCGTTTTCTGCTTCTCGAGATTTTCGGTTTTGCTGTCCAGGTTGTTTTCCTTGGCGATGATGCGCGCCTCGACTTCGTCCAGCTTGCTCTTGATCTCCTTTTCTTCCTTTTTTGCATCGGCGACGATTTTATCTGCCTTGGTGTGAGCTTTTTCAGCTTCCTTACGGGCGTCTTCGAGAGTCTGGTGAGCCTTTTGGTCGGCTTCCTGAGCATGCTTACCGGCTTCCCGCGCCCGCTGATCGGCGTCCTCAATGATCTTTTTGGCCTTTTTGCTGGCGTCTTCCGCTTCCTTTTTGAATTTCGTCGAAGCTACAAAAAAACCACCAGCTCCGCCAGCTACTAATCCCAGGAGGATTAAAAGAAGTGTGCTATCCATTTTTCAGGGGGGTTAAAATTACACGGCCCCTGAGCAGTCTACGGGTCTACATTCGCAAAAAATGCACTCTCAAAAGCAACTTTTGGACGGTTTCTGAGACAGCTTTGGAGGACATTCTTAGTTTCAATATTGTAGGATCGTTCGTACTTGCTCGAGGGAACGAATCGGCTTTAATAAGCTAAAACGCAGTTATTTTAACAGAGCTTTTGTTCTGCGGCAAATGGTTCTTGTCTAATTTCCAATAACCAAATTCCAAATCCCAAATAAGCACCAAATTCGAAAGCTTCGGTGAGCATGAGGTAGATTAGTGCTTAGAATTTATTTGAAAATTGCCCGCCCGCCGTAGCCTTGGCGAAGGCGGGGTGCTTGGATATTGGAAATTTGTAACGTTGGCGTCCCCGGTGCGAATCGAACGCACAACCTGCAGCTTAGAAGGCTGCTGCTCTATCCAGTTGAGCTACGGGGACGTGGTACTATGGCGCTGTAGTGACTTCGAGCTGCATAGTCCGCCGACTTGTCCGCCGTAGCCTCGGCAAAGGCGGAAGCTCGACTTGTCCACCGTAGCCTTGGCGTAGGTGGAAGAGCGAAGGCGGAAGCTACGGGAACACGCGGGGATTTTAGCATGCGTTTTGCTAAACTCCGGGGGTGATTGAGCGTGACAAAAGAAGTTCGCCTAAAAAGAAACGAGTCGTTTCCTCTTCGGCAGAAAACGATGAGCTGGCGAAGTTTGACCACTCCTTGCGGCCGAGGTCTTTCGCGGAATATATCGGGCAGTCGGATCTGAAAAAAAATCTGCACGTCTTCCTCACGGCGACGAAGCAACGATCTGAACCGCTTGAGCACACGCTCTTTTACGGACCGCCGGGATTGGGTAAGACTACACTTGCCCATGTCTTGGCGAACGAATTGGGCGTTAACCTGAAAATAACGAGTGGCCCGGCACTCGAGCGTCCCGGAGATTTGGCCGCGATTCTGACGAACCTGCAACCTCGCGATCTACTTTTCATCGACGAGATTCACCGGCTGCGAACAGTAGTGGAGGAAGTGCTTTATTCGGCGATGGAAGACTTCGCGATTGATCTGGTGCTCGGCAAAGGTCCGTCGGCGAAAACGATGCGCCTGAGTGTCCCGCCCTTTACCTTGGTCGGAGCGACCACCCGTTACTCCGGACTCTCGGCTCCGCTGCGGGACCGTTTCGGCTCGGTTTGCCGGCTAAGTTTCTATACTCCCGAGGAAATCGAGCAGATTTTGCATCGTTCCGCTTCCCTACTAAAAATCGAGCTAGAAAAAGTCGCGGCCCGGAGACTCGCTGGCTGTACCCGCGCAACTCCCCGGATCGCCAACCGACTACTGCGCCGCATGCGCGATTTTGCCGAAGTGAATCATTCCGGAAAAATTACTGAGGAAGTAGTCGAAAAAAGTTTGCAGGCCTTGGGAGTCGACGAATTCGGGCTCGATGCGCATGATCGAAGAATTCTCGAAACTTTGATCAAAAAGTTCGGCGGTGGACCGGTGGGACTAAACACCCTCGCCGCAGCAACAAGCGAGGAAGAAGAAACGATTGAGGCGGTAATTGAGCCGTTTTTGATCCAGCTTGGTTTCATTTCTCGCACTCCCCGCGGACGGGTGGCGACTGAAAAAGCGTGGAAACATTTGGGCTTGGAGTATCCGAGTGATCCGAAATTGGAACTATAAGTCTCTATTTTGTACATCGTCCTTTTCAAACCACAAGATTTAGCGCAAAATACGGACAATTTCTAATTTCTAAAAGATTTCCAATCTTTCAATGCTTTAATTTTTAAGCGAATTTAATTCGAAAGCCGTTTAAAAAATTGGGAAATTAAGACATTTCCGCCAGAGGCGGATGAGCCTGTGGCTCAGAGAATCGTTTAAAAATTGAAAATTAAGAATTTAAAATTAATCGTATGCATTGCGTTAAATGTGCAGCTACCGATACCAGTGTGATTGATTCCCGTGAGAGCGAGGGTGGTGCGGCGATTCGACGCAGGAGGGAGTGCAATAAATGTAGTTACCGATTCACGACCTACGAACGCGTAGATACACCGAATTTCATAGTGATCAAGAAAGACGGCATGCGCGAGCCCTTCAACCGTGAGAAGCTCCAAAAATCGATCTGGGTGGCGTGTCAAAAGCGGCCGGTGAGGCAGGATCAGGTGGAGCAGGTCCTAAACGCGATTGAGGACGAGCTGCGTGGGGAGAAAGAAGTTGATTCCCGCAAAATCGGCAATCTCCTAATGAAGGCGCTAAAGCGGCTCGACGATGTCGCCTATATCCGTTACGCGAGTGTGTATCGCGAATTCAAGGACGTGGCGAGCTTTCAGAAGGAATTGCATAGACTACGAAGGTAAATGTTCAATGTACAATGAGTTTCACCATGCTAGGCTTGGGGTTTCGACAAAGCTGAATCTGAGTGGGGTTTTGCGTTAAAATGCATCGGCTTTTTTCATTAAAAATTAGAAATTGAAAATTGAAAATTGATCTGTCGGGGTGTAGCGCAGTTGGTAGCGCACACGGCTGGGGGCCGTGAGGTCGCAGGTTCAAGTCCTGTCACCCCGACCATTCAATCAGGTTCTTCCCGCGAAGCGGGAAGGTTCTGATTGAAATAGTGGGTGGTAGGCGCGAGCTTGCGCGTAGACCGCAAAATCGATCATGCTGGCACGCGGACTCCGGGGCGACCCGTGAACAAGCCAGGCTAAAGCATAGACATCGGCTAGCCAAGTCCTGTCACCCCGACCATTCGACTCACTCACTTCGCTCGCTCGCTCATGGCGGGCCATCCTTCTTTCCCTCATTGCACATTTAAAATTAATCTATCGGGGTATAGCGCAGTTTCCGCCACAGGCGGATGAGCCTCTGGCTCAGGCTAGCGCACACGCCACACAATCTTCATTACAATTATTGTCATCTCGGGGTGTAGCGCAGTTGGCTAGCGCGCGTCGTTCGGGACGACGAGGTCGCCGGTTCAAGTCCGGTCACCCCGACCACGAAAAAACTTTTGAGATCTTGTATTGCGTTGCTCTACGCAGAACAACGAAAATATTCCTTTCTTTAATCTGCTCAATAAAAACAACTTCTGCAAATTTTCTCAAGAAAGCCCCTTGCCACTTGAGACGAATTCTGTTTTCTTTTCTAAAATCACTGAAATGCTGACGCATTACTTTGATGGAACTTTCTCCTGTTTTGTTTTTTTCGATTATGGTTTTGATAAATTGAGATTCTAGGTTGCGCTTATTTTTGGTCCAATAAGCTTCTTTTGGGTGTTGGTGTTTTTCGAAATTAAATTTTCCAAACCGATTGGCAAGTATTTGAGCCAACTTATTCGAGATTTTAAAAATATTAGCTTGTACGAAGATCAACCACTGTTCTACGTCGTCAAATTGAAAATCAACATGGTTGAGTTCGTTTTGAATTTCCTCTAAAAATTTTTGTAAAGTTTCACGACTTTCTGAACAGCCCAGCTTGCAAGTGTTGGTCGCCTTTTCGCGAACTTTGTTCGAAGTGGCCACTTTGAAAATTAAAAGTGTTTTACTTTATCAGCTAAAGCAAAAAAATCAAATTTACTCCCCAAACTTCTCTACCTCATAAGTCTGAATATCCAGTTTTCCGGATTTCCAGGCGTCGAAAGGTAGGCCCGCTTTGGCGCAGAGGCTTTCGAGGAATTCTTTCTTCTGCTTTATTTCCTCCCAAACCTGCGGGAGGTAAGTGGCGGTATGAAAACCGTCGGAGAGGATCACTCCATCCCGCCCCGGTCGCAACTTGGCGAGTAAATCTTTGCCATCAGAATGATCGAGCACTCGGGGTGGCGTGAGGACGGAGATTTTGATTTTGATTTCCGAAAGTTCGGTCAGGCTGGCTGCCGGAAAGCGCGGGTCCCCTACTGCCGCGTTCACAGCATTACCCGCGACATCCTCTGTTAGCGGCCGGTGAGCTTCGAGACTGCCGATACAGCCGCGGAGATTGCCTCCTCTCGTAAGGGTCACGAAAGTAGCCCGTTCTTCTTTCAGGATCTCATCTTTAGTTTCCATTCTTGGCGACTCACCAGTTTTCAAATACTCTGTAATCGCTTGCCGGGCAAGTTGGAGGAGGTATGCGCGCTGTTCTGCGGAGTACATGGGAGTTTCAACTAATGGCGAAGGCGGCATAGCCGACGACTGCAGCAGTGTCGCCGGTCGATTCCGCGGAATTCGTGTAATCAAGTAGCTGAATCTGGCCACCCGTATTTTTCACGAGCTGCAGCGCCGTTATTATCGGAACTGCTCCGCAGGCATCGATCGAATTTACATTCTCGAGCTTGAGCGAGGTAATTATTTTTATACTCTGCTCGTCCTTCTCGCGAGCAACCTTTTCCGGCAGGTGGTGGCTGAGGTCGGAGGAAATGACGAAAAGATTTTCCGGCTGATCAAAATACTTCTCGAGAATGGTTGCTAATCGCTCCGGTGGAATGCTACCGGCGAGGATGGGAACAATCTGGAAATCAGACAACACTTGCTGCAAAAACGGGAGCTGGACTTCGAGGCAATGCTCTTCGGTATGCGCCTCAGCTGTGAATTCAAACTCTGCATTTTTCAGTAGCTCCGAACAAGTTTCCCGATCGACTGTTGCTCGCCCCAGTGGTGTCTCATACGCTTCGAAATCCCCCACGGAAGCCGTGACGTAGGCGAAATGACTGGGACCAAGGAGAAAAACCCGCCAGGACTTTGCGGGCAAATCACTTAACTGTTTGTAAGCAACCCCGGCTGTCTTCCCGGAATACGGGTAGCCCGCATGCGGAGCGATGACTCCTTTTAAATTCTCTATTTTCTGTGATTTTGCCGCGTTCAAAAAACCAGCAACTGTGCTCGCAAGCTCGGCTGGATCAGCCGGGTAAAAGGCTCCGGCTACAGCAGGTGGCCTGGTCGTTAGGTCTTTAGGTCTTTGGGTCATTAGGTAGTGGTGTTTCAGCCAGAGGCTTGAGCCGGAGGCTCATCCGCCTCTGGAGGAGATCCGCCTATGGCGGAAGTGGATAGTGTTAGTGTTAGGGATTTTTGGATCCTTAATCCTGCCTGCGCCAAGGCTTCGGCAGGCAAGCCTTAATTCTTACTCCTTAATCCTCACCGGTATATTTTAAACGTTTCCGAGATGAACATGCTTCAAGCCAGCGGCTTTGCCAATTTTGGCGGCGTGTTCGAGGGTTTTGACCGGCGTGGGCGGATTGGTGAATTTATACGCGGGGAAATAACGCGAGATGTGCCAGGGAATATTTTCATCAATGCTCGCGATGAATTCGGCAATTTGGGTGAGCTCTTCCGTTGAATCGTTCTCACCAGGGATGATGAGTGTAGTTAGCTCGAGGTGAATTTTATGGGCGTGTAAAAATTTAATGTTATCCAAAACGGGGGCCAGTCTGCCACCACAAATCTGCTGATAAAAATCTTCGCGAAAACTTTTGAGGTCGATATTCGCGGCGTCGAGCAGGCCCGGTAGATGTTCCCTCAATTCGGGGGAGAAAAATCCATTCGAAACAAAAACATTGCGCAACTTATTCTGTATCGCCAGCTCCATCGTCGCGTGGGCGTATTCGAAAAAAACAGTCGGCTCATTGTAGGTGTAGGCGATGGCGGGAATATGCTCCTTCAGGCAAATGGCGACGATTTCTTCCGGCATCAGATCCACTCCAAAGCTCTCAATTTCTACTTCTGAATGATCTTTCGAAAACTGGGAGCTGTCCCAATTTTGGCAAAACTGACAGCGCAGGTTGCAGCCCACAGTTCCGAGCGAAAAAATCGCAGTTCCAGGAAAGAAATGGTAGAGCGGTTTTTTTTCGATCGGGTCAGTGGCGACACTGGCGGCTTTGCCGTAAACGAGGAGTTGTAACTCCCCGCCTTCGTTTCTCCGCACCCCGCAAATACCGGTTTTACCTTCCGGAATTTGGCAGTAGTGATTGCACGCGAGGCACTGCACTTTTTTACTCGGGAGTGTTTTACTAAGCCAGGCTGTCTGCATATCTGAATTTTAGCAAGTCTGCCCATTGACTTCCAGTGTGATTTATGATATAATGACAAGAGACATAAACACTAAAATGGCAGAACAAACGGAAAATCTCGAGGCCAAAATCGAAGAGTTTTTAGGTGTTTTTGGGCTTGATCCTGAAACTAAATCCAAGGTTGTAGAAAATATTTCAAAGCTCAATACCGCGGAAAAACACAAAGTGCTTAAAGTTATAGTTTCCAAAATGGCTGAACTGAAAGGTGCACAGAAGGATTTTTTGAATAGATTACTACGCTCCCAGAAGCGCAAAATTGAGGACTGGGAACGACAAGAGCACGAAAAAGATGAGCAAAAGGCGGAAAAAGAATTGAATTCTTACTTTGCTGCTTAATTTTTCAAAAGTGGACAATAATCCCTCTAAGGGTTATCTCGCAAGGAATGGTGATAACTTTGAAACGACCGAATCATTTACGTCAGCCTTTGAAAAAGATGTCTCGACAGGAAGTGAGCTTAAGGCTCAAATTGAAAAATTTAGCCAAGCAGTGAACAAAGCAGCCGGGGTGATGCTAAGTAATAAAGAAGTAGGTGCCTTAAGTGAGATTGAAGCAGGAGCGGAAAGTAAGATTGAAGCCGCAGTCATTGCCTTCCAAGAAGCCGAAGCAAGTGGAAACACAGAGCCGCATTTTGATGAAAAATACGAAGTAAAGTTGAGCGAACTCAAAGCTTTTTTTAAAGAATGGACCGATGTAGCCAAACTTGAGAAAGCTTTTCGAGAACAGGGCTCGATAAAACACGATGTTTCAGTCAAGGCAGGTAAAGAATTTTCCAAAAGTCATAACAGTAAATTGGCAGCAGTCGCAGAGGCTCTAGACAAAGAGAGCTAGAAGATAGCCTGCTTACCAGCTTGCATTTAAGGCTATTTTTTTGTCAACCCAGGCTGTCTGCGTGCGTTCACTTTTAATTACAAAAAAGGCCCAAGCAAGTGATAAGCCGAGTTTTGTCGAGGACAATCATTTATCTTCGCAGTGGGTAACCTGGAGTCCGTGCCTACTTTTTCCAGATTTCCATTCCCACCTTGCAGCCGAGAGGGTTTACCGCGCACCCCGTTCACACGGGGGCGAAGAGCATAGCTCGATCCTAGAATTCGAACACTGCTCAACTTTTCACCTTTGGTCCCGCCAAGGCGGGACTAGAGTAGTCTCTGTGGCACTTTCCCTAGGATCACTCCCGGTAGCCGTTAGCTACTCTCGTTGGCACGCGCTGCTCGGACTTTCCTCCCCGCTTTGCGGGGCGACTGCCTTACTTACTTGGGCAGCCTTATTTTACGAGAAAAACAGCTATAAATCAAGTAGATAAACGGTGACTCTTATATTAAGCCCCAGTTTATCTGACACTTTCTGTCATTAAACTGGAAACATGCAATACCTCTCCAAACAACAACTCATTCAGCACCGTCTCCGGGTGTTGAAAGAAGCCAAAAGGGTCGGTATTACGGCAGCATCACGA
>JBDRMN010000012.1:0-2798 GCA_043812055.1 Patescibacteria group bacterium
TCGATCTGTTCAATATTGTGTTTCTTGAGAATATCCAATAACTGGTTATATAACAATTTTATCCCATCCTGCCATGTTTTGTCAAGTTTTTGCCAGTTTTCATTCTTAAAAGCATTTTCAAAGCTGTCTAAAACCGGCAGAGTATCTTTGATTATATCAGCTTCAGAAAATTTTATAAGTTCTATGCGCCTTTCTTCCTCTTCTTTTCTGGCATTTATAAAATCCGCCCTAGCTCTCTGCCAGCCAGCTAAGTATTCTTCTTTTTCCGACATACATTTCTTTAATTTCTCCCTGAGTTTTTTCAAATTTAAATCCAGCGAAGTATTTTCGTCCTCAATAACAATTTCTTCGCCATTATCATTATCCTTAGTAATTTTTTCCTCTGCCATTATTTGTATTTTAGCATCTTCATCCAAAAATGCAAGGGTAAAATAAAAGCCCCGGCAAAAAACCGGGGTATAAATTTTATTTTCATCCAACAGCAATGAGTTTGGATATTAAAGTCCAAGTTTCTGTTTCCATCGTTCCGCGATCACCTTCGCTTTCTTGGCGGCGATGCCAGTGTAGAGAGACGGATTCGAGAGAATCTGTCGTTGGTACAGAGTTATCTTTTCGAGATAGTTCTTCATCTCAGCATCGCCGACAACGACTTCTTCGAGCGGTCGTGCCTCGCGTTGAGCTCGAAGTGTGAGCGTCCGCACCTTCTCGTGCGCATCAGGATGTCCCTGCGCGGCGAGAATGATGTAGAGCGGCTCAGCAACCACCAAACCTTTTTGCATGGCGAGGTTGCGCTCCAAGTTGGCGCGGTCAACAGCGAGCTTCTTCATCGTGCGTATCAGCCGCTTCGCAGTCGAAACCACGTAAGCGACAACCTCGCCATAAGTCCGCGCGGACGCCGAATTGGTAAGATCACGTTGGTGTTCGCTGATTTGATCCATGAACACCGTAACGATTCGCGGCGCGACAATCTTCCAACAGCTCTTGGCATTCTCGAAGTTGATGGGATTGCGTTTTTGCGGCATGGTCGAGGAACCGACTTGCGCCGCTTCAAAATCTTCCTCTACTTCTCCGATTTCTGTCCGTTGAAGATTACGCATGTCGTCAGACAAGTTGGCGAGAACCCCCGCCGCGATTGTGACTTCGCAGAAAAGGCGCGTCAACGCTTCCGGCGGTACGATTTGCGTCGAGTGTTCGGCTGGTGTGAGTCCCAACTCGGCGAGGACTTCCGCCTCGAATCCTTCAGGGTCTTCGAAGAACAGCGAGGAGGAGTTGTACGCCCCGACTGCTCCTGAAAACTTTCCCGGAAGTTTTTCGGCAAGATGTTTCAGAGATACAATACAATTTCCGAGACGACTCACATATTCAGCGAGCGCGAAGCCAAATGTAATCGGCACGGCGTGCTGGCCATGAGTTCTGCCAACTTGCACTGTTTCTGCTTCACGGAGTGTGATGGTGATGAATACTCCTTCCAACCTCGTAAGCACTGGAACAAGTACTTTCTCAATGACGTCCTTGTAACGAGCGGCATTCGCTGGATCAATAATGTCGTACGAAGTGGCCGTCATGTGAACATACGGCTTCGCACTCTCACTAACTTTGACGCGTACGCAATTTACTAGCGCACGAATGTCGTGCCGAATCCGGTCTTCTTCCTCGTACACTTCCTCAGTTGTAACTTGACCGCAAGCCGTCTCAACTTCTTTGACGACTACTGCAGGACAAATTCCGCGGCGAGAGAGAACTCTCACGAGCGCAAGTTCCACGAGAAGCTTGTAACGAATAAACCCGTTCTCGGAGAGATACTGCGCCACTTCTTCGTCCCAATACCGGTAGTCAACCGGCGAGAGACTGTCGAATTGGTCGCGTGTTTTCATGATATTTCCTCCTTTCAAATTTCAAATCTAAATTAATACATATCATTATTTAATTTCAAAATCAAGAGCAAAAAACAAGCCCCAAACCTTGTTTGGGGCAGAAAATAGATTTGGAGCTGTCAAGATGTGCAAGACCGAGTCTTGCACATCTTATTTATCCACAGTTTGGGACTTGACAACATTTTTGAATTTGCTAATATATAATTAATACTTACGAAAGAGACCCCTATGCGGTTTTGTCCGCATCGGGGGCTTTTTCTTTTCTCTGCTCAAGAAAAGCACGAACATCATTCAAATAGGTTATGGGAACATCTGTTCTTTTGAGTAGAATTGAGCATTTGTCCTTGGTGTGCGGAGACAATACAACTCTCAATTTTCCACACTCTTTCAGAAATTTTACTAAGCCAGCATAATCGCCGTCGCTTGAAACAATAATCGCCTTGTCAAATTTATTTTCATACGCATCGCGAATTGCCTGTAATACTAAATCGGCATCGCAGTTGCCTTTTGGTTTTCCATCCCCGTCGTATATCACTTCTTTAAAAATCAGAGTAAAATCGCATTCTTGGAGATATTTGTACAATTCTTTATATTTTGGTATCAATCCAATAAAAATGTAAGCGTTTTTCACATGGTATTTTTCGGTCAGCCATATTCTAAACCGCGCGTAATCAAGCGTCCAGCCAAATCCGGCGATACCATTGTATAAATTCGCCCCGTCTATATACGCAAAATTATTTTCTTGTTTTCTCATCGCTTACTCCACTGTGGCGCCTTCCTTGCCTTCTTTAAGCCGAATTTGCGGCGCTCTTTCATGCGCGGATCGCGCTTTAAAAATCCCGCTTTTTTCAAACGTTTTCTAAAATCTGCATCAAAAATCACCAGCGCTCTGGTAATGCCGTGCCTCGTTGCCTCTGCCTGAGA
>JBDRMN010000013.1:0-4374 GCA_043812055.1 Patescibacteria group bacterium
AAAAAACGGCTGGTAGATTCAATCCTGTTAAATTCAACGCCGACGAGTGGGTGGAAATCGCGAAAAACGCGGGTATGAAATACATCGTCATCACCGCGAAGCACCACGACGGCTTCAGCATGTACGACTCCAAACTCACCGATTACAGCATCGTGAAGGCAACGCCGTTCAAGCGCGATGTGATCGCAGAACTCGCGCGCGCCTGCCGCGAGCAGGGCGTCCGGTTCGGCATCTACTACTCGCTGCTGGACTGGCATTATTCTCTCGTTCCCGGATTCTTCGGGTGGATTCCCAACTTTCGTAAATATTTCGAATTCATGAAAGGACAGGTCGGAGAACTTCTCACAAACTACGGGCCCGTCTGCGCGCTGTTTTTCGACGGCGACTGGATGCTTCAGTGGACCGCGGAAAGAGGTGAGGAACTGGAGCTTCTCTGCCGCGGGCTCCAGCCCGAAGTCATCATCAACAACCGCGTGGGAAAAAGGCCCAAACTCGCGGATTTTCCCTGGGCGCATTCGATTGCCATGAGCACGACCTGCGGCGATTACGAGACGCCCGAGCAGTTCGTGCCCGGGAAAGCGCCCGGACGCGACTGGGAAACCTGCATGACCATGAACGACACCTGGGGCTATAAAAGCTTCGACAACAACTGGAAATCCAGCCGGATAACGATCCGAAAGCTCATCGACATCGCGAGCAAGGGCGGCAATTTTCTGCTCAACGTGGGGCCGGACGGCGACGGCCTGATCCCGGAACCGAGCGTCAGGCGGCTCGAGAGGATCGGCGACTGGATGCGGACCAATGGTGACAGCATCTACGGCACGACCGCGGGGCCGCTGCAAGACCTCAAATGGGGCCGGTGCACGCAAAAGGCTGGAAAAGTTTTCCTCCACGTCTTCGACTGGCCTAAAGAGGAACTTGTTGTCGAAGGGTTGAAAAAAGTCGCGAAGGCGCATCTTCTGTCAGATTCTTTACGAAAATCGCTGCCGCTGGAGAGTTCCGGCGGCGCGCTCCGGATCAAACTCCCGCCGGACGCGCCCGACCCGGTTTCATCGACGGTTGTTCTTGAGATTTGAGGGCGATTTTGCGGGCAGCAACACGAATTACCTTTCATGGTTTCAATTGTGTAATACCGATTCGCTTTCAAACGTAGAATATACCTGCGAGTTGGTCGCGGCGCGGCACGGAGTGCGCGCCCTACAGAAAACCGGTTTATCATTGGGAAAATGCTGTAGGGCGCCGACGTTCGCTGTGCGGCCGTCGTGCACCGTTTGATAAAAACACATTTACACGTTTGACGGCGGTTTGGTGTAAGACATTCTTCTTCGAGCACTACCTGACCGACCCGAATCGTGCCGCACGACTTTGCAGACCCTATGTTGACAAGATGTTCGGAGAGCGGGGGAAGATGGTGAGGGTGAAGTGAGGAAGATGTGGCGTAAAATAGGCTTTTAGTATAGAATACCCACATCAAAGTTGAGCGGGGATATGGCATCAGTGGGAGTATGCCTATCTGTTGTTACATGTGAACTATCAAAATGCAAGACCAAAGTCGAAACAACAACAACAAACAAAGGAGGTGCTTTATGAAAAGAAGAGAATGGGCGATTGTCGTACTGATCCTGGCTGCCGCCGTGGTTGCCGCGGGCTGCTCGAAAAAACAGACACTCAACGACCTGTGCGCCAAGCAGGTGGCCGAAACGAAAGCCGACCTCGAAACGAGAGGCCCCGAAGTCGTAAAGGCGTTCGGCGACGACTATCTCAAAGAGCAAATGAACACTTGCATGTCTTTTTTTACTGGTTTAAGCTCCCATCCGAAGGGGACCGAGGCGTTGGCGGCTTATGCAAGCCATATACTCAATGCCTGCAAGGGAAAGAGCGGCAAGGACTGGCTCACCTGCCAAGGCAAAGAGTCCCCGGCGGGCGCGGATGCGATGAACGAAATACTGAAATAAAGCTGGCATGCCACCCGGCGACGACGCATTGTTCGGAGAACGGGGAAAGATGGTGAGGGTGAAGTGAGGAGATGTGGCGGGAGGTAGAATGGTTTGTATGGGTTACTTAACATCGTCGCAGATATATTGTTCAATGGTTTTGTTGGGAACAGTAAGTTAATATTAATTCAAAGGAACCCATTATGAGACACCTTAACAGACATCTGCAATTCTTCCGGCTTCTTTTTGCAATTTCAATGGTCGTTGTTTTGATTGCAGGCTGTTCTTCTGGTGACAAGGGTGAAGGCGTGGCCGAAAAGAAAATATTGTCGGTTGACAAGAAATTTACCGATAAACTCACATCCGATCCCGATTTTCAGGATTGGAAGGAAATTGATAAAAGATATAAAAAATTAAAAGATAATAAAAAATCATATCTGGATTTTTACAAGTTCTTACAAGAGAAGAATATAAAATGGAAAGTAGATAAAATCGACATTTACAGAAAAAGAGAGAAGGATTTTGAAGAATGGACGAGATACAAAATCGATACAAAATGGGAGTGGCTGAAAAATTATAACGACGATTTAATCAGGAATTTCAAATGGAAAATATTTAAAACAATATTATATAAAAATGCGCTCCCAATCCCAAATGGTAAGGAGTTCGGAATTGAGGTTGGCGGATACCTTGAGTATAGAGGATATGAATCAGGTTCCAAGACCGTAAAAATTACAGGTGAAGTTACATATAGTTTAAACGATTATGTATATATATATTCCGGTTTTTCAGAAGAAGAGAAAAAATCAAGGAAAAAGAGGAATCTACATACAGGCAATGAAGTGTGGATAACTACAGATCAGGAAGTTGAACATCCCGATGACTTTCAAGGATTGGAAAAAGGATCCTGGTATGATAATTCAAGGGTATTACATGTATCATATTCTTTTAGCGCTGATCCACCTATAGATTATTTCAAACTGCAATTCGATCAAAAAGTGCCTGAGAAAGAGATTGACGAAATATTTTTAAAGGCAAACCAGAAAACGCTCAAATGGTTAGCGCAAGAACCTGTATCGCGATTCCCGATGTTTGATACCCCGATATATAGAGCATTGGGAGAAGAGGCAGAAGCTGAGGTAAAGTTAAAACTTCAGAATATTGCTGATGCTTCCAAGGAAGAATTGATAGAATTGAGCGATAGTGAGTACGATGAAAGCAATGAAATGTTCTTTCGTACATTCAATACCACTTTTGAAGTTGGAGAATGCGAAATCTCTGTTATGTACATTTTTGATAAGGTTCTTATTCTCATCAGTAATAAGGAATACAGAGAAATAGGAAAAGTTCTTGAACAACTTGTTGAAGAATATTAAATTTTGTTTCGTCTATTGAAAGGAAATAAACCATATGAAATCTGGGAATGTCAAATCCAACACCGGTATTGGCCCCCAACCTAAATCTGGCTCGGCATTTTCACGAAGAATGAGATTTCATCAAAGTTGGTATCGTGATAATGTGCTTTCTGTCCCGTATGGAACTGGGCCTAAAAAGAACGATACACGTGAGCTTGGAAACATGCTTGACAAGGAAAGCGGGAATAAGGGCCTGAACTTTTTGACACCGCAGATATTTGATATAGCGAAACGACGGATGGAAGCTAAAACTGGTGTTGTGGAACCCTACAGACTTCTACACAACATGCTTTCCAGTCAGCCTATGTGCTTTAACCTTTTTGGTCCGTTAGTAGATGATAAAGAATTTGCTACCAATGTTTTTAAAACAATTCTTCCCAATGAAGTCGAAAAGATTATCGAGATCGCTTTTGAATATGCACCTGACCATGCCAACGAATACTTGGATGATCGCACGGCTTTCGATGCGTTCGTGAAATTCAAACGACCGGATGGTAAGGGTATCGGTTTTATTGGGATTGAGACCAAGCTGACCGAGCCGTTCTCTCAAGTTCACTACGATAGCGACATTTACCGGAAATGGACAGAGCGACCCGACTCTCCTTGGCCTCCAAATGCTTGGGAAAAACTTTCCGAAATTGGACATAACCAACTCTGGCGCGACCATCTTTTAGCTGTTGCCATGACGTTCCATGAGCATTCACCTTACGCCTGCGGTTTTTTCATGCTTGTCCGGCACCCGGAGGATAAGAACTGTACCAAGGTGACAAAGGAATACAAAAAATTGTTGAAATCAAAGGATGAATCATTTCTCGATTATCCCTTGGATGAGCTCATTGGAGTAATGGAATCAATTTCTCAGAAGGATTGGTTGACTGAATTTAAAAGAAGATATCTGGAACTGCCCCTAAGTGAAAAAGACTGGAAAAATCAAACCGGGTAGTATTGGAAAGTATTTTATTCAGTGGCAGGCCTCCTCCCACTTCACCCACATCGCCCCACCTACCATCCAAGTCACTTCTTCC
>JBDRMN010000014.1:0-56272 GCA_043812055.1 Patescibacteria group bacterium
AAAATGGATAGCATTTCTGAAAATATTCAGTTACGTAACCATAATTCTCCTGAACTGCGAACGAAGCTTTTTAGGGAGTGGCAGAATTTACACGAGACCAATAAAAATTTTAATCGAAATATTCCAGGACTCAGGAATAGACATCGCAGCCTTTTCACTAAGGGTTGATAAGAATAGTCCGGCGCGAGAAATTCAGACCGCCATAAGGTCGGAAGAATCTTTTCGAAAAAAAATAAAAAAGCTAGAAGCAACAATGTTGATTTCATTGGATAAAACAGCAAAAAGAAAATTAAGGGAGGATTATGAGCAAGCTCTCGCCAAACACAAAAGAGCAGCTGCTGAATTTCGAAACATCGGCGAGCCCAGTGATCTGGGATTACAGAATAATCCAGCCGGCTGGCAAAAAGTGAGAGTTGTCCTAAAGCCGTTTTATGATTTTGATTTACAATTTCATGTGCGCAAAAGAGAGATTGAATCTATTAACTACACGAAGTGGCTAATCGGCGTTATGAAGTCTCAAGCTGAATTTTTGGAACAGGGTCTCAAGAAAGCCCAGCCAAGAATTCTTACCCAAAAAAGGGAAGACGTGGAATAGATAATTACTTCGCAAACCTACTCACCTTCTCTCCTACAACTTTCGCATAATCCGCGTATTGCATTTTGATTGATTTTGTCCGGGAACCGGCGTTGAAATTGATCTCGGTGTTTGCCGCGAGGGATTTTTCGACGAAAACCGGCAGGCCAAAAATATTTCCAAAGGGCGGCACAGCCCCTCTCTCACAACCGGTAACGGCCTTCACTTCTTCGAGCGTAGCCAATTCGAGCTCTCTCACTCCGGCAACTTCTTTCAACGCACCCTCATCCACCTCTCGGACTCCGGAGCAAACTGATTGAATATAGCCATTCTCTGTTTTCCATACCAAAGCTCTCGCACCTTGTTCGAGCTTGCTTCCACGCACCTCGGCGGCCTCTTCGGAAGTTTTCACAGGCTCGTGATCGAGGACCTCGAATTTAATTTCCTTCTCATTCAAAAGCCTCTCAATTTCGGCGAACACATCGCGCTCTGCGGTAGGCTGCGCAGTCGAAACGATCTCGAGTTCCTTCAATTGTTCGGCCGGTACGATATCCGGAGCTCCGAGCATGAGATCTTCGGCGCGGTTGGTTTTGGGGAAGGCGATCACTTCACGGATATTCGGTTCTCCGGCGAAAATCATCGCGATACGATCGAGTCCCCAGGCGATGCCGCCGTGGGGGGGAGCACCATAGCTGAAGGCCCGCAGGATGTGGCCAAATCTGCGTTCGGCATCCCGATCGCTGATTTTCAAAATATCAAAAATCTTTTTTTGCAGTGTCCTCTCGTGAATTCGTATTGAACCACCGCCAATTTCATAACCGTTCAAAACTACGTCGTAGGCTTCCGCGCGGGCTTTTAGCGGATCCGAATCAAGCAGCGCATGATCTTCTTTTTTTGGTCGAGTGAAAGGATGGTGCACGGCTCCGACTTCTCCCGTCTCTGCATCTTTTTCAAACATCGGGAAGTCGGTGATCCAACAATAGGCGAACTCGTTTTCTTTGCCCTCTAATAGTTTCAACTTTTTTGCGACGGCGATCCGCACTGCGCCGAGGCTCTCACACGCCACCCGCCATTCATCCGCGGCAAAGAACAGAATATCTCCAGATTCAGCCTTACATTTAGTGGAAATCTTTTGGGTCAATTTTTCGCCTAATTTTGAAACAGGAACTCCTTCGAAAGAAAGAGCTTTTTCTGTTCCCTGTTCCCCTGCCTGCGCCAAGGCTTCCACCTTCGCCCTTCGGGCTTCGGTGGACAAGTCGGCAGGCAAGCTGGCACCTGTTCCCTGTATTTTGATCCAGGCTAGTCCTTTCGCTCCGTAGATACTGGCGACCTTTTCAAGGGCTTCGATATCTTTACGCGAGAATACTGCGCCGCCCGGAACTTTCAGAACTTTAATTTTGCCTCCACTCTTCACCACGTCGGCGAAAATACCAAAACCGCAACCTTTACATTCCTTACTTACGTCCACAATCTCGAGCTCGTAGCGTAAATCGGGAGAATCATTCCCGAATTTATCCAGGGCCTGTTGGTAAGTGAAACGCGGGAACTTACCGGCTTTGAGCTTCACATCCGGCCGACACTCTTTGGTAATTGTTTTGAGAGCCTTTTCATTTATCCGAATCACGTCTTCGGCATCCACGAAACTCATTTCCAGATCCATCTGGGTGAATTCCGGTTGGCGGTCACCGCGCTGGTCTTCATCACGGAAGCAGCGGGCAATCTGCATGTAGCGATCGAAGCCCGCCACCTGGCTGAGTTGCTTCAACTGCTGGGGAGACTGGGGCAACACGTAAAACTTCCCCGGATGGACTCGCGAGGGCACGATGTATTCCCGCGCACCTTCCGGAGTTCCCTTGATCAGGATCGGAGTTTCGATTTCCACAAAATCGTTTTTGTAAAAGAATTTACGCACAGCCTGCCAAATCCGGTGGTGGAGCACCATGTTCCGCTGCATTCGCTTGCGGCGCAGATCGAGATAACGGTACTGCAGGCGCACCTCTTCATTTTCGTCATGCTCTTCCGCAATTTCGAATGGGGGAGTCTGGGACTCGTTGAGGATCTTTACCTCGCCAACGAGGATCTCAATCTCGCCGGTAGTCATTTTTTTATTCTCCTGACCGGTTGGACGAGCGCGCACTTTGCCAATAATTTGCAGAACCCATTCGGGTCGCACAGTTTCGAAAGTTTTATGGGCGTCACCCGAAAGCTCGGGATCAGTCACGATTTGCGTCACTCCAAAACGGTCGCGTAGATCGATAAAAATTAAACTACCATGATCACGGCGACGATCAACCCAGCCTGTTAACGTTACTTCAGCACCCTCGGCTTTGCCGGTGAGATCGTTGCAAGTATGCGTACGGTAAGCGGTTTTATACATTAGGAAAAATTTAAAGCCCGGGAATTTTAGCACAGGGAACAGATTCCAGGTTACAGGGAACAAAGGTTATAAACTTACCCCAAGCTTTTCTACCTAAAGACCCAACGACCTAAAGACCTAATAACCCAAAAACCCCTAACTACTCACACTTGCACGATGAATCCAATGATTTAAAGGCCTTCTTTAAGAAAAATAAGCAAAAACCTTAAATAAAACTATGCCGATAGTCACACTAAGTCCTGTAATCATAAGAATTTTTGCGAGCAGCCTGATTGCTTTTGTTGAGATTTCGTCGATATTATAATCGTCACTCATTTTGCCCTTTGATAAGGTAAAAAGTACTCTTTTAATAAAAAAGGGTACTTTTGGTCGGGCCAGCCTATCCTGAAATTATTTCTCAGTCAATAGGGCAAAAAATTTTTGGAGCTGACAAGTCACAGTTTTAGACTCTATTTCAGGTTCTCTTGTAATACTGAAATCACTCTACGGGTGTGCTTGAAGTGATCCTGGTAATAGGAAAACCCAAAAATCTTTCCGCCAATTGGCAGAATCGTAGCGGCCATGTCGTCCCAGGTGATGTAATACGATTTAGTGCCGAAAGCGGCTGCCCAGACCGGTCCGGCCTGCTCTCGAATCGCCTCTTTCAAACTGTAATAATCCAAACTCGGAGAATCACCCAGCTCAAAAACCCGGATAAAGGGCTGGTTGCGCAGGTAAACGGTCCGCTTGGAAATCGAGTTATTGGGTGGCAGGTTAATAAGATCGAGGAAGTAGGGTACCCGGCTAACGGCCCCGGGGCTGTAGCCGAAACGCTGCACTTCCTGCTCAAAAGTAGGAGTCGTGCTGAGCAGGCTTCCAGTATCGAAGAAACCTTCACCGACGAGAGTAACGTTGCTAAAAAGTCCACTGGAACTCAGGACACATTCCCAAAATTCCGGCTCGCCGTCTTTTACGGTGAATTCATACTCCCGGCTAGGCTCGATGTTGGTAAGCGCCAACTTCCCATCCTTGATCGCTGTACTAATGGCATCCAGGATTTCGTATCCAGTATTGCCAAGCAGGGCTCCGAGATCATTCTTGGTGTTGGCGTGAATCTTTAGATCACCGCCAATCAGGGCGATAATATCGCTGCGGCCCTTGGGAACACATTTACCGATAGCTTCCCGAGAGTCGGTAACTGCCATCACACTGGCAGCAGCGTGGACGGCTTCCAGGTCGAGCTGACCAGCATTTTTCTCAGCAGTGAAAGGGCCGGCCGCGACGGTGACAGCCGCAATTCCCAGGGCAGCGTAGGTCAGGAAACGGGTGGGATTCGGAACACGCATATTTATTTTTGTTTAATTTTCCCCTCATTCTAGCATTTTTGGGGCGTATTTTCAAGTGCTCGGCCATCCCTCGGGCTTCGAGTCGAGGAAAGGGGCAGTCACCTTGGTCGCAGCCTTAATCAGCTTTTACTTTGACTACGTAGACGTAGGAAATTGATGAATTCAACAACGTGTTTACGCTCAAGCTCGTCAAGCTCAGCGTAGTGGGCGGGTGAGTCAGCTGGCACGGGAAGCACGGTGGTGGCGGGACGCTTCTCGTGATCGCGAATATAGAAGTCTAAATTCTTACCAGCGCTAATATCTTCCCGGTTGGCTAGAATAAATTCGCTGAATTCAGCTACATGCAAACGATCCTTGTCGCTCAAATCAAGATAATACGAAGGAGTTGATTTCTCTTGCTGAGAATCTTTTGGGCTACTGTGTAGACGGAAGACGTTACGATCAGCTGGCGCCTTGTCGGAAGCAGAAGTCATTGTGGGAATTTTAACAAAGTTTTGCTTAGGACTTTTTATCGAGGTGGATCTGCCCGTTGTAACTACTATACACACAGTGGCGAAGGCGGGTAGAATAACATCAATGCAAATCGTTGTTTATATTCTTTACGCTTTACTCCTAACGGCCTTTTTGATTTTTGGTGGCTTTGCAGTATACCATGCTTTTCGGTATTCGTACATCTCGCCGCGCGTGCGACCAATTACCTGGATATTTATCGTAGTTTCTTGTGTTCTAATGGGCATATCACTTTATTTTTTAACCAAACTCAATATTTAAACTTATCTAAATTTCCAAATAAACATTGAATTCTAAGTGATGTAGCATAATCTCGAAGAACGAAGCTCAAAGTTTACCGAGGATGTAATTGCTTTCTTGCGGACGGCAGTGCCAAATTATCAGGAAGTATCAGAGGCGAGTTAGCGCTTAGGATTTATTTGCTTGTCCTCCGTAGTCCGCCGCAGTGGACGCAGGATGGAAACCCGGAGGGCGAAGGATGGAGAAATTGGAATTTGGTAATTAAAAAAATCATGAAGAAATCTTCTACCATCCCGAAAAAAGTGGTCCTGGCCTATTCAGGAGGATTAGACACGACCGTAATTGCCCACTTTTTGATTCAGAAGGGTTTTAGCGTGATTGGCTTTCTGGCGGACCTGGGTCAGGAGGTGGAGGATCTGGATGTCATCCGAGCACGTTCATGCAAAACCGGATTAAAGAAATTCGTTGCCAAAAATCTCCAGCAAGAATTTCTCCATGACTTCATCTTACCGCTCCAATGGGCCGCCGCGAAGTACGAGAATTACTATTTGCTCGGAACGAGTGTCGCGCGACCACTGATCGCAAAAGCTCAGGTAGAGCAGGCGTTGCAGGAAGGGGCGCAGTATCTTTCGCATGGAGCGACCGGGAAGGGGAATGACCAAGTGCGTTTCGAGCTGACCTACCAAGCGCTGGCTCCGAAACTGATGACTTACATTCCCTGGCGGGAGCCGGCCTTTTACAAAACCCTTGGTGGTCGAAAGGAAATGCTTGATTATGCGAAGCAGCACGGTTTGCCTGTGAAAGCTTCTAAATCAAAACCCTGGAGCAGTGACGAAAACATGCTGCACATTTCTTACGAAGCCGGGATTCTGGAGGATCCTGCTCGAAGGCCACCGGAAGAAATGTTTGAGCTGACAGTTTCTCCGCAAGCAGCGCCGAACAAAGTTGAGCAAATTGAGCTTACTTTTCGGCAGGGTGTTCCAGTCAAACTGAATGGTAAAGCGAAGGCGGCTCTGGATATTTTCAAGCAGCTGAATAAACTGGGCGGACGGAACGGAATCGGCCGAGTCGATTTAGTCGAAAATCGTTTCATCGGCATGAAGAGTCGGGGTGTCTACGAAACTCCGGGCGGTACGCTGCTCTTTCACGCGCTGCGGGCCATCGAGTCACTCACCGTTCCGAAAGATGAGCTCCACGCTCGAGATCGAATCTCGGCTGAATACGCCGAGCTTACTTACAACGGCTTCTGGTATTCCGCACGACGAAAGCAACTAGCTAAGCAGATCGACAAGTTGCGGAAGAAAATTACCGGATCCGTAAAGCTCGGACTGTATAAAGGTAATGTAATTATTTTGGGGCGCAAAGCGCCCAAAACTTTGTATGACGAAAAGACCGTCACTTTCGAGCAGGACGGGATCTATGAACCCGCAAAGGCGACGAAATTTATTAAAGGCCAGTTTAAGAATTTGTAGGACCGGGAAAAGAAATATGAACAAAAGTTCATAATTGCCAGCTCATGGGTTGGTATAATTTTAGGCTATCGGTAAGAATTTCAAAGCTCAAAATCCAAATGTCAATTCAAGCTCAAAATCCCAATGTCAAAAGACGCCGGAGCGCACTTGCTTGTCCTGAGCTTGCCGAAGGGTAGTGGGCTCCGTAATGTTTGATGATCAGCAGGTATCTGAGTACACAAACTCAGCCTGGGCAATCTACAAGATTGCCCGTAAACATTACGAAACGGAGTGCAACTCCGTTCCGGCTCTACTAATAAATATATTGACCTGAACACAATCAAAAGATACATAAAAAAATCCCGGTGATGTTACCGGGATCAATTCGCTCAGGAGGTAAATCCTGAGGAGGTTCTGAAGTGATTTTAACAGCCAAGATGTCTCAAAGTCAAATGCACAAATATTTCGCCGCTCTCAATTATCTCGAAAAACTCACTCCTTTGCGCTTCAGTCGGCTTTTGAAATATTTTCAGAATGATGCGGAGCGGATCTGGCGAGCCGATCGGGAGCGTTGGCGGCAGGCAGGGATTGAACCCAAAGCAGTCAGTGAAATCTGGTTAGAAAAAGAAAAGATTGACCCGGCGGAAGAGTTGAAAAAGTTAAGCAAGCTTGGCGCCAAGGTGCTGCCGATTACAGCTGACAAATATCCGGCCTTACTCAAAGAAATTTACGACCCTCCGCCAGTTTTACTTTTCCGGGGAGAATTTCCCTTACCGGCGGATGATTTCGCTGTGGCCGTAGTGGGCTCACGGGTGACCAGTTCCTACGGCAGGCAGGCGACTGTCGAGTTGACCCGGGGTTTGGCCCAGGCGGGAATCGTGATCGTGTCGGGACTGGCGATTGGGATCGACACTGTTGCCCACCAGGCGGCCCTGGACTGCGGAGGGCGGACAGTGGCGGTGCTGGGGAACGGGATTGACCAGATTTACCCGCCCCGTAATCGCCAGCTTGCGAAGGATATTTTAGGCAAAGGTGGAGCAATCATATCCGAGTACCCGATCGGCAGGGAGCCCGCCGCTTACAATTTCCCGCAACGCAATCGGATCATCGCCGGACTATCGCGGGGGGTTTTGGTGACGGAGGCGCGGGAACGGTCGGGAGCGCTCATCACTACTCAGATCGGACTGGAATCGGGTCGAGAGATTTTCGCGGTTCCCGGTTCGATTTTTTCGGAAAGTTCAGCCGGCCCCAACCGCTTGATTCAGTCCGGAGCGAAACCCGTTTTGACAGCGGCAGACCTGCTTGAAGCTCTAAACTTCCACAATCTACCCGAGAAAATTCAGATCCGAAAAGTTGTTGCTGATACTGCCGAGGAGTCCAAAATGCTCGAAGTTCTCACAAAGACTTCGACTCACATAGATGAATTAGTTCGCCAAAGTAGTCTAAGTGCCGGAGAAGTCGGTTCTGTTTTGAGCTTGTTGGAGATGAAGGGTTTGGCTAAAAATTTGGGAGGAATGCAATGGGTTAGAACGTGAAACGTGAAGCGTAAAATGTGGAACGTGAAACCTGAAACGCGAATTGTGTACTTGAGAGAAAGCCAAATTCTGTTAAAATAACTTTATGCTGGATTTAAAGGATTTTCCGGTTACGGTCGAACTTACTTCACTCGCCGGGAGTGACGTTTCAGCAGTTATCGAAGAAGCCAAAGAACTCAAAGCTGACGCCTTCAATATTCCGGACGGAATCCTCGGTCGGCTGACGATTGATCCGCTTGTTCTCGCGGCGAAAGTCCAGGAGGCTACGAAAATTCCGGCCATTGCCCACCTGACTTGTCGCGATTGCACGAAACTGGGTTTGGCCCAACGTTTACTCGGAGCGGCCAATCTTGGAGTAGCGGGAATCTTGGCACTGACAGGGGATGCGAGCAAGACAAATGTTTTCGAGCTGCGGGCCCCGGCTTTTGTCGAGCTAATCGCCGAATTGAATGCCGGGAAGTTCGAGGGCCAGGAAATTAAATCTGGAACCAAGCTTCAAATTGCCGTGGCGGCGAATCCGAACGTGGAGGGACAGATTGAGTACCTCAAAGAGAAGGAGGCTGCCGGAGCTCAGTTCGTTCAGACCCAGCCAGTCTTCGACCTCGCAACGGCGGAGAAATTCCTCGACGGCGTGAAGACTGCCGGAATTAAAATTCCCATCTTGCTTGGTAGCATGCCGCTCAAGTCCGTGAAAGTGGCGGAATATTTCAACGAAAAAGTTACCGGTATTACGATCCCGGAGGATGTGATCGAGCGCTTGAGGCAGGACGAAAACTGCGGAGTAGAAATTGCAATCGAGCTACTGGAAAAGGTTAAAGATCGCCTGGACGGGGTCCATATCATGCCTCTCGGGGTGACCAGTTCGGCGAATAAAATTTACGGGTTCTTGAAGGGCTAGCTTGACCCAAGATGAACTTTGTTTTAAAGAAAAGTTTGCTTCTGCACTCATTCACCTAAAATCTCCGCATGCAGAAGATTTTGATCATCGAGGACGAACCCACGCTCGGCAAGATCTACCGGGAGCAGCTCGCGAGGGCGGGGTATGGGGTGAAGCTGGCAACCACAGTAGAGGACGCCCTCGTGCTGGGCCGGACTTTTGCCGCTGATCTGATCCTGCTGGATCACGGTTTACCCGAGAGCGACAAAGACGGGATTGATTCGATTCCGGACATCCGGGCAGTCTTCCCCAAGGCCAAGATTGTCCTGTTTTCGAATTACAGCATGTTTGAGCTGAAGGAAAAAGCCCTGGCTGCCGGAGCGGAGGATTACTGGCTCAAGCTGGACCTGAAACTTGATGAGCTGGCGGATCGAATCGCCAAACTATTTCGATAACGCCGCACCAATTTGAACCTGACGAGTAATTTTTGGCCAGAATTGCTTTCTCTTAGACAAATCAGAACTAAATTAGCGCGGCTCAAGCTGAATACAAAATTGGGCTCCGCCACTAGCACTTTCCTCCACCCAAATCTTTCCCTGGTGTAGCTCAATGATTTTTTTACAAAGATAGAGCCCCAGACCGATACCCTTACCCTTGGATGAATGCAGGCTGCGGAATTTTTCAAAAATTGAGCTTCTTGATTCTGCCGGGATACCGGGGCCATTGTCGCTGATGAGTAGCAAGATCTGATTTTTTTCGGCCTGGGCCCGGAAGGTAACCCGGCCCCCGGCGGGGGTGAACTTCTTGGCATTGCTCAAGACATTCCCCAGAACCTGTTGCATTTGCAAAGGATCGATCTTGAGACTGAGGTAATGAGGAATTTTGTTTTCGAAACGGAAGTTGATTGATTTATCCTGCATCAGCGGCTGGAAGTTTTTGTAAATTCCACTCAAAAAATCAGCGATTTTAATCTTCTTGAGATTTAAGCCGATTTTATTCAAGTCGTGCCTTTGAACATTGAAGAGCTTTTGGACGAGTCGTTGGAGCTTCTCTAGAGCTTCCCGGGCGCTCTTGATCGAATCTTTCTCCTTGGAACCGGAATTCATGAGCGTGTGCTCGAGGATTTCGGTTTGCAGTAAAGCAATACTGAGGGGTGTGCGCAGCTCGTGGGCGCTGACCGAGATGAAGTCAGCCTGTTGCTGGAGCAACTCGCGAATTCGCCCATTTTGCCTGCGGAGGTTTTCAGTTTTTTTACTGACCCGTTTCCGCAATTCCGAACTAAAAAGGGTCTCGCTGAGCTTCAGGCTCAAGAGGGGAGTCGCCTCTTCGAGAGCGCGGATTTCTTTCCGGGAATAATTGTCACCGGAGCTTTTTTCTCCCAGCGCCAGGAAGCCGCTGAGGCCGCGGGAAGGGTGAAAAAGCGGAATAACCACCTCACTCAGGCGTGCAGTATCTTTCAGCACCAAAACCCCTTTACGCTTCTCAAAAAGCCTCACCAGTCTCTCGAAACTCTTCCTATTTTTCTCGTTGAGAATCACCAGCCGGGCAGACGTGATGTGCAGCTTCTTCTCAAAAACTTTTTGCAGGTCATCCTCGAATTTTTTGAGCGTAGTGTAAATAACATTTTTGTTTTTGAATTCCCGAACTATTCCTCGGAAATCTTTTGCACCGCCGACCCCGAGTTGCCGGCCTTTGGCCTGCAGATTTTTCAAAAAGATAAACCCCAGCAAGCTGATGCAGACCGCATAGAGCAGCGTGATATGCAGAGGTAGCGCCATTTCCCTTAAAAAAAGAAAAGGAGTTATTTTAACATAATTCACCTATGTGTTAAGTAAGCGTTTTGTATTTGCTTTTGTCATCGAAATAGTGTATCATTACAAGAACAGTTACTGAGATGTTCTTTGAAAAATATGTGAATCTTGAGGCGCAAGTGGTGATGAACCTGAAACCGTTTGTTGTCGCCAGTTGTGCCTCAAGCTTCGAATGGCAGTAATAGGCCTGGTTGTAAACTTTCCCAAAAGTTTATGGTCACTATTAACTCGTTCTAAACGGGCTTGGTGTTTAGAGAGAAGTAGTAGACAGATTGTAAGTTAAGGTGACTTAATTTACGAGAGGTTAATGCAGTAATGTTTTAATTTTTACTCTAAGCTCTTATCTGATGTTGAAAATGCTATTTGAAACTTGAGGCTTTTTTTATCCGCCTTCGCAGAAAACTCGAAGCCGGAACTGGGAGCTGAATGCGTCTAAACTGAAAGAATTAAAATGCTTATACAGCTCTGCTTCCGCCTTCGCCTTCGGCTACGGCGGACAGGTCGGCGGATTCCGCTTCTGACCAATAAAACCCAACCCAAGGTAATAGGGTTGGCGAATTAATTGAGAAACCTCCAGCGTAAGCTGGAGGAGCTTCATGGCGTAACTGACTTTTGGGCGAATCTCATTTAACCAAGCTGCGATTATCACCTTTTTATTCGTAACTATACACAAACACTCCCTCGAAGAATTTACCAAAGGAAGAGGTCCGTGCGAGAAGATGCGCAAAAATGGTGCGGAAGCGTTTTGCATTTGTAAAAAGCTGATTTTTGGCTAAAATCTCTTCACTTTGTCAGGGAAAGTGGTATCCCGCGGACGCGGGATCATAACCCGAAGGTCGCGGGTTCATCGGAAAGTATCTAGAATCTCATCGCGGGGTGGAGCAGTGGTATCCCGCGTACGCGGGATCATAATCCAAAGATCGTTAAATGTTTTATGTTTACATCCTCAAATCTCAAGAAGGAAAGTATTATGTGGGACAGACAAATAATCTAGAGCTGAGATTAAAAGAGCACAATGAAGGTAAGAAAGGCTTTACAAAAAAGTACACTGGATGGAAACTGGTTCATACAGAGACGTTTCAAGCAAGAAGTGAAGCATTAAAAAGGGAAAGAAAAATTAAATCACTAAAATTCGGAGAAACATTCAGAAAAGTTTTCGACTCTTATCGCGGGGTGGAGCAGTGGTAGCTCGTCGGGCTCATAACCCGAAGGTCGCGGGTTCAATTCCCGCCCCCGCAACCAATCTTCGTCCGCTGCGACTAATCTTTAATAAAAATTCTCATGAAAAATTTATTTTGGATTTTTGGCATCCTGCAAAGTTTGACCTTAGGCACAATCATTTTTCTAATCTTTAAGTCGTTAGAGCCTGGTGCGCTTGGCTTGGATACCCGGATACTGCTCAGTGTTGCCTTCCCCCTCTTTTTACTGCTTACTGAATACGTGATCTATTCGAAGGAATAATTTTATCCCTAGCACTCGCGTATTCCTTTTGGAGTAAACTACAGCCAAACAGCACTTAACCCCCCCTCACCATGACTAGCTCTGTCTTCCTAGCCCGCCTGTTCGCCATCGTTTATCTGACGTTCAGCGTCGGCTTCTTTCTCAACGCCGATTATTACAAAAAGACTTTCGGGAGAATGCTCGACGACTTCGGAGCGATGTATCTGGGCGGCTTCATGGCGCTCGTTGCCGGCTTCGCAATCGTCAGCTATCACAATATCTGGGAAAACAACTGGACCGTCCTGGTCACAATCGTTGGCTGGATCGCTTTGATCAAAGGGATACTCTTACTGGTTTCCCCCAAATCCTTTGCCTTTTTCAAACCCCTGTTCAAAGCGGATAACTTAGCTAAATTCATAATTTTTCCCATTATCCTCGGACTTGTTTTTGCTTACTTTGGGTTTCTGGCTTAAATAATGAAGGCAGCTCTGCGGAAATATCTCAAAATTACCAGCTTAGCTATGCTTTTGGGGTTACTTGTTTTAACAGGCTGCCAACAAAGTAAAACCGAAACAGGTGAAGAATTTATCGTTCGCTGCAAAAAAGAGGTGCAGGATCTAATCGGAGAAGCCTACAGCAAAACAAGTTCGACCGAAACGGCAAAATTGTGCAACCAGGCAATCATAAAAGCATTCGAGTGCCAATATGAAATGGTTAAAGACTTTCCAGATTCCCAATCCAGCGATTTACTAGACAAAAATGGATTCGGTCAGATGGACGCGTTGGATTGTTTTTGCGAGCACTCACTTGGTCCTTTAGACGACCAAATTCATACAGAAAAGGACCCGGTCAGGCGATTTGAGCTACTCGAAAAACGAATCCAGGTGACTGTAGTTTGCCAAAATAAATGGCTAGAAGCCGAGGAATGGTCCTTGGATTTTGATCCGGAGCGCTCTCCAGGAGTCGGCGGAACGAATAATCTCGACGAAGTGATAATCCTGGATGCGACTTGCGTGTCGGTAATCGATGATCTCAAGAAACAGCTAAAGTCGGAAAAAGACGAGGCAAAAAAATGCCAATTACAAAAAAAGGTGATTGAAGTTGTCGGGAAATGCTATCAAATCTGGAATTCAGAATTATTCTTTCCAGAAGATGCTCCTGAGCTCGGCCGGGATTTTTACGGAACCAAAAATGTTTTCGTCGATTACTGTGGCTGCAGAATGAAAGAGGCCAAAACAGGAGAAGAAAAGGAGGCCATTCGTAAGGAGTGTGAAAATTCTTTTTCGGCACTCTACGGATTGGAAGAAGACGGCAAAATTAAAAATCCCTTCGCAGCTCCAGAAGCCAGTGCAGAAACAACACCGATTAGCGAAAAAAACCAAAATCCCGTAATCAGTGGCATTGAGGTTACCCAAGTTCACCAATCTTACGACGACATTCCTCATGTTTACCGCGTATCTGCTGCCGCCAGTGATCCCGAGGGCGCAGATTTGAGCTATGAGTGGCTGACAGGTTGCGGCTACATCGTCGGTGCAGAAAATCAGGCCACGATTGAGTGGCACTATGACGTTCCGGGTGAATGCATTGCGGCGAAAATTACTGTCAAAGTAAGCGATCCTGCTGGCAATAGCGTCAGTCTCACCCAGAACGCCTTTCAATAATATTTCACTTGCCTTTTTGGCTTCGGCCAAGAAAAGTTCTGAGAATTTCTTTAGCATCCTCAAATTTTTCCACTCGCACCAACTGTGCTCGGAGCTTTTTCGCGCCTGCTTCTCCCTTTACGTAATTCGCGAGGTATTTACGCATTTCCAGCATGCCCCGCTCTTCACCCTTGGTTTTTATGTTCAGCTGGCAATGTTTGAGGACGACAGGAAGTTTGGCTTTCAAGCTCCGGGGAGTTCGCGCAGCTTTACCTGAGACTGAATTAGCAATCTCGCGCATCAGCCAGGGATTACCGAAGGTCGCCCGACCAACCATCAGGCCATCCAGATTTCCGAGTTTTTCCTGAAACTTTTCTACTGAGTCAATGTCACCATTCCCCAGTACCGGAATCTGCAGCTTTTCCTTCACCTGATAAATCGGCTCGTAGTCGGCCTCGCCCGTGTACATCTGCTTCGCCGTACGGCCGTGGATCGTCAGCAGTTTGGCTCCGGAACTTTCCACCATTTGAGCGAAGCCCAATAAGCCTTGGGAATCATTAACCCCCAAACGCATCTTCACACTCACGGGAATTTTGACCGCTTTGACGGTTGCTGCGATTATTTCGGAAGCAAGCTGGGGATCCTTCAATAACGCCGAACCGTGATCACTATTCACCACTTTCCGGGCGGGACAGCCCATGTTGAGGTCTACACCAGCGGCCCCCAAACTTTCCACGACTTTCGCCGCCTCGGCGAAATGAGGCGGGCGTTTACCGAAGATCTGGGCGATAAAAGGTTGTTCGCGCTTCGAGAACTGCAACATTTGCCGGGTTTTTTTTGAATTGTAATGCAGGGCATCCGAGCTGACAAATTCGGAAAAAACCACCACCTTCGGGGCCAGGCTTTTAACTAATTGCCGAAAAGCCGAGTCGGTGTAGCCACTCATGGGAGCGAGGGCGATTATCGGCCGCGCAAAAGTTTTCCAGTCAAACATGAGAGCATTTTAGCGTTGTTTGACAAAAACAGAGATTCTCAACAAAATGCCATACTTATTTTTCACGATAGTTGTCATGCCACCAGCTACTACAACTTCGGACTTAACCGTTTCCACAGTGGATGCGCCTTCCGCTACTTTTTCTTTGAAAAAAAGGGGGATGGCGAGAAGGTGTCTTGAGATTATTCTTAAAAACTCTCATAGAGGCAAGCTTCCACCAAATATAGACTTAGTTGCAGATATTCCCAATGTAGAACCATTTTTTCGAAGTGGGTTACCAAGACCTCAGCATATAGAAAATCTTAAAAACCTGTTGGGGGTTGAATCTATCCTTACGCTCGCTAGCGACGAACTCCCAGTTTTCGATGTAATTAAAAATTTAAGGATTAAACATAAGTTCTTAAAATGCAACAAGGCCACAATGACAATAGCTGATATTAGAATTGCAATTGCCTGGCTTCAAAAAAGCGAACGAGCCTTGGTTCATTGCCACTCGGGGGCTGACAAGACCGGGATTTTAGTGGCAGCTTTGAGAGCTCAGCAAGGTGAAAAAAATCGGGGTATTCTCCTGAGAGAAATGCTCAGCTATTTTGCTCTTCCGCAAATAGTGGGAGGTACTCGCCGCTTGGTCGACGAATTATTACCTGCTTTTTTATAGAAAGAAGGTAAACTGCCGTGGTGAAAAAACTTCCGGAGCTACTCGCTCCCGCCGGTTCACTCAAAAAAGTAGAGGTTGCTTTGGCTTACGGTGCCGACGCGATTTACTGCGGCATTCCGGATTTTTCATTGCGAGCACGGGAGAATGAATTTTCCCTTACTGACCTGCGCAAAGCCCGCGCATTAACACACTCCGCGAAGAAAAAACTTTATCTCACGATCAATACTTATCCGCGGGCAGGCGAATTAAAAAAGCTGGAAAGTTTTCTCAAACATGTCCGCAGCATCAAACCCGACGCAATCATCTTTTCTGATCCCGGCGTATTACGTTTACTGAAAAAGAATCTTCCTAAGGTGAAATTGCATCTCTCCGTTCAGGCCAACACGGTTAATCCGGAAAGCGTGCGGTTTTGGTACGCGCAGGGGGTGCGCCGAGTGATTCTCGCGCGCGAGCTTTCACTCAGAGAAATTACCGAAATTCACAAAAAAGTTCCGCGAATAGAACTGGAATGTTTCGTGCACGGGGCGATTTGCATGAGTTACAGTGGCCGCTGTTTGCTTTCGCTTTATTTAACAAATAGAGATGCCAATCGGGGACTCTGTACCCAGCCGTGCCGTTGGCACTACAAACTAGGTTCTAGGTTCCAGGTTCTAGGTTCTAGAAGCCCTTCTCTGGAGGAAGAGAAACGCAAAGGGGAATATTTTCCGCTTGAGGAAGATTCTCATGGAAGTTATATTCTCAATTCGAAAGATTTGTGCTTGATCGAAAAGATTCCGCAACTTATGCGTGCCGGAGTAAGTGCTTTCAAGATAGAAGGCCGGCACAAGTCTGTCGGCTATCTGGCGACGATCACGCGGGCTTACCGGAAAGCGCTGGATGACTTTGTTGTCGGAAATAAATTTGATCGCAAGCTTTGGAAAGAAATTTACAGCACAGGCAATCGGGAGTTCACCCTCGGCTTTTTCGACGGCAGCCAGAAAGATTTACAGAATTATACGCGCTCGGGTTCGGAAAATACTCAGAGCTTTCTTGGCTTGGTGGAGGAAAAGAAAGACAATTCATTTTTACTCGAACCCAAAAATCGCTTCCAGAAGGGTGATAAAATAGAAGCGGTCATTCCCCATGGAGGAGCTTTGTCTGCCAGAGTTAAAAATATCTTCAGTGAGAATTTTAAAAAAATGCGCACTGCTCACGGAGGCCCAAAAGAGAAAGTTTGGATAGAATTAGGCATTAAAAATCTTCCAGAATTTACACTTATCCGTAAATGCTGAACCCTAAAATAATCATCCCGCTCCGACCAAAAAACACCGCTGAAGCAGCGCGAATGATCGCGGCGGCTGAAAAAAAAGGTGATCTCACCGAAGTCTGGCTGGACGGCATCAAAGATCTCAATGAGACGAAGATTAAAAAGATTATCAAAGCTGCCAAGAGGCCTTTGATTGTTAATCTCAAGAACAAGCAGGAAATGGGGGAGTCACGGCTGGGAGATAAAAAGAGAGTTCAATTACTGTCTTTAGCGGCAAAAGCGGGGGTGGATTTCGTCGATATAAGTCTGGATTTGCCAGTCGCTCTCGTCCGCGAACTTAAAAAAAGTTGTGAGAAAACCAAACTTATCGTTTCCTTCCACGATTTCAAAGCAACCCCTCGGATTGAAAAACTCCGCAAACTGTCCGAAAAAGCCTTCAAAGCAGGAGCAGATGTCGTCAAACTCGTCGGTAACGCGAATTCCTGGGAAGACTGTACGCCGATTTTCCAAATCAGCTGGGAGCTGGCCAAAGCTGGTAAAAGTTTCCTCACGATGGGGATGGGGGAGTTCGGCGAGCCCACGCGGGTGATCACGCCACTTATCGGCGGACTCGGCATGTTCGCCCCGCTTGATAAAAAAACGGCTACTGCCCCGGGACAGTTAACCGTTGCAGAGTTACGGGAATGGTGGCGGGCGTTTGACTAGCCAATCTATCTGCTAAAGTTCTGCCGGGATCTTCAGATTTTCTATATTTTCCGGCTGCCTCTTCGACTGTGATACCAAGATCGTTAGCCTGTGACTCTAAAAATGAAGATAGGTTAGGGAGGTTCGAGCTATCCCCGGTTTCACAAGTTTCAGCTGAAATTTCGGTCTGAATTGTATGAGTCGTACCTTCTTCTTTGGGAGCAGGAACAATACCAAAATCTGGTTTGTAATCATCTGGCGCCAGTCTGTTCTTTCTAAATTCAAAATCACACCCATATGTCTTTGCTAAATCAAATAAAACAAAACTGCGAATTTGACTCCGAACTTTAAATGAAAATGGAAAGTTCTGATCAAATCGAGGATCTAATTCGTTTAACATGATAGAAAACCTTAGGCGGAATTATAAACCGCCTCAAAAAGTGATTGCAAATCAGATCTTTGATCGGGGAGAGTTTTTTAGATCGCCAAACGCACAAATTTCTCCACCTCCGCACTATTCTCCTGCAAAAACTGCTCTACGGTTTTGTCCGAGTCTTTCACGAAGGCCTGTTTAAGAAGACTCTTCTCATCACGGAATTTACGCAGCTTGCCTTCGAGAATTTTATCGATCATTTCGGCAGGCTTACCTTCTTGCTTGAGCAGCTCTTTTTGGATCTGGCTTTCCTTCTTGATTTCTTCCTCCGGAACTTCTTCCGGAGAAATTACGCGTGGATTCATCGCGGCGATTTGCATGGCAATATCTTTGCCAACTGCCTCACTGCCACCTTTGAAACTCACAAGTACGCCAATTTTGTCATTCGAGTGAATATAGCTGGCAAGCTGTCCACCCTCGAGCGATTCGACTTCTCCGAGCTGGAGATTCTCACCGACTTTCTGAATGCCCTCTTCCAGCAAAGCTTCCGCTTCCGCTTTCGCTGCATCTGCGCCTTTTTCCGCCGCGACCTGGATCAATTTATCCGCAATTTTTTGGAAATCATCGCCCCGGGCGACAAAATCAGTTTCACAAAGCAAGGCGAGAGCGACGCCTTTTTTACCATCAGCGGAAAGCTTTAGTCTCACTACACCCTCACCGGTGCTACGTTCGGAACGTTTAGCCGCATCCGCTTCACCCTGTTTGCGCAGGATGTCACGGGCTGCCTCGACATCACCGCTGGCTTCTTCGAGAGCGGCTTTGCACTTCAGCATGGCGATACCGGTACTGTCGCGGAGCTCTTTGACGAGGGCGGCGGAAATTTTGGCCATTAGAAAGAATTAAGGATTAAGAGAGGAGGATTTTAGCTCTGAGGTGGTGAGGGGGGTGGTTTCCGAGCTTTGATCTTCGACAGGCTACTCAGGATTTTCTGACGGAGGAGCTGCTTTGGGAGCTTCGGGCTTAGGCTTGAGCTTCAAATTTAGCGAAAGATCATAAAGTCCCGGGATACGGAACCAGTCCCCCTTGTAAGCGAGCACGAAACCACCAACGATGGCAACTATCTGCAGGATAAAGACGAGGATTGCGAAAGAGTAGGAGAGTCGGGAAAGCAGCCAAAGAAAAATGAAAGCAACCGCAACCACCAGGCCCTGGCGACCGTGGTGCTGGGCGAAGTCACTTTCGCGGCGAGCGAGCAGAGGGAGCAGGGCCAGGATACCCACATAACCTAGCCCGGCAAAGACCTTCTCTTCACCGTCGAGAGGAGTCACCCCGTCAGTTTTGAAGCCGGTTTTCGGTTGAGGATCTACAGACCTCTGCGGTGGAACCGAACTGTCTCCTTCAGTTGAGGCAGGTACGTCCTGTTCTTCCACGGCGATTTGTTCAGGCTCCTCCGGTTTATCACCTGGTTTAGCCGGAGCACCTTGAATCACTTCCTCCTCGGCAAGCTGCGGCTCAGCTGGCTCCAGAGAAACGACTGGCTCCGGTTCTGCCTCAGGAGTAGCAGCTTCGGTTTGCTCTTCCGGAGGAGTCGCTGCTGGTTCCGCCGCTGGAGGAGCTGTTTCTATCTCCACAGGAGCAGGAGCGACCGGCTCGGCCGGAGTCTCTTCCACCGGTTTGGGAGGTGGTGGCGGAGTGGTAGGAATGGGAGTCGGATCAGGATTTTGAGCTCCCGGAGGAGTTTGATTGTCATCAGGCATTGGGAACAGTGGTTAATTCAGAGGAGAGTTTAATTTATTTCTCAGTTTTTTTCTCCGGCTTCTTGGATTCAGCCCTTTCCTTTTGTTCACTTTTTTTACTCGTATCACCTTTTTTATCTTCACCTTTAATGGGTGCTGGATTTTTCTGTCCACGATCGATCGCATCGTGGACTTCACCGAGGATTAATTGAATTGCTTTGACTGCATCATCGTTCCCCGGGATGGGGTAATCGATCAAATCCGGATCGGCGTTACTATCCACCACTCCCACCACGGGAATACCGCATTTTCGAGCCTCCCGGACAGCAATATTGTCGCGGACAGTATCGAGTACGAAAATCACATCAGGCCGCTTCTCCAGCTGCTCGATACCAGCGAGCCAGATTTCTAACTTATTGATCTGTTTCAATTTGCGAGTACGTTCTTTTTTTAGATACTTCGCGAAAGCAGTTTCGTCACGTTCTCGTTTCAAGTCCCGTAACTGTTTAATGCGTTCTTTGGTCGTGTTCCAATTGGTGAGCAGCCCGCCAAACCATTTTTCCGTTACATAGGGACAGTTCAGACTTATCGCCAGATCAGGGAGAGATTCCCGGGTTTGCTGCTTCGTGCTGGCGAGCAAGATCACTTTCCTCTGAGCAGCGCTATCTTCCAGGAATTGCATCGCGCGTTTAAGCAGCTCGGCGGTTTTTTCCAAATCAAAAATATGAATCCCGTTCCGTTTACCAAAAAGGAAAGTCTTCATTTTGGGATTCCACTTCTCGGTCTTGTGACCGAAGTGGATACCGGCGACGAGCAGCCGGCGCAGTTCATCTGTGCTGGGCATGATTCCTTGGGATTAAATGCTCCATAGCTTCATCTCGAGAGTAGTCCAGTAACCCTTCGATAAACTCAGGGCTAGGAAGGAATGCTCGATCCGCTATGAAGTAGAAGTAAAAAAGTGAGGGGATTCTAAGAAAAAAAGCCTAAATATGCAAACAGAAACCTGCAAGAATTTCCAATCTCCAAATCCCATCTACGCCATATTTCCAAATAAGCGCTAAATTCGAAAGCTTCGATAAGCATGAGGTAAATTAGTGCTTGGAATTTATTTGGTAATTGGTGTTTGGTAATTGGAAATTATCTCCCTAAATATAGTTAATTCTAGATAGAAAGAATGATTGCTGTTAAACTCCCCCTACTTTAATTTATAAATTATGAATATGCTTGGAAAAGTTCGCGATATTTACAAATTACAGAAACAGGCAAAGCAAATCAAAAAGGAGTTGGCGAATATTCACATTGAGGCGGAAACAGACGGTGTCGTCGTCACTGTCAATGGCGAAATGCAGGTAGTCGCGGTGAAGATCACACCTGAAATGCTAAGCGCCGAAAATGCTGAAAAAATTCAAGCAGCCCTCGTCTCGGCCGGCAACAAAGCCATCAGAAAAGCCCAGGAAATTGCAGCAGAAAAAATGAAAGGCGTGATGGGGGAGATGCAAGGCTTAATGGGAGGAGAACAGCAAACTTAAAATTCGAAATTTAAAATTTGCCAACTTGAACCTGCTCCGTCGTTTCGTTCTGCTGCTCTCCGCGATATTCATACTCGGCTGTGTCGGTTCTGTAGGATTTTTAATCTACAAATACTTTGTTTATCTGCCCAACACGCTGACGGTTCCAAACCAACTGGAGGAGACTGTCAGTTTCGAGATCGCGGCGGGAGAGAGTGTGAAGGGTGTGGCGGAACGCCTGGAGGAGCTGGCGGTAGTCCCAAATAGTTGGGCACTCGTGCAATACCTTCGCAATGAATATCTCGACACCAAAGTTGAAGCGGGCCACTTCCGTTTCCGCGGTGGGGAAACTATCCCGGAGGTGGCGGAGATTTTACTACAGGGAGAGACAGCCCAGATCGCGCTGACCGTCCTCGAGGGCTGGAACTCCTTCGAGATGGATGCGAAATTGGTCGAGCTAGGCCTGATCGAAGAAAACGATTTTGCGCTTTTCGTGCGTGAGGGTGGCAGTACTGCCGGCAATGAACCCGGTGATTTCGCCGCAGACCGGCCTGTGGCAAGCCTGGAGGGCTACATTTTCCCAGCCACTTACAATCTCGACCCGGACAATTTTTCCGTAGATGATCTGGTCGAACGGATGTTGCTCGCGATGCGGCGAAATATTGTCGAAGCAGGCTGGGACGTCGAGCAAAGCGAATATTCACTGCATGAGATTCTCACGATGGCTTCGATAATCGAGCTCGAGGAAAAGAACTTCGCTAACCGTCCGCTAGTCGCCGACATTCTCTGGCGTCGCTATGACGAGGGAACGGGACTCTATGCCGACGCTACCATCTTTTATGCAATCGGCCACAAGGAAAACCTGACAGCTGAAGATCTCGCACTCGACAATCCATATAACACGCGCGAATATCGCGGTCTGCCCCCCACACCCGTCTGCTCACCCAGTCTCAGCTCCATCCGCGCCGCCCTCCATCCCCAGGCGAATGAATACTGGCACTATCTGCATGCCAGCGAAACAGGCGAAATCCACTTCGCGGAGACGCTGGAGGAGCACAATGAGAATAAGGCGCGATATATTCAATGATCAGTATATTTTTGTCATCCCCGCGAAAGCGGGGAACCAGAAAACATTCCCCTGCCTGACAGGGGAATCTAGAAAATCTGTCTGGATTCCCGCGTACGCGGGAATTTTGTCTGGGTCCCCGCTTTCGCGGGGATGACAATGTTTTTTATTTTTTCAAAATACCGTACTACAAAATGGCGTAGATTTGCGCTATTTTGTAGTATGATCTATTGGATTCTCAAGTCGTTCGTGTCTGGAACTTTGATTACGCTGATTCACTGATTACCATGATTCTCAATAACCAAAGTCCATCATGTCAATCAAACAAATCATAGTTCGGACAGCTGCTCACTCCTAAAACCTCAAACTATAACCTGTTCCCCGGAGCCTGAAACCTAAGTAAATTTCTCATAATCATGCATGATCAACTGCGCGTTGATTTGGCGGATTAATTCCAAAATCACACCCACGACGATGATGAGACCGGCTCCGGAGATGAGCAGCGGGACGGAACCAAAAGCCTGGGTCGTAAAGAATTTCGTCAGCAAGATCGGAGTGATGGCGACAAAACCGAGGAAGAGACCGCCCCAGAGGTTGAGCCGGCTGGAAATACCCCCAAGGTATTCCGCAGTTTCGCGACCCGGCCGAATCCCCGGGACGAAGCCCCCGCGTTTTTGAATGTTTTCGGCAACCTGATTGGGATTGAAGGTAATCGAAACGTAAAAGAAGGTGAAGGCGAGGATAAAGCCGAGATAGAGCAGGATGTAGAGGAAGCCGGGTGAAGCCCCGTTCAGATTATTCAAAATAAAAGTCGCAACTGCGCGGACGCTCGCGCTCTCGCTGCCCTGCATGAATTGGGCGATGATAGTAGGAAAGGTAACAAGACTGACGGCGAAAATAATCGGGATCATGCCGGCCTGATTGATGCGGATCGGCAGTACCGATTCACTCCCGCGCATGCCACTCCGCCCCGCATAGGTCACCGGCACCGGTCGCGAACCTTCGGTGACAAGTACGACTAAAATGGTAAGGGCGACCGTGATCGCGAGCAGAATCACGAAGGGAATGAGCTTGCTCTGATCGAACTGGGCAATCCCGAGAGTCTGACCAAGTACCGGGGGAATGCCAGCCACGATCGAAGCAAAGATTAACATCGAGATACCATTCCCAATTCCTCTTTCGGTCATCATCTCACCCAACCACATGAGGAACACCGTTCCGGCGCTGACCATTAACATGATCGGCAGAATCACCAGCGGGTCGGAAATATTGGGAATTAATTCACTGCCCCCCGCACTGGCGGAACGATTGAGTAGCATGATCATGCCGTAGCTCTGGACGAAGGCGAGTGGGAAGGTGAGCCAGCGGGTGTAGGCGTTGATTTTTTGCCGACCCTGTTCACCTTCTTTCGATAATTCCTCCAAATGCGGCACGACAACCGTCATCAGTTGCATGATGATACTGGCATTGATATACGGGGTCAGCCCCATGAGCACGATCGAGAAATTCTCGAGGCTGCCGCCGGTCAGGATCGAAAACACACCGAGCAATTCATTTTGCTCGAATAATCCCTGCAAAGTCGCCGGATCGACGCCCGGGACAGTGATGTGCGCCGCGGTGCGGAAGATCACAATACAAAAAATCGTAAAGAGGATTTTGTTGCGCAGATCCGGAGCCTGGAAGATCCGTTTGAGGTAATTTAGAAATTGCATCGCTGGGTGTTATTTTAAGCCTTTGCGGGTTCGGCTGCCTCCTTTTCTTTCTGCTTAACCTTTTTCTTCGCCGCCAGCTCAATCGTACCTCCCGCGGCTTCGATCGCCTCTTTGGCCGACGCACTGACAGCATCGATGAAACAAGTCAGCTTCTTCGTTAGCTTACCCATCCCCAGGATTTTCACGGGCAACGTTACCTTGCGGATCAATCCGGCTTCTTTCAGGGTTTCGCGGGAAACTTTATCTACACTCAAACGTTCCTCGAGATCTTTGAGATTAACCGGTTGGTACTCGACACGATTAATATTACGAAAGCCACCAAGCTTGGGCATGCGGCGAATCAGAGAAATCTGTCCGCCTTCAAATCCAGCCGTGAATTTACTGCGACCACCGGTACGCGACTTTTGCCCTTTGCAGCCCCGCCCGGCGAAGGTATCACCGATTCCACGGCGCTTGTGACGCCTGGCTGAACCTTTTTTCGGCTTGAGTGTGTGTTGTTGCATTAAAAAAATTAGCTGGGGGATTTTACCCGCCTTCGTTAAATGTCACAAGCAAAAAGTGAAGTATCCAGCTTGGAGCTTGGAAATAATTAATTCAAAAAGCTCGTTCCCTGGTTACGGCGGGCTCCGCCCGCCTTCGCTTCCGGAGCAGGTTGCCCGGAAAAAGACTTTTTGATAAAGTCAGGCACTATTTTTTAACCCCCTTCAAAATGACCGAAACTACTTCAGAAAATCCAGACCAGCGAGCGGAGGAGCTGGAAGCCGCTAAAGAGAGGTATGGAAAATTATTGTCTTCAGTGTTGGAAAAACTAAATAATCCAGAAGTTTGGAAAGAAATCAAAAAGGCTTTCCCTGATCTTTTAAAAGAGTATGAAAGCCGAGAAGATGCTCCACGCGAGCTTTTCTTTTATTGTATTCTTAACGTTCAGGAATCGACATCCACTGCTTTCAATTTAACCAAAAAGGAAGTAGAAGTTTTACATGTTTACCTATCTGGTTATCTGGAAGAGCTAGAAGAATTGGAAAAAGACACCAAAGAGAAGACTGAAGAGATATTGAGTGGATCTGATCAGACAGAATAAAATGCTTGCATTTAAAAGATTTTTTGATAAAGTTGACCACTATTTTTAACCCCCTATCAAAAGGTATTGGATTATATTGAACTTTGAGTAATTTTAACTTTGTAAAATGGCAGAAGTAAAATTAGCCTCTTCCTCCAGCGGAGCGGAAGGAGCATGAGAGAAATTTCACTTCAGGCTGGGAGAAGGTTACAAGCGCTAGGGAGAAGCTCGAAAAATATTTCAACAAAACAATTGGGGCTCATGATGCTACCACTTTGCTGGAATGTTTTTTGAAAGCTCAAAAATCCCCTGATTCTCAAAAACTTTCACTTCCTGAATTAACGCAGGCAGAGAGGGCTGCATTGGCACGCGAAATCACTCGTCAAGAAGTAGGCCTAATACTCCCGCTGAATTTTGGTAGTGAAGAAGATGATATACCCGAAGAAACACTTAAACTAGCAGAGCGACTTCATTCACTCGCCGAGCAGCTCTAGAATTTTCTCTCCAAACTCCGTCGCCGCTTCCGGCCCATTTGCAGTAATAATCTTGCCGTCTACTTCGACGTTCGCTTTTGTATAGCTCGCTCCGCCATCAGCAAGCGCTTTTTCACCATCCGGTGAGGGAAAGACTGTGGCCTTTTTCCCCTTCAAAACCCCGGCGTTCGCGAGAACCGTCGGAGCAATGCAGATTGCCGCGAGGATTTTTCCGGATTTAACGGCTTTCTGAGCCAGTAAATGGGCAGCGGGGTCAGCGAAATAAGTCGCCGCTCCCGGTCCGCCGACGAAAATCACTGCATCGAAATCCTCCGCATTGACTTGATTGATCCCGATTTGAGCTTTAGCTTTGCCGCCGAGCTTACCGATCACTTCTCCTGGCTCGCGTGAAGCAATTGTTATCTCAACCCCGGCGTCTTGGAGAACCTTTTGTGGCTCGAAAAGTTCCTCGTCACGGAAGTCTGCCGGGGCGATGACGAAAAGGGCGTGTTTGGTCATAGTGGGAGTGTTAGGAATGTTGGGAGTGTTGGGAGTACAGGCGAAAACAAGAATAGAGGATAACAGGATAGTTAGGATTTTTTTCACTAATTCAAATGTAAAAAGTAAAAAGTAAAAAGTAAAAACTGCAACTCAAAACTTATAACTGACGTTTTCCTTTTAGAGTGATGATGCTAGCTCCAAGCATTTTAGCGATTTCTTCCGCCTCACCGAGGATGGGTTTTACTTTTTCCGGATCAATTAGCTTGCTATCGCACAATAAACTTAGCCAATACTTAGTCTCGTTGGCAGACTTGAGTGCAATCTCATAAAACCGAATAAAATCTCTTCTTGAGCTGGCTGCTTTTGCCTCGATAATATTAGCTCCGATTGATGTACCTGATCGTAAAAGTTGATCTCCAACTACCCAAAAAGTTCTACGATTAGGAAAATCTTCCGTAAATTTTAAAAGCGTAAGAGAAAAACTGTAGGCCCGAGTCCTCAAATCGTTTTGAGATTTGAGTTGTGGTTTTAACATTTGAACTTTGCGTTTTTAGTTATTTACGGACGGGTGAACTCGCCTTACTCTTCGCCGTCTCCACCAACTTCTGAAAAGCCTCCGGTTCCCGCACGGCCAAATCCGCGAGATTCTTCCGGTTCACGACAATCTTCGATTTCGTCAGGCCGTCAATGAAACGCGAGTAGGTGAGACCGGCAGCGCGGACAGCCGCGTTGAGTCTCTGAATCCAAAGTGCGCGGTAAGTGCGTTTCTTTAGCTTGCGGCCCCTGTAGGCGTGGCGACCGGCCTTGAGGTTCGCTTCTTTAGCAACCCGGAAAGTTTTGTGCTGGCGACCACGGTAGCCCTTCGTGGATTTCAGGACTTTTTTGTGGCGAGCGCGGGTGGTAGTGCCTTTTACGCGAGTCATTTTTAATTATTTAGGGTTTAAATTAAGGAATCGAAGACTATGATGACGTTCTAAATGTTTTAGTTGTTCCATCGCTTCGCTTGTTCGAATTAGTTACAGTAGAACACTTAGAACAATTCGAACATTTTAAAGATTAGGCAATAATCTCGCCACTCTCTTCGCATCGCCTTTGGCCAGGTGCTTCGGCTTGTTTACGAGCTTCTTTTGCCGGCGGGATTTCTGCATCAGGAGATGGCCCCGACCGGCTTTGCGGCCGACGATCTTACCAGTTCCGGTTTTGCGGAAACGTTTGGCGGCGGATTTATTCGACTTTAGCTTCATTGTACCGGGGGTTTAACCGTTTCAATTTTTTCGGGAGATTCGATGAGGTTTTCACTGGGTTTTTTCTTGGACTTACTGGGGAGGAGGATCATTACCAGCTGGCGTCCGAGCTTTTTCGGCAGTTCCTCGATTATGCTTACGTCTTCCAACCTCTTGGCAAATTCTTTCATTTTCTCCAGCGCCAAATCGAAGTGGGCAATCTCTCTGCCGCGGAACTGGAGGACTACTCGCAGCTTGTGCCCCTTTTCGATAAACCCCTTGGCCTGGCGGACACGTACCAGCAGATCTCCTTCCGCAATCCGAATTCCCAGTCGGACGCCTTTCACCGACTTGGCCTTGCCGTGAGCCCGATTTTTGGCGGCAGCTTTCTTTTGCTCGTACTGCCACTTACCGTAATCCAGGATTTTGGCGACAGGCGGGTGAGCCTTGGGAGCGACCAGGATCAGATCGAGTTCCTGAACTTTAGCTTTCTGAATCGCTTCCGCAGTCTTGAGCAGTCCCAGTTTCGAACCATCCGAATCAATTACGAACACTTCGTAAGCGCGAATACGCTCGTTCATGATCGGGCGGGGCACACGAGGTGCGGATTGAGGTCTTCTGCGGAGAGCCAAAAAATCGGTTAAAAAATACAAAAAGCCGGGGAAGTTTAGAATAAAAGAGTGAAGGAGTCAAAGCGGGAGATTAGTCTTTAGGTCATTAACCCGTTAAGTCCTTATGTCTTTGTGTCATAATTAGTTTTTGCCCCACTCAAAGACTTAAAGACTCAGAGACCAAAAGACTCATACTGCAAAATTGCACAAATTCACGCCATTTTGTAGTACGATTCTCTGCCAAATAAAATCACCAAATCAAAACCCGCACTCCTTTTCTTTTCCCGGTTTTAAAAATAAGCTGGCCAAATTTTTTTTGCTTGCCGCCACGAGGATTAGCCGCCAGATCGAGTACTTCCTCCAAATGCTTCTCCTCGATCCCCAGTAAATTGCCAACTTGCTGATGGTAAATCTCCCGCAGCACGGTTTTGCGGATTACTCTGGGTAATGAGCTGAATTCTGTAAGCGGAACTGCATTAGCCTTCCCAAATCTCCGGAGCCATTCGTCAGCGAGCAGAGAGGTGAATTCCGCATTTTCTTTCGCTGCACGGGCGACTCGCAGTACGGCTTCCTCAAGCCTTGGGTTGAGCTTTTGAAGTTCGGGAAGAATTTTATTGCGCAAAAAATTCCGAGTATATTTCCAATCACGGTTTGTAGGATCGTGGACGAACTTCAAGCGATTACGTTTCGCGTAATTAAGTAACTTTTCTTTGGGAACATTCAGCAAAGGCCGCCAGAGTCCGTCCCGGTATTTACCCATCCCGCCGAGCCCCAGTAAACCCGTTCCCCGAATCAGGTTCAGTAAAACAGTTTCCACTTGATCGTCCAGATGGTGAGCGAGGGCAATGCAATCGGCCCCGACTTTCTTCGCAGTTTTGCGCAAAAAGCGGTAACGGGCTTCCCGGGCTTCCGCTTCGGATTTGAGTTTTTTTTTCGCCTTTTCCGAGAAAAAATCTAAGGAATATTTTTCGGCAAGTTTTTTCACAAAAGCTGCATGCTTGTCGGCGGCGGGGTGGATGTGGTGGTTGAAGTGAGCGATGGTGAGTTGCCAGTTACCAGTTGCCAGTCGCGAGTGAGAAAAGCCTTTTAGCTTCTTGCGAGCTAGTAAATCCAAAAGCGTGACACTGTCGATTCCGCCGGAGACGGCAACAATAATCTTCATATTTCAGAATAATAGGATATAGAATAGACGCGATGAATCGCGTCTCTACAGTTTTTTCTTTACGACTTGCTGATCTCCCGCATCCTCAATCTCCAATCCCTGTTTTGCAAATTCATCCCGAATCTCATCTGAACGCTCCCAGTTCTTTTCTTTCCGGGCAGCCGCTCGTTCGTCTAAAAGTTTTTCCTGCTCCGAACTTAATTCGACCGGCTTTTCAGACTTAGCTAAATCCAAAGCCAGCACCTCATCAAATTTATCCAGCGTGGCTTTTTTGATGCCCGGCTCAATCGTTTCATTCTTGGCAATTTCCCAGGCAACCGCGAGCGCTTGGGGGGAATTCAAATCATCTGCCAGCGCTTCGCTGAATTTAGCCACCGAGCTCTGGAAGGGCTCCTGCGCTTCCGGCAGAGCCTGGTAAATTTCCCGCAAATTCGTCAGGGCTTGCCGGGCGCCTTTCAACGCCTCCCAGGTGAAGTTCAGTTTCGTGCGGTAGTGGGTACCAAGTGTTAGGTAGCGGAAAGCCAGGGGATCGAAGCCTTTTTCCTCAATGTCCGCGACCGTGTAAAGATTCCCCAGACTTTTACTCATCTTGCCACCATCCACCGCGAGAAACTCATTGTGCAGCCAGTAATTCACAAACTTCTTTCCTGTCGCCGCTTCACTCTGCGCGATTTCATTCTCATGGTGCACGGGGATGTGATCAACTCCGCCCGTGTGAATGTCGAACGCGGTTCCCAGTTCCCAGTTACCAGTTGCCAGAAGTTCGGGGGCAAGATACTTCAATGACATTGCTGAACATTCGATGTGCCAACCGGGGAAACCGGTTTGGTTCGCAGTTCTTGGTTCTTGGTCATTGGTTCCGGACAGATCTTTGCCAGTCTCGAAATCCCATCTCAAAATATGATTAGCGTTTTCACCAACGCAAAATTTCCAGAGGGCGAAGTCGGCGGGATTCTTTTTTTCACTCTTTACTTCAACCCTTTTGCCGGCCTTCTTTTCCTCCTGCTTCTGTCCACCCAGTTTCCCATAATTCTTGAACTTACTCGTATCGAAATAAATCCCGTCACTTGTTTCATAGGTAAAACCTTTTTCCGCCAACTTTTTTATAAGCTCGATCTGCTCTTTGATGTGTTCACTGGCACGGGGGAGCCGGTGAGGTGTGAGAATATTTAGCTTTTTCAGATCTGCCAGAAATTCTTTTTCGTACTTACGGGCGACTTCAAGCGGGCCAACTTTTTCTTCGCGTGCACCTTTTTCGAGCTTATCTTCACCGCTGTCCGAATCGCTCGTCAAATGCCCCACATCCGTAATATTCATCACCTGGGTCACTTCCAATCCCAGAAACTCCAAACTCCGTCGCAGCAAATCCGCAAACAAAAAAGCCCGGAAATTGCCGATGTGCGGAGCAGCGTAAACCGTCGGCCCGCAGTTGTAAATCTTCACTTGACCCTCTATGAGCGGGGTAAAAGCTTCCTTTTGGCGGGTGAGGGTGTTGGTGAAACTGATTGGCATGGAGAAAGGATAAAGGATTAAGGATTAAGAATAAAGGATTGTCTGGATTTCCGCGTTCGCGGAAATTATGTCTGGGCCCCGGCTCGCGGGCCGGGGTGACAAATATATTGAGTAATAGTATTGCTCAGGCTATTGTTTAGAACATCAACTTTTTAAAGTACAATTTTAACGAGTTTGAGCTGCGGTTATCTACACAGATAATCCAAAAGCTCACTCCTTGAAATGTTGGTTGGTTAATAAAAGTTTTGCTGGGCCGGGGGAGTGTGAAACTCACATTTCTCCCGCCCGGCGAAACTGAGTTGGACCGGTGTTTAGAAAAAGCTTCGTCTGGGCGATATCTATCGCCGGGCAAAAAATTTTTCTCTCGGAAAGGAGGTGGTTGAAGGCTACAAAGAAGAGAGGAAACCCTACCTGTCAACGCGGGGAAGCAGGCAGGGTGTTTTAATCCCCGCAAAAACGAAATCTACAAAGGTGAAAAAAATGGAAAAATTCGTGATCTGTTACGGCCTCGTAGCGACCACACCCCTATCCGGTAACGTGGTCAGTTCAAGTCAAGCATTGGTGGGTAATACCGATCTGAAGAGGCGGCGAAAAGGCGTGTGTGCCAAAGCAACTGTCGCCGGCATGGATTCCTGCGTTTATATATCCCTCTAACCAAGCGATGGTAAAAAAGAGGCAGGCTGCTCCCAGCCTAAACGGGAGCAAACGTACAGGAATCCGCAGACTGGATTGGCTATCCAGTTTGCAAATCAACCAGCCAACAAATAAGGGCTGCTAATTAAGCCCTTCCGACGGGATGTGAACACTTCGTTTGCATTCCGTCGGTCCTTTTTGTCCTGAACTTTGATTTATGTGATTACTTTGATTATTAGCTTAAATCCCCCGCCCCGCCTAAACGGGGCACCCCTTTTCCGAAAGGGGGTTTACTAGCCCCTTTTTTATAAAGAGGGGGTTGGCGAAGCCCTGCGAAGCGAAGCGAAGAAGGGGGGAGATTTTTGAATAAATCCCTTGTACAACAAAAATTTGACACCGCAAGGTCGGGTATTAAAATCCTCCGTGAGCTGTAACTTTTTGTGTGCTTCTGCACGCTGGAAGTTCGCTCCTTGAAAGATCAGCAAGCAGAAATTTCACTGGGCAGCGGGAGTACGAAATTCGCACCTCTACTGCCCAGTGAACCAAAGGCCGTTTGAGACGGAGGGGTAACATGCTGGGCACCCCTACGTTATTCACCCCTCAACAGGAAGGAGAATTCCCTGTGATTTTTTCTCATTTTTCCGCCTTCCTATGGTACAGCCTCGGGGTTAAAACCCGGTAACGCTGTTCCGCCTGGCCGTAGCCGAGGCGCTTAGGCGCCTCCGTTTGAGAAACCTTCTTCACAAGGGGCGGGTCTCTCCTGGATCTCATCTAACTCTGATCCGGAGTGCTTACTGATTTTTTCCTCAGCGGCGGGTCTTCCTATTCAGTTCACGCTGGATTTTGACCCGCCTCTTCCCTTTATTCGAAAATTTGACAAAACTATCTTTGCCTGATAATTTGGCTTCCTTCATTTTTAATTTATGCTTAAAAAAAGAAAAAGAAGTGGGGAAGAACCGAGTATTTTAAAGAGAGTATCTCTCTTTACTTGGATCGAAGCTCGTTTGGGGATTAATCAAATAATAATGTATGGAACAAGACGCCCTCAGATGACCCTAAGAGAAACTCAGGGAGCCTTTTCGGGCGATAATGGAGGTACCCAGAAAACTAAGAGCGAAGGTGCTCAGGAAACTTTTTCTGGTAATAACAACGAAGACCCTCAGGAAGCTTTGCCTGACGATGAAGAAGACTTTGATCCTAGGAATATCTTTGAATAATATTTCTCTATTTACTTTTAATTTATCAAATCATGGAGAATCCAAACAGCGGAGAATTGGACACAGGAACCCGAAATCAGATCCGAGATGATATTCGAAAGTCGTACGAGATGCTCATCAGCCCTTTTCATTCGGAAGAGGGAGGGCATTCTTTTCCAGCCACGATAAAAGTTAAAAGAGGTGGTCGTGATGTAGAAGTGTAGATCCCGGGATGGTAAATGTCTTGAACTATGATTTATTTGATTAGTGTGACGGACTTTGATTGTGCTTAATCAGAGCAATCGGGGTAATCATAAAAATCACAGTTCCAGACTCTGCCGGGATGACAGAATTTTTTCATATTTTTTTCATGTTAGAATCTCCTCCGTGCCCAAAACTAAGCTAACTGCCGTTCTCGGCCTCAACTGGGGCGATGAGGGAAAGGGGAAACTCGTGGATATCCTCGCCGGCAAGTCACAATTCGTGGCACGTTTTGGTGGAGGCGCGAATGCGGGTCACACGATTGTCGTCGACGGAAAGAAGATTGTGCTCCATCAGTTACCCAGCGGCGTACTGCATCCCCAGACGAAGTGTGTGATTGGGAATGGCTGTGTGGTGCATTTGCCCACACTTTTCGAGGAATTGAAAGAGCTCGAAAATCAGGGAATCAAGCTAAGCGACCGGCTGCACCTCTCGAGCCGCGCCACACTCCTTTTCAACTTTCACAAAGAGTTGGATGGCCTGAGTGAGGAGCAGGCCGGTAAAAAACAGATTGGGACAACGAAACGGGGAATCGGGCCGGCTTACGTAGACAAGGTGGCCCGAAAAGCTTTTCGTCTGGGAGACCTGTTGAATTTTAATTCGTTTGCCGAGCGGCTGCAGGAACGCTTGAGTGAGGTGAATGCAGTCGAGGGAATGCCGTTTAAGTTCGATCCGGAACGCGAAATCACGCTTTATCAGGATTTTGCGGAGCGTTTAAATGGATCCATCGTTGATACGGCTGAATTGCTGCAAGAGGCTTTGGCCGATGGTAAGACTGTTTTGGCTGAAGGTGCCCAGGGTTCGTTGCTCGACATTGATCACGGGACTTACCCGTACGTGACCAGCTCCACGACTACGGCGGGGAACATCTTCTCAGGACTCGGAATCGGTCCCCAGCCTTTCGAAAGTATCGGTGTGGCGAAGGCCTACACTACGCGCGTCGGCTCCGGCCCTTTTGTTACTGAGCTCGATAATGCGTTAGGAAAGAAGCTGCAAGAGGTGGGTGCGGAATTCGGAGCAACTACCGGTCGACCCCGGCGCTGTGGCTGGATGGATCTCGTTGCGACGAAGTATTCGGCGAAATTAAATTCTACGACGGCGATTAATCTCACCAAGCTCGATGTCCTGAATGACTTCAAAGAAATCCAGGTTTGTACGGCTTATAAATTGGATGGTGAAGAAATCACCGCCCCGCCAGCGACAATTGCGGAGCTCGAAAAAGTTGAACCTGTTTTCGAAACCTTAGCCGGTTGGCAGGCCGACACGAGCAAAACCCGCCAGATTTCTGATTTGCCGAAGAACGCTAAAGCCTACGTTAAATTCATCGAAGAATATCTCGCTGTGCCGGTGAAGTGGGTGGGTGTGGGAGTGGAGCGGGAAGCGATGGCAACTTAGGGAACAGGTTCCCCCTCGGCTCCGCTCGGGGCAGGCAGGAAACAGTTAGGTTCTAGGTGCCAGGTTCCAGGGAGTAGGTGGTGGGCAATGCAGGATTCGAACCTGCGACCTCACGCGTGTGAAGCGTGCGCTCTAACCAACTGAGCTAATTGCCCAAGCTTTAATGCTTAGATGTCATCGAAGGAAATTGCATTTTGACTTTGTCAGCCGAAGGCTGAACCAACTGCCTGTGCCCCGTAGGGGTAAGCTAATTGCCCAAGCTATAAAAGACCCAGCGATTTTACGTTCGGGGTTTTTCGAAATCAAACTCGACATTCCTCCTAACCTGAAGAGAAAGAGCGAGACTTGCCTTAGCTAAAGGTCTATTTTAAAATAATCTCGTGCCTAGAAAAGCAGATTTAAAACGCAAAACCCCGCCTTCGCCCCGCAGAAGCGGGGCTACGGCGGGCAGGCCAGCGGAAGTCCTCAGAAAAACAAGAGAAACGAATATTAATTTAAATATTAATCTCGACGGTAAAGGCAAGGCCAAGGCGCGAACGGGGATTAGCTTCCTCGATCACATGCTGGAAGCGCTCGGCAAGCACGCTTCTTTTGATTTAAACGTGCAGGCTAAAGGTGACATCAATGTCGATCAGCACCACCTCGCCGAGGATCTCGGGATCGCGTTGGGTGAGGGGATTACAAAAGCCTTGAAGAATAAAAAGGGAATCATGCGGGCGGGTTGCGATGGTGGCTTTGCTTTCCCGATGGATGAGACCATCGCGCTGGCTGCGGTGGACCTGAGCGGCAGAGTGAAGCTCAATTTCAAAGTTAAATTTAGAGAAAAGGAAGTAGGGGATTTGAGGGCCAATGTGATTGAAGACTTCTTTGAAGGACTCGCGAACGGTTTACGCGCAAATCTTTATATCGAAACAAAATCCGCTCGCAGCACACATCATCAAGTCGAGGCGATTTTCAAAGCCGTGGGGAAGTCGCTGCGGATGGCTACTGAACTTGATCAGCGGAATAAGGGTAGGATCCCGAGTACAAAGGGGAAACTGTAGTTTTTATAGTTGTGCTGCTTGTAATGCCATATTCCCAGCTCTACGTAGCGAAGCTCTCAACTTCCGGTTCTCTTTTTTCTTCGTGTTTAATTCCAGAGATGTTTCAAACAAAGCTTCCTGTTGAGGTAATGTTGCTACCATTATTTCTAGCCGGGCGACCCTTTGTCGTGCTTCATTAAATACTGCTGCCAACTCACTAAACTCTTGGAGAAGAGTCTGCAGAAAAAGAAAAGCTTCTTCATCCTGAGTATTGAGAAGTTTATTGAAAGTTCTTTTGAAAGCTCGAGGGCTTTCTATTTTTGATAGATCGGGCCTTTTGGGAATATCTGGCCCCCCTGGGACTACAATAACATCCGAGACTCCTTGTTCCACCATCCGAATAAGTTTTTCTTGCAACTTCTCAGATGCCTTTGCCGATTCTCCAAGTTCATCAAAGAGCTCTTGAAGGAAAAGTGTTACATTTTCATTCTCTTGTCCGATAGCCTCACACAGTATCTCCCAAAACTGCTCGGGGCTTTCGATCCCTGAAAGATCAAAATCAGCTGTAGTATCAGTATCATCACTGGCGCTGGCAAGACTAACTATTTTCCCCAAACCATCCAGTAAATCCCGATTTCTTTCTTTTAGCTTCTCTTCTAAAGCAAGATTTAATTTCTCTAATTCTTCCCGAGCGTTTTTCTCAGTTTCTAATCGTTGTTCGAGATCTTCGATTTTATTTAGAAGACTTTTAACCTTAACTTCTAGCTCGCTCAACTCTTGCGGCTTCGGTTCTTTTTGAGCGGCTTGATGAGCTTCACTGATTTTCTGAGCAGAGGTTGTTTCTAGATTTTCAATTTTCTTAGCGTGCTGCTTTTTTAATTCAGCGATTTCGCCCACTAGTTTTTGAATCTCCTGTTCTTTCTCTTCTTCAAGTTTTTTCAACTTTGTCAAAAGTTCTAAAATCTCTTTTTGGTAAGGTTCTCGCAATTCTTCAAAATCGCTTAGTTTTTCTGTGGCTGTTTTCTCTTCTGTAAATACTTTTCTTAAAGTAAGTGCATCTGCTGCGAGAACCTTAAGAATTTGCAATCTAACTTGCCTCATCTCCCAACCTTCCCCTGGAAAGAGACGCTTAAGAATGAAAAGTATATTTTGATCGGTAACAATAGTGCTTCTATCAATCTTAGTCGTAAATTTTTTAAAAACATCTTCTGGAAAAAGCTTTGTAGCTCCACTGTTTTTTGCTGCCTTTGCCCTCATTTTACGGTTGTCCTTCATGGTTCTGGCAACAAATTCGACACCATCAAAAGAGCTATCTTCTGCAGGGAGACCGCTTCGTCCGTTTTCGGCCATAAGATCGACAACGTCAGGAGTATCTTTTTCTCTAGAACCCATGATTTTAGTTTATTAAGTTTCCGATTTTATCGAGTTGTACATTTTTTGCAACTCTCGTCTTTAGTTGCCAGTTCCCAGTTGATAGTTGCCAGAAGTTGGTATGTCTCAGCTGATTTTTAGCCGGGATTAGTGTTTTGCTTTGTTATAAAACTTGTTGCGTGAACATGAACTAAGTGTGGAATTGTGCTAACAATTTCAATCTAAGCTCTATAAACTTATGACTTATAAATAAGTGATAACTGACTACTGGTAACCGGTAACTCGCAACTGGCAACTAAATGAGTGATTTCCGAAAACTTCTCGTCTGGCAGAAAGCTATGGATTTAGTCGCAGGAATTTACAAGGCATCTGAAAAATTTCCCTCACACGAGAAATTTGGATTAACTGTTCAAATGCGCCGAGCAGCAGTATCAATCCCGTCTAACATTGCCGAAGGTTGCGAGAGAGGTAGTGCCAAAAACTTTGCCAACTTCTTAATAATCGCTCGCAGTTCCGCAGGTGAGCTGGAAACTCAAATTTTAATCGCTTTTATGCTTAAATATATCCAGAGAACTAGAGCAGATGAGCTAATTAAAAAGGTGATTGAAATAAGAAAAATGATTATAGTCCTTAGGAAAAGAATTCTGGTAACTGTTAACTCGTAACTCGCAACTCCTATGATTGCTCTCGTCGATTATGCCGCCGGCAACCTCAAAAGCGTCTCGCGCGCTTTGGATTTTTTGAAGGTGCAAAACGAGATTACAGACGACCCGGTTAAAATTGAAAAAGCTGACGCAGTGGTAATTCCGGGGGTCGGCGCGGCGGGTCCGGCGATGCGGGCGCTGAACGAAAAAGGCATTACAGCAGTGCTCCAGAAACACTGCGCGGATGACAAGCCCTTTTTTGGCATTTGTTTGGGCTTACAGATTCTCTTCGAACGCTCGGAGGAAGATGGGTCGGAGTGTTTGGGAGTGCTGGCAGGCAAGGTTCGCAAACTTTCCGGAAAAGATATTAAGATCCCGCACATCGGCTGGAATCCGGTTGATTACGAAACCCCTCCGCAGATTTTGGAGGGGGTTACGAGCGGTACTCCGTTTTATTTCGTCCACTCGTACATCTCGGAACCCCAAGATAAAAACGTGATCAAGGCCACGACCACCCACGGAGAAACTTTCCCCACAGTCGTCCAAAAAGGCAACACTTGGGGGGTCCAGTTCCACCCTGAAAAAAGCGGAAAAGTGGGCCTGAGAGTTTTAGAGAATTTTGTAAAGTTAATTTGATCCGCCTGCGCTCTCCGAGCTATGGCGGACAAGGAGAACTATTTGCAAAATGAGTTTTTGTGTCTTGAGGTCTTTGAGTCACTGGGTTTGAGAGAAAGTCGGTTCTTCGTTAAAATCAGCCGGCTTTTTGAGTTTATGGGGCCATCGTCTAGTGGTTAGGACGCCAGGTTTTCATCCTGGTAACAGGGGTTCGATTCCCCTTGGCCCTGCCAGCAACAAGGTTCTCCCCGCATAGCGGGGAGGTTCTTGGTGCTGATAAGCCGAGAGGATGAGACCACTGTCGTCCAAGCGAATCCACAAACGAAGCACTCGGTTACCGGGGCGACCCGTGCGAGAATTTTAATTTTAAAAAACTATCAGCTAGCGGTGAGATCCCCTTGGCCCTGCCAAACAATAAATTCCCAGCAATATTTCTATTTTTCGCTAAACTGCAGCCCAGACAAGACAGATGATTTCATAAAATATTCGAATGATGTCTGTGTCCCTAGGCCCCCAAGGGGCCACCTCGTGGCGGGATTGTCGACTTCATTCTTATTTTTATGAATCAACCAGCTAAAACTTTTGATGGTCTCGGTATCGCACCGAATTTACTAACTCAGCTTGATCGACTGAAATTTAGTGTACCTACACCAATTCAAAGCAAGGCCATCCCTGTCGCGATTAGCGGCAAGGATATGATCGGTATCGCGCAAACGGGTACAGGTAAGACGTTGGCTTTTGGTGTGCCCCTAATTCAACGGCTGGAATCTCTGCCACCGACAGCACAAGGTCTAATCTTGCTACCAACTCGCGAACTAGCGGAACAAGTTCAATTGAGCCTGAAAAAACTCGTACCAAACCTGACGCTAGCCCTGGTAATCGGTGGAGCCTCAGCACGGCAGCAAACTGCGATGCTACGGCGACATCCAAAAATTATCATTGCCACACCTGGACGACTGATTGATTTGATGCAATCGGGTATCGTTTCACTGAAAAATATTGCCATTTTAATTTTAGATGAAGCCGATCGTATGCTTGACATGGGTTTCGCTCCACAAATCAATAAAATTATTATCACTACTCCTCAAAAAAAACAGGTTTTGCTTTTTTCCGCTACGATGCCACCTGAGATTGCGCGCTTGGCGATGCGCTACATGCAGCTGCCGCTCCGAGTCGAAGTGGCTCCGGCTGGCACTGCTAGCGAATTAGTAGAGCAAGAAATCTTCGTAGTCTCGCATGAAACCAGGCCTCAATTGCTAGATAAAATTCTCGCTGAATATTATGGATCGATTTTAATTTTTTCTCGCACAAAACATGGTGCGCGTAAATTGGCACGGGTTGTCCGAAACATGGGTCACACTGCGGAAGAGATTCACTCCAACAGGAGCTTGTCGCAACGGAGAAACGCCTTAGCTGGATTCAAATCAGGTAAATATCGCATCCTGGTAGCGACTGATGTCGCGGCGCGCGGCATTGATGTAGTCGGTATTGAGCTCGTAGTTAACTACGATCTGCCGGAAAATCCTAACGACTACCTTCACCGGATCGGGCGGACAGGCCGAGCGAACCATGTCGGGAAAGCAATTTCTCTGGCGACGCCGAGCCAAGCCAGCAAAATTAATGCCATCGAACGCGCCATCCGCACTCGCTTGCCCATCACCAAAACACCAGTTGATCTGCCGCCAAAACGCGTTCTAGCAAAGCAACACTTGGCCAATAAAAAAACGCCACCATTTAAAAACAGATTTAGAGGGTTTAAGCATAAAAATTAAATTTATTTTCCATCATATAATCGCCTCTTCTAGGGCCGCATCGCAACCAACAAGCGTGTTGCCTAGAGCCTAAAAATCATCCACCATCGCCATCGGCTCTTCGATTGGTTCGGCCGGAGTGTCTTTCTGAAATTTCTTTTCGATATCGTAGAAGCGCATTTGTTCGCGTTTGAACATCAGCTCGACGCGACCAGTGGGTCCGTTTCTGTTTTTACGGATGAAAATGTCCGTCACACCGGGCCTATTACTGTCTTCCTCGTAATAATCCTCCCGGTACATCATCATCACTACATCCGCATCCTGCTCAATCGCTCCAGATTCGCGAAGGTCTGATAATTGCGGAATTTTACCCGGACGGTTTTCGACAGCGCGGGAAAGCTGGCTGAGAGCGATGATGGGGAGCTGGAGTTCGCGGGAGAGGGCTTTGAGCGAGCGGGAAATTTCACTGATTTCCTGCACCCGGTTACCTTGCCAGGCGTTGCTCTCGCAGCTCATCAGCTGGAGATAGTCGACGATAAGCAGATCCAGTCCGTGCTCCATCTGGAGACGACGGGCCTTGGCTCGTACTTCAACCACACTGGAGCCAACCGAGTCGTCGATAAAGAGTTCAGCCTTGCTAAGCTCATCCATCACGCCACCGATGCGGGAAAATTCTTCGTCAGTTAACTTACCTTTGTGGAGCCTCCAGGAATCCACACCGAGCAAGCTGCTAAACATGCGGTCCACCAGCTGCTCTTTATTCATTTCGAGCGAAAGGAAGCCCACTTTGAGACCATTTTTGAGCGCGACATTTTGGGAAATATTGAGCGCGAGCGCCGTCTTACCCATACTGGGTCGAGCGGCAATGATCACGAGATCGGCTGGCTTCATCCCGCAGAGTACGTCGTCGAGGCCTTTGTAACCGGTGGGAACACCGCGAATTGTGTCTTTGTCCTCGGCATCATGCAGCTCGGCAAATTCATCGAAACGTTGTTTGAGGATTTCCTTGATGCGGACGAAGCGATCCTTGATCAGCATTTGGGTGACCTTAAATAAACTCTGCTCCGCCTTCTCAAGTAATTGATTTGTTTCCCTGTCTTCATCCAGCGCCAAGCCCGCAATCTCCTGTCCGCTTGCAAGCAGTTTGCAAAGCGTAGATTTCTGCTTCACGATCTTGGCGTATTCGAAAACATGGCTGGCGGTAGGGAATTCCTCGGTGAGCTCCGCCAGGTACGCCCGACCCCCGACGTCTTTCAAGATTTTCTGGTCCTTTAGCTTCTGACTCAGGGTCAGCAAATCGATTGGTGCGCCTGTCTGAAAAAGTTCAAGGGCGGCGGCAAAGACCTTTTTGTGCCGCGGTTCATAGAAATCCGCCGGCTCAATTAAATCAGCAATTCTCAAAATCGCGTCTTTGTCGATCAGGATACTACCCAAGACACCGCGTTCTGCTTCGACGGAGTGAGGGGAAACTTTCAGCCTGGTAACTGTCTTCTTGGGAGGCATAGGGGACAAGAGAGCTGAATTTTAACACTAGCGAGGAACAATGGAACAGCAAGATGGAATAGTGGAATAGTAGAATAATGGGATAATAGAAAATAATTTAAGTAACACTCACAGCAAAATGCAAGGAATAAAGAAACCCTTATTGCATTATTCCGTATCCTATTATACTACCTAAAAATTCTTAATCTTCCCCGCGGCGGGATGATCTTTCAGTTTTTGTAATACTTTCGCCTCGATCTGGCGGATCCGTTCCCGCGTGACTCCAAATTCCCGACCGACTTCTTCGAGGGTGTGACCGATACCATCACCTAGCCCAAAACGCATTTTCATAATCTTACGCTCACGAGGAGTGAGGTAGCGCAGCATGTCATTGATCGCCTCATTGATTAGCTGGCGATTGGCGGATTCATGTGGCGCGAGAGTTTGTTCATCCTCAATAAAGTCCTCCAGTTTACTGTCTTCCTCCGCCCCAACCGGAGCCTCGAGCGAGACGATGTCCTGGCTGATTTTGAGGATGTGGCGAACTTTCTTTACTCCCAGATCCATTTCCGCCGCGATTTCTTCCGCCGTCGGTTCGCGACCGAGCTCCTGAACCAAGCGGCGCTGAGTGTGCGTTAATTTATTGATCGTCTCGACCATGTGCACCGGAATGCGAATCGTCCGAGACTGATCCGCGATTGCGCGCGTGATCGCCTGCCGGATCCACCAGGTCGCGTAAGTGGAGAATTTGAATCCGCGGGTCGGGTCGAATTTTTCCACCGCACGAAAAAGCCCGATTGAGCCTTCTTGAATGAGATCGAGGAAACTCAATCCGCGGCCGATGTATTTCTTCGCAATCGAAACAACTAAACGCAGGTTTGCTTCGGCCAGATGCTGCTTGGCCGCCTGATCACCTTTGGCAATTCGTTTTGCCAAATCGATTTCCTCCACCGCACTGAGCAGCGGCACCCGGCCAATTTCACTCAGATACATCCGAATCGAGTCATTGGCAATTTCAGCCAGATCGGTGATTTTGGCTTTTTCTTTCTTCTTTTTCTTTGCAGCCTTTTTGATTTTATCGTCTTTTTTTTTGCCGCTGGTTTTTTTGCCAACATCTTCTTCTTCTTCATCTTCTTCTTTCTTCTTCCGCCATTCAATCGCCTTATTTTGGTCCGAGATATCCACTCCCAGTTCTTCAAAAATATCCACCAGCTCTTCCACCAGGTCCATATGGTTTTCCAGCTCCGGCAAAGCCGCTTCGATCTCCTGATGGGTTACGAATTTCTGTTGCCTTCCTTTGATAATTAATTCCCGAGCACTTTTCGGGAATTTCTTGAGCTGTTCATCGGAGGGCTGAATGATGAATTTGCGCGTTTTTGCCATACAAAAGCGGAAAAAGCGGAGGAGCTGAGGATGCGAGCGGGAATTTTACAGAAGGACTCCCGAAAAGGCAAATCTAAAAGGATTGTGGGGTAAGGAAAGGAGTTCTGTTTAAACCGGCGCTGTAATTTCAAATTTCAAAGCTCCCACCTTCGCTCTTCCACCTACGCCAAGGCTACGGTGGACAAGTCACGTCGTTCGCGAACGACAGTGACAAGTCGGCGGGCTACGCTGGCACATTTGAACCTGTGTCAGTCAATCCTTTCACCTTAGTGCTTTTTTCATTACTTCGAGTGGCACTTTCTGATCAGGAAGCCACTTTTCAAGCTGAGCCGCTCCTTGTCGCACAAACATTTCTAAACCTCCTAGTTTCTCACAACCGGCTGCTGCGGCATCTTTGAGCAACTGTGTCTCACGTGGGTTGTAGACAATGTCGAAAACAAGTGGCTTATGTGTATTAAACCATTCCGCTGGCACAAAGCTCTTTCCTTCAAATTTCCCCTTCATTCCAAGTGGAGTCGCATTAATTAAAATTTCCGGACTGTAAGAATCCAGATTTTGAATAAAATCGAACTTTTTTATCTGCTCACCGAAATCTTTTTGCAAGCCCTCGAATTCCCAAGCCTCACGGGTAATGATTGAAATTTCAGCACCTTCTTTTAACAAAGCGTAAGCGATTGCGCGGGCTGCTCCACCACCACCAAGCACGACTACCTTCTTACCAGAAAGCTCAGTTTTGTTCTTGAGTGCTTCTGCCGCCCCCAGCCAATCTGTATTGCTGCCGACCAACTTAGCGTCCTGCCAAAACACCGTATTAACCGCGCCGATCTCTTTCACTGATTCATCAACTTCATCCAGCAACGGAATAATCTTTTCCTTGTGGGGAATACTCACACTTAAACCCGCAATTTTTTCGTCACGGACTTTTTGCACAAATTCCTCCAAACCTTCCGGTGGAATCTCAAAAAACTCGTACTTGGCCTCGATTCCCAGTTCTTGAAATGCAGCGTTCATCATCGCCGGAGAAAGCGAGTGCCCCGCAGGGTAGGCGAGAATGCCAAAGGTTTGGGACAAGATTTTAATTTTACGAACGATTGAGAATGTCTACTACAATATTGCGCAAATTTGCGCCATTTTGTAGTACGAGTCTTTAAGTCTTTAGGTCTTTGAGTCTTTGGGTTGCGGCCCTTTAGATCCCTCTTCTGGTAACTGGGAACTGGTAACTGGTAACTCTTCCTCCTCCTTCTTTTTTGCAGGCTTTTCCTCCACTTCCTCTTCAGGCTTAGAATCCTCTTTCGTCTCAGCTTCTTTCTTCTCGTCCTCAGCTTTTTCCTCCTGAGGCTCTTCCTCTTTCTTTTCATCTTTTTTATCCTCCTCGTCTTTTTTGCTTAATCCTTTATCCTTAATCCTTAATTCTTTCTTCCCTTTTTTACCGTCTTTTTTATCGTCATCCTTATTAACTTTATTAACCTTATCACCCTTCTCGTCTTCATCATCCTTCTCATCCTTATCGCCCTTCTCATCTTTCTTCTTTTTATCTTTACCCTTCTCTTCGCTATCTTTCTTAGAGCCATCCTTTTGGGTTTTTTTAGACTTTTCCTCTGTTCCCTGCTTGCCCTGAGCGGAGTCGAAGGGTTCCCCGTCACCTGTTCCCTGTTCTTCCAGCTCACCGGTATTGAGCACATCAATCTCCCAACCCATAATCTCAGAAGCCAAACGTACGTTTTGCCCATTCTTGCCAATCGCCAGCGCCCGCTGGTCTTCCTCCACGTAAACTTCCACGCGTTTTTCCTTCTCGTACTTGAGGATGTGATCCAGTTTCGCCGGCGAGAGAGTTTCGCGCAGGAGTGTCTCGAAGTCGTCCGAATACTCAATCACGTCGATGCGCTCGCCATTAACCTCATCGGTGATGTTCTGAATGCGGACACCCTTCTGACCGACACAGGCTCCCACCGGATCAACATTCTCATCCGTACTATCCACGACCAGCTTGCAGCGCACGCCGGGCTCCCGGGCAATGGCCTTCACAACTACGGCCCCGTTGCGTACTTCGGGAATCTCCAACTCCATTAGGCGGAAAATCAAACGCGGATGGGTCCGGCTGACTTTCAGCATCGAACCGCGTGGCGTCATCTCCACCTTCTCGAGATAAACCTTGATTCTTTGTCCGGCCTGATAGCGCTCCCGCGGAATCTGGTCTTTGGGTTCGAGCACCGTCGTCGTGCGATCGAGCTCGAGATGTACGAAACGACCCTCGACCCGGTGCACCAAGGCGTTCAAAAGCTCATCACTACGATCACGATATTCCTCGTAAATCGCTATGCGCTCCGCCTCTTGGATTTTTTGAATAATTACCTGCTTGGCAGCTTGGCTGGCGATGCGGCCGTAGTCAATCGGGGTTACGTCGATCTTGATCTTCGCGCCAACTTTTAAGCCCTTTTTAATTTGTTGAGCATCCTTGAGCGAAATCTCCGCCTGCTGATTCTCGACTTCTTCAACGATTTTCTTGACCAAAAGGATTGTCGTGCGACCTGATTTTTCATCGAGTAAAACTTCGAGGTTCTGGTCGCGATTGCCGAAATCCTTGCGGTAAGCCGCCTTGAGTGCGTCTTTCACCGCATTAATCACGCTTTCCGGATTGATTTTTTTCTCATCGCAGATCTGATTGATCGCGGCAACGAAGTTTTGGGAGTTGATTTGCATGGGAAGAGTAGTTAGTAGTGAGCGTGAGTAGTGAAGATCTGGTTCACCCTGGCTACTAATTACTCATACTCATACTTGCCCAGGGGAAACAGCCCGAAGGGTAAAAACACTTCAGGTTCGTAAGGATTGTAAAGAAAAAACGCGGAGAAATCAATCTGTAATGATTCTTCCAATCGGAAGGCCCGTGCGTTCTTCAACTTCTTTTATTGCTTCGAGATCATCGGTCAAACCAAGTTTGTCTATTTGGTCTCGAACAGCTTCCTTGACATGGCCAGCATTAGGATCTCCGCGAATCAGGTCAGCATGTTTAATGAAAAAACCAATAGCTGTTTTAATATTATTCGTGGCATTTTCTACTTTTCCCACTTTAGGCTAATTAAATTTAGTACTCCATTTTCTCAAATATTTTTCTTTTTGCAACTTTGCTAGAATCTTTACCAACTACTAACTGCTAACTATGGTCGACTTCGCGATTATTCGCCAGCAAATTCCCAACGTGCTTACTGAAGCACACTTTCCCGAACTACCGAATTATTACAAAGGCAAAGTGCGGGAGAATTATGACTTGCCCGACGGCAAGCGCATTCTGATCTCCACCGACCGACAATCCGCTTTCGATAAAGTTCTAGCGGCAGTGCCTTTTAAAGGCCAAGTGCTTACCCAGACTGCCCGCTTCTGGTTCGAGAAAACGAAAGACATTTGCCCAAATCATGCGATCGAATATCCGGATCCGAACGTAGTAGTTGGCCGTAAATTAAAAATGTTACCTGTCGAAGTGGTAGTTCGCGACTACCTCACCGGCGCCACCGATACGAGCGTTTGGACCGCTTACCAGAAAGGTGAGCGGGAGTTCTGCGGGAATAAATTACCGGATGGTATGCAGAAAAACGATCAGCTTCCGGAAACCATCCTCACGCCGAGCACCAAACCGGCCGACGGCACACACGATATTTCCGTAGCTTCGGATTATTTGATTGAAAATAAACTCGTCACTCCAGAGCAATGGGATGAACTGGCGAGAATCTCCCTGGCACTCTTCGCGCGCGGGAAGGAAATTGCTAAGCAAAATGGCTTGATTCTCGTCGATACGAAATACGAGTTTGGATTAGACCCTTCGACAGGCTCAGGGCAAGCAGGCAAAATCACACTTGCCGATGAGATCCACACTCCCGACAGTTCGCGTTACTGGAAAGCGGATTCTTACGAGGAACGGCACGCGGCGGGGGAGGAGCCGGAGAGCCTCGACAAAGAGTTCCTCCGTCTCTGGATTACGGAACGCTGCGATCCCTACAAGGACGAAATTCCCAAAATCCCTGATGACGTGCTGACCGAATTCAGCGGCAAGTACATTAATCTCTATGAAACAGTGACGGGCAAAGAGTTTGAGCTGCCGGAATTGGACGTTCCTGTGAAAGAGCGGATTAAAAAGAACTTAGAGAAATATTTTCAATAACTGCAGAGACGCGATTAATTGTGTTTTCCTAAATTCTCTCCCACCCTCTTTCTAATTAATAAGCAACCCACCCTTATTGGGGTGGTTTACAAAAAATTAGCTTCTTAAATTTAGCGCCCAAACTCATCCTGTCAAGAGTACCCACGCCCAAAAGTTCATTTTCAGTCAATAGCTCAATTTTTGAAGTCTCTACAAACTTTTTCAAACACAACAACCTCCATCGCAGCAAAGCGTCTTTAACGCTTTGAGCTTTTCCTCGAATTTCGCGATGTCCGCCTTTTTGCCCGAGAACGTGATCTCGAGCTTTTCGCCGCGATTTTTCATCTCAAATTTGAGATTCTCGCAGCAGTTTTTGAAAGAGTGGAACATGGGGAAGGGATTAAGAAATGAAAAACCTTAGAAAAAGCAGGTGGTGCTAATACCTGCTTCGAATGTTTAACTGCAGCATCCGCCTGCGTAGTTCTCAGTCATGGTAATGGGGGTTAGAGAATAAATCCACCCCCATTATATATTGATAGATTTCAATATGTCAATCTATTTCTGCTTGCAATTACAGCCAAAGAATTTCATAAAACCAAGGCAGCAATTGGCGATCGCATCCTGCGCGAGAGTGTAATAACACTCTTTTTGCTTCTTCTGCGCAGTGATAATCCCTGCCTCACAGAGAATCTTCAAGTGGTGGGAGACCGTGGGCTGGGAAAGCTTCATCTTTTTTACAATGCCGCTTGCATTTAAGCTTCCTTTCTCGCGCAGCAAACGCAGAATCTCCTGGCGGTTCGGGTCGTGAACCGCTTTAAAAAATTTCATCCATTCTTTGGGGCAACAGCGCATGATTGAGGTATTTAGATGTTTCTATCTTAGCCCTTTTGTAAAAATTAAGAAGAAATCTTTGCTAAAATCCCTCCACATCCGCTCCATCCTCCAACTTCTAAACTCTAACCTCCATCTTATGAAAGCTCTCTTGATCCTCGGTTCCGAAGTTGATAAGCCTCACGCCGAGAAAATCACCGCCGAACTGGACAAGCTCGAGATTCCACACGAAAGCCACGTCGCCTCAGCCCACAAAAACACGCGAGAAGTTTTGGCCTTGGTTGAAAAAAACGAAGCGGAAAAAGTCGTCTACATCACGATTGCAGGTAGATCGAATGCGCTCAGTGGGGTAGTGGCAGCGAATTCCAGCAAACCAGTGCTCGCGTGCCCGCCGTTCAAAGACAAAGACGATTACCTGGTCAACATTCACAGCACCCTCCAGATGCCGAGCAAAACACCCGTGCTGACGGTGATCGATCCGGCTAATTGCGCTGAGGCTGCGGCGCGGATTTTGCAGAATTAGTTTCTTCCGGAAAAGGAATTTCGAGAGTGAGGACATTTTTACCATCAACTCGCTCGTACTTTTGAGATTGGGTAAGTTTTTTGATTAGGTGTACTCCCAGCCCGCCTATTATCCTATCCTCCGGAATAGCTTCCGTATCAGGAGCCTCCAGCTCGAGAGGATTGAAAGCTGATCCACTGTCTTTAAATATTAATACCACGATCTTCCCTTTTACGACGATTGAAATTTTAATTTCATTGATAGCTTCTTCTTCAAAACCATAGGAGATTGCGTTGGCAGCGAGTTCATCTACAATTATTCCTAAATTGGCAGCGAGCTTTTCAGGAAGATTACTTTCCTCAATAAATGCTTTGATATTTTCAGGAAGACAGTCCGGACAGCCACGAAATTTACCTTTATAACTAAGCTCAAGTTCGGCAAATGGTTTATTTTTGAAAAATTCTCGAATAATTTCACGTTGTTTTTTAGGAACTTCAGGATCCACGAAAGGTAATTTTTCAGGCATTTTAAAATTAAGGCGGAATTCTAAAGTAAATAAAGCATTACTGCCAGTGAGGTCGTTTTCAAACCCGGGCAGGTCCCCGCCGAGACCCCTTCCGTCGCTATCTCACCGAATTACACCACAAAGTTAAAGAGGGGAGTTCGCCGGAAGGTGGTCCTAAGCGGTGTATTGCAAAAGTATTGCAATTTGCAAGACAAAAATATTTGGGCTAAAATGGAACTGCTTAACCTAAAAAAACATGCCTGCCAAAACCGCGATTACCTTCCGTACGCCCGTGAAAGTGAAGCGCGAAGCCGCGAGAGCGGCCCGCAAAGTCGGTGTCTCACTCTCGACGGTACTCACCAGCGCGCTCAAAAACTTCGCGGCTAATCCGAAGTTAGTCTTGACTGAGAATGGTTTTACGCCGGAGTTTGAGGAAGAGATTTTGAGATCTTCTAAAATGCCTGCTCGATCAATGACTAAGCAAGAACTCTTGAAAAGTTTAAAGGATTAAAGCTTTTGTGATTTTTTAGCATAATCGTCATGCGGCCCAATTCCTTCTAAATGAAGGCCGCCTGTCCTTTTGCTATAAATAATCCTAATGTCCCGGTTTACTGAAAACGCCCTAAAATCGCTAAGTTTGCCTTTGAGTTTGTGATCGTGCAGGGAAGGGTGTTTCGGGTTTGTTTAAAAAAGCGTAATCGCCTTGCGTGCTTGTTTTTTTACGCCTCTTGGTAATTTCCTATCAGGAAATATTAAAAGCGGCTTGGCGAAAAATTTTTGGCATTTACCGTTTAATTTTTTTTGGGTTTGCAGTCATCTCGTCCAGCAACTTCGCCGCCCGCGAAACTTCCGCATCAATTTCTTCACTGATTCTCTGGAAAGCGGTTTTGGAGTTGCAGCCGGAAAGCAAGCCCCGGATTATAGTCAGCGGTTTCCTCAGCTCGTGGGCCAAGCGCTGGATCTGGCGAGGGGAGTAGCGGCGAATAGGCAATTTAAACGGGGACAGCGATACGGTAGCCGATGCCGCGGACAGTTTCGATCTCCTGGCCAAATCCAGTGAGCTTTTGGCGGAGCCGCCGCACATGGACGTCGATAGTGTTGCTGGGTTGGCGAATTGTATTGCCCCAGATTTTTTCGTTCAGGTCCGTCCGCGCCGCCACACCCCCTCTGTGCTCCAGCAGAATCCGCAGAAGCTGGAATTCTTTATTCGGCAAATTAACCTTCCGGCCGGAGATACGCACTTCCCGGGAATCCAGATCGACAGTAAGTGAACTTGCCGAAAGTTTCTGGGCTTTGTTTCGAATGTTGCGCTTCCGCCGAAGCAAGGCCCGCGTCCGCGCAACGAGTTCAGGCAAGTAAAACGGTTTGATCAGATAGTCGTCCGCCCCGCATTCCAAACCCCTGATCCGATCAGCGAGCGAGCTGCGCCCGGTCAGCATCAGGATCGGGAGCGCCTTTTTGATTTTTTTGGCCTCCCGGATTAAATCACAACCATCAATATTTTCCCCATCAAAAAGCCAATCAATCAAAGCCAGATCGTACTTTTGTCCGCGAATGCACTCGCGAGCTTCACAGGCAGTGAGGACGGGTTCAGGGGTGTAACCGGCCTCCCGCAAAGTCGCACAAATCAAGTGATTCAATTTCGCATCGTCGTCGGCAACCAGGATGCGCATAGCGCCCTATTTTGACAGAATTGTAAAATTAGAGCAAAAGAAAGATGAACGGAAGATGAACAAATTAGGGGATAGGTTTTAGGGTATAGGGACTAGGGGAGTAGTTAGTAATTAGTGTGAGTAGTTAGGGGGACGGGCGGATAGTTAGAATACCCTAACTACTAATTACTAATTACCCACACTCCAAAGTCGTACTACAAAACAGCGCAAACTTACGCATTTTTGTAGTATGGTGTTTGCCTTAAGCGCTGACCTTCAAACGCTTGTCACTTTTTTGCCCTTCGAAAATTAAGCCATCTTCTTTATATTTCTTTAAAAGGAAGTGGGTAGTAGTACCAACTACGTTATCCAGCACGGCAACTTTACGATTAACAAAACCAGCTACATCCGGCAGGGTCTTGCCCTTCACGAGTACGTTGAGATCGTGAGAGCCGGAAATCAGATAGACGTTAATCACTTCCGGAAAGCGCGCGATTCGTTCCGCCACTTCATCGAAACCCTTGCCTCTTTGCGTCGTGCAGCGCACTTCCACCATCGCCAGCACCTCACTGCCGTTCATTTTATTCGAGTTGACTACGGTGCGAAAACCAATCAGGTCTCCGGATTTAAGTAATTTTTTTAGCTCGGCATCGACTTTCTTTTCAGTACTGCCGAGAATTTTGGCCAGAGATTTACCGGAAATCCGAGGGTCTTTCGTGAGCAGAGCGAGTAGTTTTTTCTTCATTGGAAAAAGTTAGATGCTTAAATTTTAGCATGAAGCCTGGCAAGTAAATTAGGTGAAGGCTAAAATCAGCCGGTTGAGGATTAAGGATTAGGCTAACTATCCACCTGCCACCATAGCTCAGTCGGTAGAGCAGTCCCTTCGTAAGGGAAAGGTCCCCGGTTCAAGTCCGGGTGGTGGCTCCACTAACACTAACACTATCCACTTCCGCCATAGGCGGATCAGCCTCTTGAGCCAAAGGCTCATCTGCCTCTGGCATGAGGCTGAAACACTACTGCCGCCCCTTGCAATACGAAAACTCCTGCGTCGCGTAGCACCACTCGTTCGACGGGCAGTCCGTATTGATTTGGCATTCGTGTCCGCGGCCTTCAGGGCTTGTGCTCAAAATATCCGCAATATTGCTTTGGAGATCTGCGGGCTTTGAATTACCCAAGCTAAAAATCAGAATCAAAATCCCGATTACGACGGCAACCAGCACGAGGAACTGCAAGTCCTTTTTTTTAAGCATGGCGTTATGGCGTTAAAGAATTATTATTTCTGAGTGCAGGCCGCAAACTCGGCAGTAGCATAGCACCACTCATTGCCAGCGCAGTCCGCATTGGTCTGACACTCGAAAACACCTTCTTTGTATTCTTCCTGGACATCAGCTGGTACTCTTGCCTCGATTGATTCGGCTTCTTCATTTTCCCCTCCGAAGCAGCCAGCGAGGAGCAGGGTTGCCAGGGTGATTGTAAGGATTTTTTTGGACATTTTGAGCGTGGTTAAAAGCAGGGGAAGTCTAACCTGAATCTCGATTTTTGCAAGCGTTTAAGTTAAAATTATAGGAGTGAAAATCCCCATCAATAAAATTCTCGCAACGATTCCGCCGAGTGGTATTCGGAAGTTTTTTGAGATTGTGGCGGAGCAACCCGACGTGATTTCGCTCTCCATCGGGGAGCCGGATTTTGACACTCCGTGGGCCATACGGGAATCCGCGATTCACGCCCTGGAGTCCGGAGATACTCACTACACCGGCAATCGCGGCACCCCGGAGCTTCGAGCGGCTATCGCCGAATATTTTTCCCGGCGGTTCCGCGTTTCCTATGACCCTGACAAAGAAATTTTGCTCACTAATGGGGCCAGCGAGGCTTTCGATCTGGCGGTACGCGTACTCCTCAACCCTGGTGATGAAGTAATCCTCTTCACTCCGAGCTACGTAATGTACGCCCCGCTGATTCAGCTCGCGGGTGGGGTACCGGTTTTCGTGAGGCATCCTGCCAAGCTCGCAAAAAAGATTTCAGCAAAAACGCAAGCGATTGTCTTGAGTTATCCGAGCAATCCGACCGGGGAAACCTTCTCCCGAAAAATCCTCCATGAGATCGCGAAGGTCGTGGCGCAGAACAACTTGTTTGTAATTTCGGATGAAATTTACGCGGAGCTTACTTACGAAGGGACTCACACCGCTTTCGCCAGCCTGCCGAGGATGCAACCGGTAAGCGCCACAATTTCAGGCTTTTCGAAAGCCTGGGCGATGACCGGTTTCCGCCTGGGTTACTTGGCGGGCCCGGCTACACTCATTGCCGCCGCCAACAAGATTCACCAGTACGCCGCTCTCTGCGCGAGCTCCATCGCCCAAGCTGCTGCTGTCGAAGCCCTCCGAGGTGGGGATGCTGTTGTGGAAAAAATGCGCGAGGAATACCGCACCCGCAGAGATTTTGTCCTGAGAGAATTGAAAAAGTTTGGCCTGCAAGCCGCAAAACCCCGCGGCGCCTTCTATGTCTTTCCAAACGTCAGACAAAAAACCGGATTAAGCGGCGAGAAGTTTGCTCTGAACTTACTTAAAAAAGAAAAAGTAGCAGTCGTACCGGGTAATGCGTTCGGCGCAGAATTCAGCGATTTCGTACGCATTAGCTACGCAACCAGCCTGGCTGAACTTACCGAAGCATTTGAGCGTATCGAGCGCTTCCTGAAATCGCTATAAGTACCTCTTGAACAGCAACCCGAAGCTTGAAAAGTCGGCTTATTTTTGGTATAATGCGATGATCTAAAAATGAAGTCATGGGCAAAAGGCTAATTCACGTTAGAAGATCGGCTGGATCAAAAAACTCGGCTAGTTAAATTGATTTTTTCCCTTATTTCTGCTAAAATAAAGGGAAACTAAAACCAAAAAGTTAATGCTTGCAATCACATCCGACAGCTTCGCGGGTTACGGACTCGATCGGGCTTTTGAGCTGGCTGCCAAAGCCGGCCTGGACGGGATCGAAGTCGTGATCCGTCACGAAGATCTCGATACCTATGACGCTGATTACCTGAAGACGCTCAGCAAGAGACACGGGCTACCAATCATCGCCCTCTCGACCCCGATAGACATGACTGCTGATAAGGGCAATCGGGTGGTCGACCTGGCCGAAAAAGTGGGTGCGCCACTGGTTACGCTCACTCCTCCGGACATCTTCGATTTCAACTACAAGAAATGGATTAAGAATGAAGCCAAGGATCTCCGCCGGAAAAAGAAAATTAAAATTGCCCTGGTCAACCCGCCTTCCAGGACCGTGCTGGGCTTCGTGCCGGTTTACGCTTTCAATGACCTTTACGAACTCAGGGAAGTTTCGGACATCGTTTTTGACACCAGTAACGCCGCCAGTAAGGGTGAACCACTGCTGGAGACCTACTCGACACTCAAACCCAGTATCAACCACATCCACCTTAGCAATGCTAAGCACGACCGCCAGCACCTGCTACTCGACAATGGTGACCTGCCTCTGGAAAGTTTCCTGACCCGCTTGGCGCGTGACAAGTTCTCGGGAAAACTAATCCTCAAACTTGGCCCGAAAGCACTCGGGGTGGGGAATACTGACAAGCTGTTGAGTAACATCGAAAACTGTAAGAAATTTATCGCGAAGTATTTTAGGGCATAGGGAGTAGTTAGTAGTAGTTAGTAATTAGTGTGAGTAGTTAGGGGAACGGATAGCGCGAACTCACGCCATTTTGTGGTAGGGCGGTATAGAAAAAAATCTAAAGGCCGATTGTTCCATATTATTTCTGCAGGAGCAAGTGTGGCGCCCCGAGCCTAAGGGGACAAAGTCCACCCTTTGGGTCTTCCCTTCGGGAAAGGGGCCCCTTTGGGGTTAGCCCACCTGCTCCAAAGAAAAACTAAACAACCTAAAAACACTAACACTAACACTATCCACTTCCGCCATAGGCAGATCTCCTCCAGGGGCGGATGAGCCTCTGGCTCAAGCCTCTGGCTGAAACACTACATAACTATTTACTGAACTTTTTTCTCCATACATAGGCTCCCGCAGCACTAACTAAAATCAAAGCTCCCGCCAGCGGTCCCGATTGCGGAAGACTTTCCGGTTCGGGTTCGGCGACCGGTTCAGGTTCGGCGACCGGTTCAGGTGCAGGCTCATCAGCAGCCTCATGATCTTCTACCGCAGGAGCTTCAGTGGCAGCAGGGTCGGCTGGATCTTCGGAATCTGCAGCAGCAGCCTCGCTTACAGTTACCGTCACCTCATCCGAGTAATTGTAGCTACCCAGATACGCCCCCGTAGAGTCATCGGCGGCCACGGCAAAGTAGTAAGTAGTGCCTACAGCCAAATCAGTAATGTCATGCGTGGCGGCATTTTCAACCAAAACCTGCTCAACATAGCTGCCACCGTCTTCCTTCACACTCTGCGTACCGTAGTAAACAGTATAAAGGTCCGCTCCGTCGACAGCATCCCAGCTGAGCGTGGCTCCGCCAGGGATAGCGGTACCGACCAGATCCTCTACATCCGGCAAGTACTGCGCCTCGCCTTCGCCGTCCACAGCGACGACGCAAGATAATCCCAGTGTGAAGGCAAGCATAACGCTCGCGAACACGGACAGGAGTTTTGTTTTGGTCATTTTGGTGTTCAAGTTAAGTTTTGACTTCCCCCCATTTTAGCAAAAATGAGGGTAAAAGTCAATAATGCGTAAAGGGGAACTCGCTCTCTTACCCCCAAACGGCTTGGACAAAGGCCCTACTTTCCATTGGAGCAGCGCAAAATCCGGCGACTTCATATCTTGCAAAACGCAAAAACACCGTTAAAATCCGCATAACAGTTCTTCGGCGGACTAAAAATTTACCCCGACTATTCTGGTTCGGGAGCTTTTCATTTCTTAAAAAAATGGCTGAAAAAATCATTACGCTCGGAGTCATCGCCCATGTGGATCATGGCAAAACCACGCTCGTAGATGCACTGCTCAAGCAGGGCGGAGCCTTCACCGCACACGAGACAGTCGACGAACTCGTAATGGACAGCAATGCGCAGGAACGCGAGCGCGGTATCACGATTTTGTCGAAAAACTGCGCTATTTACCATGATGCTGCCCCGGGAAACAGGCTCAAAATCAATATCGTTGATACTCCCGGACACGCTGATTTCGGCAGTGAAGTTGAACGTGTCTTGAAAGTTTGTGACACTGTTTTGTTGCTCGTCGATGCCCAGGAGGGACCGATGCCCCAGACTCGTTTCGTCACACAAAAAGCACTGGCCCTGGGGCTGAAGCCGATTGTCATAATTAATAAAATCGACAAACCGGCAGCCGACATCGCCAAAACCCACGACAAAATTTTTGACCTCTTCGCCGAACTCGGCGCTACAGACGCACAGCTCGATTTCCCGATGGTGCTAACCATCGCGAAACAGGGAATCGCCAAACTAAAGCTGTCTGACGAGTCCGCTGACCTGGGCCCGCTCTTCGAAACAATTCGGGAAAAAACCGAACTGCGCTTCGGCAGCCCCGAGAAGCCTTTGCAGGCACTCGTTTATTCACTGGAATATGACAACCACCTCGGCAGAATCGGCATCACCCGCATAATTCGCGGGAAATTGAAAACCGGCACGGAGATCGCGCTAGCTAAACGCGATGGCAGCCTCAAGCGCGGCCGGATCAGCAGAATGTTCATTTATCAAGGTTTAAAAAAAGTGGAAGTGGAGGAGGCGGCGGCGGGAGAAATCGTCGGCGTGGCGGGATTCGAGAAAATTACCATCGGCGAGACTTTCACCGATCCGGCGCAGCCTGAGCCACTGCCCTTGATCGAGATCGGTGAGCCGACAGTTTCGATGACTTTCAACGTCAACACTTCGCCGTTTGCCGGCCGCGAAGGTAAATTCGTCACGACCCGACAAATCCGCGACCGTTTGTATCGCGAGCTGGAAACAAATGTTGGCTTGCGCGTCGAAGTGGTGCCGGATTCCGATAGCTACAAAATCTCCGGCCGGGGCGAGCTGCACCTGGCGGTCTTGATCGAAAACATGCGGCGGGAAGGATTCGAATTGGCGGTAGGCCGGCCCCAGGTAATCCTGCGCGAAGAGGCCGGCACGCGGCAGGAGCCGATCGAGCAGGCAGTCATCAGTGTCCCTGATAAAATGTCGGGTGCCGTGATCGAAAAAATGGGCAAGCGCAAAGGGACAATGCAAAACATGCAATCCGCCGAGGGTTACACCCGCCTTGAATTTGAAATCCCAACCCGCGGCCTCATCGGCTATCAATCAGAATTTATTCGCGATACGCGCGGGGAGGGGACCCTCGACCACATTTTCCTCGAATACGCTGCCTGGCGGGGCTCCATCCCGGCACGCGTAAACGGCGTCCTAATCAGCCAAGCGCAGGGCGTCTCGATGGGTTACGCACTGGCAAACCTGCAAGAGCGGGGGACACTCTTCATCGGGCCCCAAACCGAAGTCTATGAGGGCATGGTCATCGGTGAAGCCTCGCGCCCCGGCGATCTGGTAGTAAATCCACTGAAAGGCAAGCAGCTCACCAATGTCCGCGCCAGCGGCAGCGACGACGCGCTCAATCTCACCCCTCCGCGCAAACTCACACTCGAAAGCGCAATCGAATATGTCG
>JBDRMN010000015.1:0-11774 GCA_043812055.1 Patescibacteria group bacterium
CTTTAGGTGCGGTTATTTTGCTAGTTTTACTTTTTAATTTGGACTTATTTATCCTACTATTTTAGCAAAAATTAGTCTTTTTAGCAAGGAGCTAGGGTATGGGGGATAGGTTCTAGGGTTACGATGGTTCCAAGTTGTCCCGCTCAAAGGGGCCCCGTTGGGGCGAGGCGGGACACTTGGAACCTAAAATGCACTAATGCCCGTACTAAAGATCCACGTTAAATACGAGCAAAACATCCACTTCCTCACTCTCACCACAATCTATATATTGAAGTCGTAAGTGCATTTTGGTTCGAAGTACAACTTCGAACCAGTATAAACGGGTTGATCCCTAGAACCTAGAACAGGCCACGTCGTTCGCGAACGACGTGGCCTGTTCCCTAAAGTTGTTCGCCTCCTCGACAAAAGAAAATCGCGAGACTAAACTCAGCCGGAACTTTTTAAATAGACTAAAACCCCTGAAAATGCTCGGTAGAACTTGGGCAAAATTGTTCCTCATTCTCGTCCTGGCCGGATTCCTGGCCCTGATTGATTTACCAGTCGCCCGGAAGGAATTTCTGCAAGTTATTCCGGTGTTTGGTGAAGAGTTGGCAGAGCTGAAAGTGAAGCTCGGCTTGGATCTCCAGGGAGGCGCCCACTTGGATTACCGGGTGGTGACGAAAGATATTCCAGAAATCGATATTCCCAAGATTGTCGCAGGGGTAAAAGAAGTGATGGAGCGCAGGGTGAATGGTTTGGGAGTTGCCGAACCGAATATTTTCGATTCCCGGGTAGGGGACGAATATCATATTGTCGTCGAGCTAGCCGGGATCAAAGACATCGAAGAGGCGAAGCAGGTTGTCGGCAAGACGATTCAACTTGAGTTTAAAGAGCGGGAAACCGAGATCGACCCTACTGAAGCAAGCGAGACCAAGCAAAAGGCTAACGATTTCCTCGATCAGGCCACAGCCCACCCGGAAGATTTTGAGAAAATTTTCGAGGAAGAATTCGAAGATAAGCCGAAAATTTCACTGGAAAAGGACAAAGCAGTCGAGATTGAGGGTGAGGTAGTTGAAGAAGGCTGGAAGTGGGTGAACGATTTACCGGAAAATTTCCAGCCGGCGGGAGCTATGCAGCCCGGAGAGATTTACCAATTTCTCACCCCACCGGGTGAGAGTGAATACTTCGTGGATGCGAGTGGCACCTTCAAACAGCGCGAGGGCTTTTATGTCGTAAAGCTACTCGAACGTGAAGATGACGTTTCACGGACGATTGAGACTCCCGAGGAGCGCCAGGCCTCTCACATTCTCATTAATTATGAAGGGGCGGAGATGGCCAGTGCAGATCAAACCCGGACGAAAGCAGAAGCCGAGACGGTGGCGCAGGAGGTTCTCGTCAAGGCCCAGGCGGAAGGCGCTGATTTTGCCGAGCTAGCCCAGGAGCATTCGAACGGCCCAACGGCGAGCGAGGGTGGTGATCTGGGATTTTTTACGATTGAAAGAATGGTACCTGAGTTCGCGGGGGCAGTTTTTAACGCTCCGTCCCTAGGCGTCATCCCTGAAATTATCGAGACTCAGTTTGGTTTCCACATCATCAATTACACGGACATCAAGGAAGCCACAGAGGAAACCGGTGCTGAAAGCCGGGTGAAGTTTGCGCGGGCCTTTTTCTCCACTGCTCCGGATGGCTGGAAGGAAACCGGCCTGACCGGTCAGCACTTTCGTCGGGCGGATGTCGGCAGTGATCCCACCACCCTGCGGCCGATTGTAAATATTTACTTCACCCAAGTCGCAATCGCCGAGAGTGGGGTGAATTGGTGGCAGCTGGTCTGGTATCTGGTGGCTTTAGCTTCCGGGATTGCTTTCTGCAGTTCTCTGATCGGCCTTTTCTTTTCAGAAGGACGGGAAGTCAGTGCCCGGCGCGATAAAGTCGTCGCCCTTCTTTCTGTCGTGATTCTCGCCGGGGCGGTCTACGGCGTAGTTGAAACAAGGCTAGTTGCCCCCGCAGAAGTTATCGAACCGGAGATTGAAGCACCGGAAGGGGAAGTTGCCGAAACCGATAAAGCCGGCGTGGATCTTTTCGCTGAGATTACGAAGAATAATCTCAGAAAACCTCTCGCCATCTTTCTCGACGGCCTACCCATCATCGATACCAACGGAGATGGTGTAATCAACGAGCTTGATCCCGCTTATGCTCCGGTCGTCCAAAGCGAAATTACAAATGGCCAAGCGGTGATCTCCGGGCTACGGAGCTACGAAGAGGCGAACAAATTAACGCAGAACCTAAATACCGGAGCAATCCCCGCACCCGTTAAATTGGCGGGCCAATTCACAGTCGGAGCCACACTGGGTGAAACGGCGCTGGCGCAAAGTTTAGAAGCGGGTGTGATCGGGCTGCTCGCCGTGATGCTCTTCATGATTATCTTTTACCGCTTGCCGGGATTCGTCGCCAGTCTCGCTCTGGGAATTTACGGCATCCTGCTCGTCTGCGCTCTCCAAGTCTTCGGCGTGGTGCTGACCTTGGCGGGGGTGGCGGGCGTGATCCTTTCTGTAGGGATGGCGGTCGATGCCAATATCCTGATCTTCGAACGGCTCAAGGAAGAGTTAAAACTGGGCAAGGGCTTAGGACGCAGTGTCGAGGATGGTTTCGCCCGGGCCTGGAGCTCGATTCGCGATGGGAATGTTTCCACACTCATTACTTGTGCCATCCTCTTTTGGTTCGGCTCGTCCATCGTCCAAGGCTTCGCGCTGACTCTCGCTGTCGGTGTCCTGCTTTCGATGTTTACCGCGATCACAGTCAGCCGTAATTTTCTCCGCGCCGCGGTTGCGCTAGTGAGGAATGGTTGGATGTATGGAGTAGCGTTAGCTCCGGAAAGTCCGGCAACCGAAGAAGCTCCCTCAACTGGGGAAGCCCCACCAACTGAACTAAATTAATTTCTCTAATGCCTGAAAGAGGACCTGCCATTCCGAAAAAGCCACCGCCTTTAATTTTTCTTCGTGAAGGAGCTACCGGTAAAGATATAGCTAAGAATCTTTCCGGGCAGGGGTGCAAAGCTCTTGCTCTGGAAGTATTGTGGAAGCTTGGTACTAGAAGAGAGGTTACTAGGGAAGAGCTCGATTTAATTTTTAATCCTGAGTCTGAACCTTTAATTCTAAATTAATGTTTGCCTTCACTCGTCTATCACGTATCTGGCTCACACTCTCCGGTCTAGCCGTGGCTGTGAGTGTTTTTGCGATTATTTTCCTCGGACTGAATCTCGGGATTGACTTTACCGGAGGTAGTTTGCTCGAAGTTAAATTCGATCAAGCCATCAAGGTTTCGCAGATCAGTGAAGTCATGGGGGGGTCAGCGCTTGATCTGGGTAAACCAATCATCACACCGACCGACAACGGCACTCACATCATTCGCTTCCGCTATCTCGAGACGGAGCGGCAGCAGGAGCAGCTGAAGAGTGAGCTGGGAAAGCAAATCGGCAGTTTCAGCACAGAGCGCTTTACCGCCACAGGGCCGACCCTCGGGAAAAGCCTGAAAGAGCGGGCCTTGCGGGCGATTGTCTATGCGTCGATTGCCATCGTGCTTTATCTGGCAGCGGTCTTCCGCAATGTGCGACGGGATACACTCACGCGTTATGCTTCAGTGGGATCCCTCCTCGGCTTCACGGCGATCGTGGCGGAGACCATGGTGGAGAATGACCTCACGCGCTGGATGACTTTCCTCGGAATTCTCGCGGCGTTTCTCATTTTCCTTGCTTACGAAATCCACCGGCGCTCGCCGAGTCTGAAGTACGGAGTCTGTGCGATCATCGCCCTTGTACACGATCTCGTGGTCACACTTGGAGTTTTTGCGGTTCTGGGATACTTCCTCGGAGTGGAAATCGACTCTCTGACAGTCACGGCCCTGCTCGCAATTCTTGGTTTATCAGTAAACGACACAATTGTGGTCTTTGACCGTCTGCGGGAGAATCTTAAATTCCAAAGTACGGGAGAGACACTCGCGCACACTGCCGACAAAAGTTTGAATCAAACTCTCGCGCGCTCGATCAACACGTCGGTATCTACCTTGATTGTTTTACTCGTGCTCGCATTCCTCGGGGCGGAATCAATTCGCTACTTTGTATTGGCGTTGATCATCGGTACGATTGTGGGAACCTATTCCTCGATCTTTACGGCGGTACCGATCCTGGTTGCTTGGGAGGGGAGGAAGTAGGTGGTAGTTAGTAATTAGTAATTAGTAGTTAGGGCCTTTGAGCTGTTTATGTTTGGAACTGTGATTTTTGTGATTACGATGATTACCATGATTACGTTCAATCATAGTCCATCATGTAAATCAGGTTAATCATAGTTCAAGACCTGCTAAAATTTTTAAGTGAACAAAATTTACAAACTCTCCGTCACCGAAAAGAACTTGCTTATAAATTTACTCAGGAAATTAGTAGCGGCGGATACGACGAATCCGCCGGGAAATGAAGATCGGGTCGTGAAGATTGTCGAAGCTTTTTTGAAAAAGTTGAAAGTTAAATCAAGGGTTTACCGCAAAGCCAGGGGTCGCGGGAATATTTTGTGGAGTCTGGGATCTAAAAAACTACCAGAGGTTTTTATTGCTGCCCATGCGGATACTGTTCCCGCCGGAGGGCCACGTCGTTCACGAACGACGTGGCAGGGCTGGAAAACTAATCCCTTCAAGCTCGTTCACAAAAACGGGAAGCTGATCGGTCGGGGAGTGGTGGACAATAAGTCGCCGTTGGCGGGAATGTTGCTTGCTACGAAGATTTTGCAGAAGCTGGAAAGTGAATTACCGGTGCGAGTGACTTTCGCCGCGATTGCGGATGAAGAGCGGGGGAATCAGTTTGGTTTGAATTATCTGGTACAGCGGAAAATCGTTAACCCGGCTGCGGCAATCATCCCGGACGGCTGCGGTAATAATCGTTTGGTTGAGATCGCCGAGAAAGGAACTGTTCACCTGAAGGTTATTGCCTACGGCAAGCAGGGCCACGGCAGCATGCCGGAGCAGTCGAAGAATGCGATCTACGTGCTCAAAGATTTTTTGCGACAGGTGCGCAAGCTTAAGTTCACGAAGCAGACGAAACTACTGACTCCGGCAACAATTTCCGTCGGTATGATTCAGGCCGGCAGCGCACCCAACATCATTCCCGGGGAAGCGGAGGCGCATCTGGATCTGCGTTACCCGCCGAATGAAAGCAAGAGTGCTATTTTGAAAAAATTGAAAGACCTCGCTGACAGAGAGAAGAAAAAATGGAAAGTCCGACCATTTAAATTTGAAATCCTGGCAGACCTACCCGCCAGTGAAACTGCGGCGCAGCACCCGTTAGTTCAGTCAACGCTAAGCGCCATTCGCAAGGCTACTCGCAAAAAACCAAGGGCTACCGGGATGCCGGCTTTTTCACTCGCCGGAGTTTTGCGCAGCCGGGGAGTGCCCGTGGCTGTTTTCGGCCCGGGAGATTTGGAAGAATGCCATCGGAGTAATGAGAAGATTAAGGAAAGGGAGGTTTATGAGTTCACTGAAGTGTTGGTCGAATTGTTAAAGAAACTTGAGATTTAAGTTCCAAATTCCAAGAACCAGACAAATTCCAAATGCAGGTTCAGATTTGTAATCTGAACCGTAAGGTTTCCGTTCGATTTTGTAAATCGAACCTAGTGTCTGCCCACGTTTTGTTCACATAGAAACTCTGTTACCCGCCTGAAACACAAGGTTCGGGTTACAAACCCGAACCTGCGACTTGTTACAAACCCGAACCTGCGGGTGTTAAAATCCCTAAGATGAGAAAAAAGATAACAGTTGCCGTTCTCGCCGGCGGTGATTCAGCCGAACGCAACGTTTCGCTCGAATCCGGCAAAGCCGTCGCCGCGGCTCTCAAGAAGCGCGGGTTCAATGTTTTACGTTTCGACCCAGCGAAAGATCTTGTGAAATTCATTCAGCAAAAAGACAAAATCGACATTGTCTTTCCGGCTCTCCATGGTCGGGGTGGGGAAGATGGCTCATTACAGGGCCTGCTGGAATTTCTCGGCTTGCGTTACGTCGGCAGCCGTATGCCGGGCATGATCGTCTCTTTCGACAAGGTCGCCGCGAAGGGAATTTTCCGGATGAATAAACTGCCGACAGCACGCGACTACGTGGCCTCGCAGTTCGATCTGGACGCAGTGGAGAAGGCCTGGAAACGAATCGGCCGACCGGCTTTCGTGAAGCCCGCCGTCGAGGGCAGCAGCTTCGGCGCTTCAATCGTTAATAAAAAATCGGATTTAATTCCCGCTCTCCGCAAAGCCTGGAAATTCGGTCCCACAGCCCTCGTCGAGGAATACATCCGCGGAACGGAAGTTTCCGTCGGTGTGCTCCAAACCGAGGGAGGCCTGCAGGCGCTACCGCCGATCGAAATCTGCTCGAAACGAAAGTTCTTCGATCTCAAAGCCAAGTACAATCCCAGATTTTGTCGCGAAATTGTTCCCGCCCGCCTGTCTCCGCTGCTCACGATGAAGGTCCAGACTCTTGCCCGGGAAGCCCACTACGTGCTGGGGCTGAAAGATCTTTCCCGGACGGACATGCTAATCCGTCAGAACCAGATCTATCTACTCGAAACCAACACCATTCCTGGCCTGACTCCCGTCTCACTCTATCCTCAAGAAGCCGCCGCCGCGGGGATCGATTTTCCCGAGCTCTGTGAACGTCTTATTGCGCTGAATATTCCGGGCAAATAATAAAGACCTTCTCGCCATCCGCCTGCTCCTCAATGCAGATTTTTTGAGAGACTTTGTTGAGCGACCATTTGTCGAAGATGCTCGTGCTGGTCAGCAGGAAGAAGATAAGCAGGAAGATGAGATTCAGAATGACGAGGGAGACGACAACGTGTTTGGGTTCCATGGAGGATTTAAGTAGTTCGGAGTCCGGGACAACTATTTTGCATCTTCCGGTTTCACCGGAAGGCAAAATGAGATGGCTCTGAATAGTCTCGGAGCTTAGCAAGAGCTTACTTGAAAAGGAGAAGTTTTCAATTTCTTCTTTTGCCAGTGTTTTATTAAGCTCATAACATCCCCTTTTGCCCAAAGGGGTAAAAAGTAAAGAGTCTTGCACAAGAATGCCAAATTAAACATCTTGTTGACACGAATTAGCCATTTGGTTGACAACTGCTTGATTTTTACCTTGAACCTCGTCAATAAACCACTGAGGAACCTTCAACTCTCCAAGAGATAGATCACCATCGCGGTCTCGTTTTAGAGAGTCGAATGTGATGTTGATCACTACTGTGCTTATCAGATCATCAATAATTCGCTCCATAAAAATTGCTCGGGGTAGATTTTTAGGAGGATCCAAACTTAGAGCAGCAAGATTGGCTACGAGACCACTTGCTACCATTGGGCATGATGTTCCTCGCATTTCAAAAATAGAATGAGCAAGCTTGCTCAGAAGTTCACCATACATTTCAGAGTTCGCAGTATCCAAATCTTCGTCGTATGCCAAAACACTCCCATTACCTCCATTCCCCCCATAGCGGCTTTTGTGCTCATGAGAGAACCATCCGCACAGTAAACGAGCCCGTGTTTCTAATCCGACAGAATAGGTGCCTTCGTCCTCAGCAAGCGCTAGCCATCCACGGCGCACTTCCCGTCTAAGCTTCGCCTCGCCGGAACCATCAGGTCCAAAACTGAGTTCGGGAATGGATGTTTTACCAGCATGACTTTCATCATTCATAGTAATTTATTAGGTTTCTTCTTAGCCTTAATAGAAATTTTCTGTTTATCAGTGTTTAGCTCGGGGGTGTTTCTGATTTTTCAGTCATTTCTAAAAAGTTTAAAAATTAAGATCGCAGCTTGACTTGTTTTTTCGCAAATATCAATCTTTCCTCGCAACAACATAGTTCAAATTTCAAACTGCTTCGAGAAGATACTCAGGGGCTTGCCACCGAGAGCTTCATTTTTGCAAAAGATTGGGGCCTGCGGGCTGTAAGGGGTGGGTACTAGCCGTCCTTCGCCCCGTCCCGACGTCACGTCGGGAGAGCTTCGGAGGCCAAGGGGGTAGGGGGTATCTGCTGGGGCTAGTGGTGGTGGATTTGCAGTGGAGGGATAAGTTTTATTGATTATAAGAGAGCAATCCCATAGTATCTTTTTCTATTATTTAATATCAATAATCATGGCTGAGGGATTTTCTCCTGCGGCTAGAGAAGCCTTTGAAAGGGATTTGGGTACTTGTCCCAGTCCGTGGGAAGGCAAGGTTTTGAAAGCTTTCGTAGATCATCCCAGAGCTACCGGCATTGTTATTGAACTTGTCCGTTGGACGCGAAAGCAGACTGAAAAATATTCCCGTCTGCGTGATTGTGTTTTTGACATAGCGGAAAGCGTGCATGACGTTGCCCAATCCGCGAAAAGAAAATGTGGGCTTAACCGTTCTGTTGAACAAAAGGAGCTAAGTAAGCTTCCCCGGGCACCCCGGAGGATAGCTAGTCCTAATCCTAATGGTAAATTCGAAGCTTCGATTGACTCCGGAGAAGCGTCTCCGTACCAAGAAGCCATCCATTATTTAATTGGTTCGTCGAATTTTGATAGACGCGGTTATGTTAATCAATTTAGAAAGCAATTTAGTATTGGAGAAAGAGGGACTGCTCTGGTTTTGGACTCATTAACCCCTGACGATATCGATGGTTGCGAGATGAGGGTCAGAACTGTAGACGATCAATATGAAGATATCCCTTATGAGGAAATTTTGGCTCAGGCGGAATCTCCGGACCGAAAAGTTATCGTTAGTTTGTCAGGGATCCAAACTAGTCAATACCCCAGAGCTCTGCATATTGCTACAAAATTACGAGCGGAAGCTATCAGGCGTGGCTTCGGTGCTAAGATCGACATTCTTTTTGGAGGATTCCATATTCGCGGCGAAGAAAATTCGAGGAAGGAAGTAATGGATTATGGATTTACAGTTGTTGATGGAGAAGTCGAAGACGGAAGATTGGGAGAAATTTTGACAGATGCTGTCCACGATCGATTAAAGCCTCAATATGAATGGGTTGATGCTGAAGGTCGGCCTAGGTGGGTCGACCTAAAGGGAAATCCTTTGCCCGCACCGTGTAATGACGAAATCCCTACACGTCAATCAGTCGTTTTACAGACGGCACGAGGTTGTCCTTTTAATTGTGGTTTTTGTGGAGTGAAAGCAATTGATGGGAGAAAAGTACGCCCTCGCAGGGTGGAGGATATAAGAGTGATGTTAGAGCATTTGGCAGGACAGGGGTTTACTGAACTGTTTCTTGCAGACGATGATTTTTATCACAATCCGAATAAGCTGAAGATTTTGGATCTGCTGATTGGATTTGCAGAAAGAGAGACTCCATTTTCTGTTCAAATCCAAAGCGACATTCGTGTTGTCAAAGGTAAGACTCCGGATGATCGTGATATTATCGATGAGGAGTTTATGGAAAAATGTGCGAAAGCCGGTGTCCATAGTGTTTTTGTCGGAACGGAAAGTGTCGATTATAAGGTACTGGAGTCGATGGGGAAGCGACACAATATTGCCAGCGGAGCGGAGGGCTTTATTGATTCGATGGAAGCCCAAAGGAAAGCCTGGAATGCGCACGGAATTGGCGTGGAATTTACGTGTATTATTGGAAATGAATATGATCGGAAGGGTGTCGGTAAGAGAACTGCTGAAGCTGCTTTACGAATCGGTGCTAATGTGCTGGTCCCTTTTGTCCTAGGGGTCGTGCCCGGTTCAGATGACGATAAAAGATTCAAAGCTGATCCAAGTATCGCTGACGTTGATCCTGATTTTGGTCACCGTGTTGTCAATAGACCTACGATTCGTTGGAAAAATCCTGATTCATTGACTTTTTCACAAGTTCGAAAGGAACTTGATGATCTGATTCGTACGTTTTATCGACCTGAAAATATTCCAAAAATTTATATTTCTCTTTTAACTTTGCGCCATTTTGTTTGGTATATGATCCAAACTGCGCTGGGAAAGCATGGTCTGGATGGAGGGTTGGGGAAGGTTTGGTTTGGAGAGAAATACGACGAATCAGACTTTTTGGCTGATTCTGAGTTATGTAAGGTAGCGGGGAAGTGAGGGCTGGGGGGACCCGTCCTTCGCCCCGCCACGAAGTGATCCCTTTGGGACTCTGCGGGAAGAACCTGTTTCTGGCTCCCCAGACTGGACGTTGTCCGAACTTGGTTTAGTTTATGCATGACTTAGTTTTTTCTTATTGGCTCTTCATGTATTATTTAATTTGTAATAAATTAATTTAATACATGTTTTACAAAGAGCTAATTATAGGGTTAGTTAGTACAGTAGGTATACTTACAGGTGCTGAGATTGTTATTAGGGTGGCAAGAGATCTTTGTCGTAAATTCAATTTCTCGGAATATTATGTTGGACTGACTATCCTTTCTATCGGAACTTCTTTGCCGGAAATCTTTACGCATATTTTTGGAAGTATCCATATTTTGAGTGGAAGCTATGACTATGAAAAACTTTCAGGAATTGTGATCGGTACTAATATCGGGTCAAATATAGTGCAGATTTCGTTGATTACTGGATTAGTTGCTATGTTTGCGGTAATTCATACAACAAAGAAATTTTTGAGAACGGATTATCTTTTTATGTTGGTGGTAATTTTTATGTTAGGGGTAATTGGATTTGATGGGGAATTTTCTCGTTTAGATGGCTCTTTGTTGTTTTTCGGCTATATGGCGTATCTTTACCGTTTGTCTGTTAATGAGCATGTATTTGTGAAAATTCATCGTTGTAAGAATCTGTTTTCTTATATAGTTAAAATGTGTTTTGGGTTCCTAATACTGGCAATTTCTTCTAATTATCTTTTGAAATCTGCAGTTTTTTTGACTGATTATTTAAGCTTAGAAGGCACGTTTTTTGGAGTATTGATACTGGGATTTCTAACTGTCATTCCGGAATTTACAACCGCTATTATAGGCATTAAGAATGGGCTTAAGGAGATTCCTCTCTTTGTTTTAGTTGGTAGCAATATTACTAATCCTATGATGGGAATTGGAATCGGCGCTCTTATTTCAAAATATCATGTTTCTCATGAAATTCTTGCGATTGATTTGCCGGCTTGGTTTTTCATCTCTTTGATTGGTTTTGTATTTGCCACTTGGTCTTTAAAATTGTCGCGTTTGGGGGCGTGTTTGCTTTTTAGTTCTTATTTTATTTTTGTGTTTTTCAGAATTTTAAGCTGAAATGTTTTTTAGATTTAGCCCACCTCTAAAAGTGGTCTACCTTATTTTGTTTCGTGTAAGTTGGGGCCGGATAGCGGTTTTGTTTTACAAAACCTTCAATCTCATTTACTCAAAAAATGCCAAAGCAAGCTTTGCCACTTTGTTCGCTCATTTCGATTGTACGAACCTTCGGTTCTTATCCGGCACGCAAGCATGTTGAAAAACCATCAACACCTTCGGTGCTGCTGCTTTTTCAATGGCTCGGGAGGTGGGATAGATTCGCCTACGACTTTCGGGCTATCCAACCTTCGTCTTTCGGCTTCCACTTTCCTTTCCTCCTTGCTCAAGCCATACAAATCAAACACTGTTCGAAGGATATTTGGGCCTAAAGATGTTCGGAGTTTCAGCGTGTTTAGCCGCAATTTTTTAGAAATGTAATTATTTTATTAACAGCTTGGTCTAGGTCCTTTTGTATTTCATGCTCCCAAACCCTTAAAACCTCCCAGCTAGCCTCTCTCAACTTTACTCTATTGGTCCTATCTCTCTTAATATTACCTTCAATTTTTCCAACCCAATATTTTTTAGGCAAACGCCTCTTTAATTTTGGGAATTGGTATCCAT
>JBDRMN010000016.1:0-16415 GCA_043812055.1 Patescibacteria group bacterium
ACTGAGCCTTTACTAAGTGTATTAGTTCCCATGTGCAGGAATCTACCTGCACCCCTAAGCCATTTACCAATAAATATTGTTGGCATGATTAATGAATGTTAGATGGCGTCTAACATTCCAGTATGTGTCTGAACTTATTCACCGGATATGGTGAAAAAGGTGGGGAGGGGGAGAAGCGGAAAGCAATAAAACTTCCGGATCTCCCACCTCTAGTCTCGTTTAGCTTTTAGGGAGTGGTTGTGCCAGCACCTTTGGCCCTTAGCTTTTTCAAATGAGGCAAAGCCTTTTTCCATAGTTCTGATAACGCGTCTCCAGCTTTTGATTTTGCAGCTATAAATTTCTTGTCGGCAAATTCAAGAGTGTATTGGCGGGCGCCTTTGGCAATATCAGTCGTTACACTCTTAATTCTTATCAATCTTTTTTTATAAACTGCTTTTAATTCCAGATCACCAGTAAGCGGATCTTGCTCTATCCAAGTATCACCAACATCTAATCCCAAATCTTTCCAGTAATCTTTAATAACCGTATTGTAATTATCTTTCCAAAAATCCAGAGCCTCTCTGAGGATATTGCCACCGGCTTTTTTTATCGGTACTACAATTTTTTCTCCGCCCTCAAAGGTAATTTCCCATAGCTGTTCTCCTACATAAGCAATACTTTTGAATGGATGTTGTTTTAATCCACTAAGCTGAGGTTTTAGATATTTCCAGGATTCTACTAGACCTTGGTCCCAAACAAATCTCTTAAATTCAATTCCTTTCCCTGTTAGCCAGTTCCCAACTTCTGCGTGATTTTCCCCCCACCAAAGATAGTCTTTTCGAATCTCGCCGCGAATAAAATCTGGAATGCTCAAGAAGTATTTTTCCGGGGATTCACGAAAGACTTCAGCCCAGTTGGCGGTAAAAAAAGTGTGGTCACGACCACCTTCGCTGTGACGTTTGCGGAAGAAATTGATTCCTAAGTTTATTTGGGACTGAGAGTCAGTGGGGATCTCTCTGTGGATGTCTCCATTAATCTCGAAACCCTCTTTGCCTGCCTTTTTACTTTGCTGGATTAAGAGGGTTAAGTATCCGGATTCCTTAGCACTTTTGAAGTACTTTCTGCCCATGTGTTTGAAATAGCCATCGAGGGTTTTGTAAGCGACTTCTGGCTGAATCCATTGTCGCTTGCCTTCCACTCTCTTTAGCCTACGAGTGAGAATTTCTTTAAATCCTTTTTTATCCGCCCCTCCAGGAGTTTTTGCCTGCAAATAGGCATCACAAAGGTGAGTAATTTTTACTCCACCAAAATTTAGCATTGCTCGAATTTCTTCCGAGTCGTCTCCGATGATTTCCTCCCTTTTCTCTTTCTGCCCCTTCTCCATTCTGCTTAGGATTGTCTTGGTTACATCGTCGGGATTTTCTTTACTGAACCAGGCCCGTTCGAGTAATGTTTTTTTATCCTTACTCGCTATACCACTGAGGGTGTTCGCAGCGTACAGAACGATGGCTCCCAAAGTTGCCTTAGGAGCCTTTTTGTAAACATATTTGATAAGCTTGAAAAGTCCGATAGCCAAAATTCCTGCGCAGACAGCATACTTCCATTTGTCTTTGTCGGGGGCAGCGTTGAAAGTTTTGACTGCTTCTTGAAAGTTCCCATTGATTACCTGGAAGACCATGCCTTCTCGAATATTTTTATTTTTCTCAAGAGAATTTTTGCGAGCTTCTGATAAGCCGGGGTGTCTTTTTGGTCTGCGTTCGGCGTAAGCCTCTTTTGCCAGGATTAAACGTCCTCTGATAATTTGTAGGTAATTTGAATTTGCTGGATTAACATCACTGCCGAAAATATTTCCAACATCTCTACCGTTTTTGCCCTGGCGTCGAATTACACCACTCTTACCGAAGAAATGCTCGTAGACTTTTTTGGTCGTATCATCGTCGTCAAACCAGTTGTCCGGATCACTGAATTTCAAGTGTTCCTTTTTGTTTCCGTATGTTTTTTTGATGTATGTATCTAGACGGTCAATGTCAAATTCATAGTCGCTCTGCAATTGTGTGTCTAAAGCTGCTGCTTTTGCTTTTATATTCTTATGAACATTAATTTTTTCCTTCATCAATTTCATAAAGGCGATTTTGTAGTCATCTTTACCAGTTGTTATTTTAGCTATCTCGGCAAAATGCTTTGGGGCTAGGCTTGGAAAGGCGGTCTTGAGATCATCGAACACAGCAACAGAAGGAATGTCAGCTCCGGATTTTTTCTTGGCATCTAGCCAAGCCTCAACCTGGTCAAGCTCGTCCTTTCTCCCAACGGTTTCAAATTCATCAATGATTTCTTTTTTGATGTTTGGTGTAGTTTTCAGGAACACAGTCCTTTTCTCCAGCCAGAAATTTTTTGGCAGAAATTCATTTCTAAACGGTCTGGAATTTATTTCAGACATTCTTAATGGCTTGCTTTACTTTTCCAAGGTTTTTCGGAAAAGGGCCGATGCTTTAAATCAAAAAGTGATTTTTTATTGTGTTTTTTGTGAGTCTTAGACGCATGCTTTTCAACTTTCTCTCCCCATTTTTTTTCATTTGCCTCTAGCTCAATTGTTCTAGCATTTCCTGCCATAGTCGCTTTAGCGTTCTTTTTCGTATTTTTCTTCTCACCCTTTATTTTCATACGGCGCTGCTCCCTCGCGGTAATTTTTTTGATTGGAGGTTTGATTATTTTTCTGTAAGCCCATTTGATTGGGGCAGTGATGGGTCGAAGCACATCCTCGACGGCGTGATAGGCACCACGACCCACATTGGCAATTCCTCTACCCGTATGGGCAGTCAAACGCACAACGGTATTTCTCACTGTGAACTGGGCTCCGCGCCTGAGGCAGTACAAAATAAAATGAGGCACGGAAAGTGGTAAGCCTGCACTGTACCAGGCGAACTTGCCCCATCCGCCTTTGGGCATCCATAATTTATCTGGCGAACGCTTACTTTTATCAAGCGTAAAAGTATTTTTGATTCCGTTCCGGAAAGTATCCTCCTTGCGTTTTTCAGACTTAGCTTTTGCTTCTGTGGCAGCTTCGTCAGCATCTTCTGAAACAGTATCACTTGCTGGTGATTCTACTTGAGCTATTCCCGATGTATCCACACCTACTTTTATTTTTTCTGCTTCAGCTATCTCTACTTCAGGCAGTGGCGCAATAGCTGGTTTCTGGACGGGCACCGTTTTCCTAGTGTGTTCCGGATCTAGATCAATTTGATGAGTGCTAGCGAGATGACCGTGAGTATTAGGCTTACGCCTTAATATTTTTGCCATACGAGAACGGTTATCCCTAACGACTCTTTCTATGTCACCAGCCCTTTCGTTCCGGAGCTGCTCGATTCTTTTGAAGGCACCCTTAAACATTTCCATTATTTCAGCTGGAGGAATTTTGCCGGTAGTGAGATCGTTTTCTTTACTGGCAGCACGAATCTGACGATGGACCAAATTGACGACAGCCTCACTAGCCTGATTACCAGTTATCGCACCGTAGGCTGATAGCCCAGCTGCAAAAGGTAAATTAATTTCTTCTAAAATCTCTACTCCAATATCGTACATTCTGTTGCCGTACGTAGGATTTCTCGCGCCGTGACCTTTTAAAAGCTGACTAACATGTTCAGCTTGTTTGAGCTCAGGTCGTAGCTGAAAGGCGTTTGTGGCCAAAAAATCTCTAAGTTTTGATTCTCCAGTTCCCGCCTCACGAACTTCGTTAATACGGGTTTGATTAGAATGTATGGCGTTTTGAATATTCTTCAATATTACTTTGGCACCATGTTCTCGCATTCTCGCCCTTATGATTGACCAACTAAAGGGGTTGAATGTGCTTTTTGGGAGTTGATCCCACGTTCGACTACGAGCGATATCACGAGCAATGTTTGTGGGATAGGTTATGGTTACATCGCCTCGGGGTGTTCCCGTAACCATTTCAACTACCTCGTGGCCAATATTTTGTAGGGCGACATTAGGACTATTCAAAAGATCTTGAAGTAATATGATAGCAGCATCTAAATCACCATCGCTGCTCCTTAAGCTGGCGAGAGATGCATCAATTAGCGGTTCTTCTGTAGTTTGATCAACAGCCATTTTATTTTAGAGATGATTTAGAAATGGGAATTCACGGGAGTTAATTTTTACCAAGGTTTCTAACTCTTCAAGAGTATCAGCTCGACCTAGATCTACACATATCGTGCCTACCGTTACAGGGTCTACCTTGGCCTTCTCCAGTGCTCCGGCCAACGCTTTCTTAATTTTCTCTTCGAGCTGAATGTACGGCAAAGATTCACGCTCATTTTTTTCTTTGGGGGCGTGCGCATGGGTTTTTGTATGTGTAGCTGTAGTCATTTTATTTGGGGTTTTAAATCATACTATTTTACCAAAAAACCACCCGAAAATCAAGCTTGATAAGCAATTTTTCGGCTTATTTCCGTGGATTTGGCAGGGAACAGGTTTTTTGCCTTCGCCAACAACCTTCGCCAACAGCCTATGCCAAGGCTTCGGCCGTCAAGAGGCTACGGCGGACAAGCAGGGAACAGGGAACAGTTACCAGTTACTAGTGACTACTAACGACCCCTTGGCAGGTTCAGGGCTATCCGACCTCGCCTTTCGGTTTCGGTGAGCTTTGCGGCGGACTGCGCGCTTCTTATTCTTCTTCGGGCGCGTACGTAATCTTAATCGTCACTGAACTCTTGTCTCCCGATTCACTCACCGCCTCAATCGTGTACTCATTTTCACCGATTTCGAGGTTTTCGTACTCGGTGTCGGCATTGTAGGTCCAGGTGCTGCTGCCCGGTTCGAAACGGCTGAGTTCGTATTCGTTGACCAGGACTTTCACGGTTCCCTCCGGGACGGTTCCGGAGAAATGAACCGGAGTCTCGGTGATGGTAGCGCCGTCGAGAGGTTCGGTGACCTCCGGGGGAGCGAAGGTACTACTGCCAATTGCTGGCACGCCATCGGTAGATTGGGTCGTGCTTTCTGGTTCTTGGTCTGTGCCCCCTTCCGATTCATTTGTGCTATCTTCCGTTTCTGTGTCTTCTGCTGGGCTAGTCGGGCTGTAGCTGATTTGGAAGAGGGTCGGCAAAGAACGGTTACCGTCGGCGTCGATAGCGACGACTTTGTAGTTATTGAGCCCTGCTTTCAGATTGCCGAACCCAGTCGAGGCGTTGTAGCTCCATTCTCCGGAGCCGGCCTTGAACTGGCCGAGAGCGTAGGGAGTGTCGGCATCAAACTGGACTTCCACTTTGGCGGCAGCCGGAGAAACTTTCCCCTCCACTTTAACCGGCTCGCTACTTGCCGCGATATTACCGTTTTCGGTTATGACCAGGGGAGCCGGGAGATTAATAGGATCGGCTGTTCCCTCAGCCTCTTCCTCACCGGGTGTTTCCGCCGTCTCAGTTTTTTCCGTTCCCTCAGTCGCTCCACCTGTCATCGCCAGATAAAAATTCGAACTCTTGATCTCGTCCGGAGTTGCTTTCACGAGATCCAGCTCACCGCCGATACGGAGTAGGTTCACGCGCCGTTCGGAAACCTCGAGAGTCTGGCCGGGTTCGAGAACGAAGCTCTTGAGCTCAGGGCTTTTGGGTTTCTGGGGGTCGAGGATGGTGGTAGTCGCTCCGCCGCTAATTACACTAATCACATCTTCCTTTTCGTTCGTCGTCATGAGGAAGCTTCCCGCGGTGTCGCAGACAGAAAGGAAGTTGCTGGTGATAATGAAGTCACTGTTCGCCGTGCCGGCGACTATCCAGGCGGATCCGCGCGCGAGGTCCAAATCGATAGTCTTTTTGGTCATGGAGTTTTGTAGCTCACGGATCATAATCTCGCTGCCTGCGTCCAGAGTGAGGATAGTTCCGTCATCGAAGGCTAAAACGGCTTTCCCGTCGGCTTCGGTCTTGACTCCTTCACCGGAGCTCAGGGAACTGACCGCACCGACGATTTTCCAGGATTCCGTGGCGGGTAGATAGACGGCTACTTCCCCCGTGATTTCGGTGAGTTCCGCTTTACCGGAGATGCCTAGCCTTCCACCATTCTCATTTTCTCCGCTTAGACCCCAGAGTCGGATTGACAGCGCGGCCACCACACCGAGACTAACAATTATCAAAAAGGGCAGGATGTAATCTTTGGAGCTACGGGCAGGGGGCTGAGGATTCATAAAAATTAAAATTAAATGACGGCAAAAACCGACAGAAATTTAGCAAAAACTCTTTGCCCCTACAAACAGCTGCACAAAATTACTGTTCAGAACCAGCAATCGCCCGGGCGACTGGGCTGCTGCTTTTCAGACTTTCGATGGAGATGATGCGGTCGCGGTTGATGAGCTTGGGTCCGTTTTTGTCATCGCGTTTGACGAGCTTGCTCTCGTCATCGTAGCGGAAGTAATAAACGTTGCGCAGTTCCAGAAAACCATTGCGCCGATCAGCCGTTACTCTGCCGAAGTATACCTCTCCGGTATCGAGCTCGACCGCTTGATGGGTATTCGGGTCAACATCTGGACTGACTACGGAGTTCAGGAGAAAATTCGTCCGCAAAAGTAAAACAATCGCCAGCGCTGTCAAGAGTAGGATCACCAAAAGCGAAAGTGTGTGGTGCTTGGTGGGGTGGTGGATCGAGAGAGTCATGGTGCAGGGTGGAGAAAAGTATCCGCGGCTAAAATTTTAGCAATATTGCGGGACATACCCAAAAACAAGTCTTGCCAGAATATGGATTTGAGGTTTTTTCTATATTACTTTTTTGACTCCTGATATTTGCGGATGGCTTTCACGACGGGACTGGTCTCCTGGAGGTTTTCGGTGGTGAGAATCCGGTCGCGATTGATCGTGAGGGTATCCTGCGGAGCATGCGCTTCGCGGCCGCGTTTCACGAGCTTGGTCTTGTCTCCCTCGAGGAAGTAGTACACATCGGTGAGCGAAACTGCTTCGTCATTGATTTTGCTTACTTTGCCGAAATAAGTTTCACCGGTGTCGAGGTGAATAGCTTGATAGCTGTCTGTGTCGATTGTCCCGATTACCGAGCCGCGGAGGTTTTCGCCACTGAAAAAGAATGTCCCAATGATAACGAGTACCACCGCAACGGCGACCACCGCTACTGCCTGATACTTGCGATCAGAACTTATTTTTTGGATGAGGGTGCGCAGGGAGAGCATTGGGAATAGTTAAAGCAGGGTTTATTTTAAGAGAATTTATTTTTTTCGCAAATGTTTTTTCAGGAACGGTGTTGGATAATTCCGGGCTACAGTTTGGTTCGCCGGACAAGACTTCATAAAATCTCTCCCAAACCCCCTCTTTACCAAAGAGGGGACTGTGCGTCTCTCGCCGTTTTTTCTACTTCTTTGTCAGGGGCCGCTTTTTATTCTTAACGGAGGCGGTTAAAATAACTCTGTTCTAAGCACAAAAATGCCCCAAACCTTAGTCGAGAAAATTATCGAAAACCACATCATTTCCGGAAAACCAGTTCTGGGCGGGTTCGTGAAGATCAAAATTGACCGCTTACTTTGTCACGAAGTGACCACGCCACCCGCGATTGAAATGCTGGAAAAACGGGGAATTGAGCAGGTTTTTGATCCGGAAAAGATTGTCGTAACTCCCGACCACTTCATCCCGGCGAAAGATGAGAAGTCGGCGGCTCTGGCAAAGCAGCTGGATGAATGGGTGCGCAAAGTCGGAATCAAGCATTACTATCCGATCGGGCGACACGGAGTCTGCCACACGATTTTCCTGGAACAGGGACACATCGGTCCGGGGATGGTGGCGATTGCCGGTGATTCCCATACCTGCACGCACGGAGTTGTCGGTGCGTTTTCCTTCGGAGTGGGCACGACGGATGTGGCGTACGCGATTGCGACGGGAGAAGTATGGCTGGAAGTTCCCCAAACTATTCAAGTAATCGTTCAGGGCAAACTAGCCAAAGGTGTTTTGGCGAAAGATGCGATGTTGGAAGTGATTCACAAACTTGGTGTGGGTGGTGCAACGAATCAGGTAATCGAGTTCAGCGGAGAAGTCATTGACGCTCTGGAAGTTGAGGATCGTGTGGTTTTCTCCAATATGGCTGTGGAGGCTGGAGCGACCTGCGGGATTATCAATCCAGATGAGAAGACCATCAAGTACGTCAAGGAACGCGGCCTGAAGGATTTCGAAGAACTTAAAAGCGACAAAGACGCGAAATACGAAAAGACTGTAGAAATAGATGTTTCCGCACTTGAACCGCAAGTGGCCTACCCTCATCTGCCGAGCAATACGAAGTCAATCAGCGAAGCGAAGAAAGACAAGATCAAAATTGATCAGGCTTACTTGGGGAGTTGCACGAATGGCCGGATTGCCGATTTGCGTGAAGCAGCGGAAGTTCTGAAGGGTCAGAAAATTGCGGACGGCGTGCGGATGATTGTCGTGCCGGCAACTACCGACATCTGGAATCAGGCGGAGCAGGAAGGTTTGTTCAAGATCTTCACCGCTGCTGGCGCTACGATCAGTACGCCGACCTGTGGGGCCTGTCTGGGCGGGCACATGGGAGTGCTGGCGGCGGGGGAGCGGGCGATTGCTTCGACAAACAGAAACTTCGTCGGACGGATGGGCTCGAAGGAGTCTGAGGTTTATTTGGCCTCACCGAGAATTGTTGCTACTTCGGCAATAGCTGGCTTAATTTCAGATTAGCTGAGCCTGTCCCCGCGAAAGCGGGGAAGTGCGGTGAAGGGAAATTATAAGCGATTAAAATGAAAAATTTAGTAGCCTCCGCAAAATCTCTTTTAGAATTTTTAAACGAAATAACTTTTTTACAACTAGTCTTAATCTTGTTTTCACTTTTATCATTAATAATTTTCTTATTGGTTTTGATTCGCAATGTTGTTAGTGTTTGGAAGAATACTTATTTAATTTTAAATAACAATAGAAGCGCTTTAGGGAGAGGATTAGGGAAGCACTTCGCGGATAGGTTTATAAGGATTTGGTATTCAGATGATTTAATGTATGGTGATAATAGTTTTGAAAATTACTTAGAAAATGTAGGTTTAGGTAGATTTAGGCACAACACTAAAGTTATTGATGATGAGTTAGCAAAAATGAAACTTATAAAAATTGATAAACATGAAAATAAGGTTTACCCAATTCATAATTGGAAAAATCGTTTAACCCTAAAAATAGCAATTTATTGGTTAGTAATTTTTAGTGGTGATAGGTTGAGTTACTATAAAGGTTTAAAAAAACACGATGGTTCGTAGTTGTCCCACCTGGGACACTGCGAACCTTGTTTGCACTGCGCGGCTTAAGGTTGTCAGTGGATTTTGGTTCGAAACACAGCTTCGAACCGTCATCATTTTTTACGCAGGTTCAGATTTGCAATCTGAACCGCAATGTTTTCGTTCGATTTTGTAAATCGAACACTCGTAGGAACGGGTCTGGAGACCCGTTCTGAAACATCAAGGTTCGGGTTACAAACCCGAACCTGCGATAGATCCAAAATCATTTGCCATTTGGATTTTGAGCTTGAATTGACATTTGAGCTTTGTAATTTGAAATTATTCCATCAAATGCCTGCGCGTAGCAAACGCGCTCTTCAACTGTTCCCTAAAACCTGTTCCCTGTTCCCTAGCCCTCCTCCCACTCCCCCAACGTCACCTTCAACTTTTCCTCTTGGCCGTCTCGCAGAATTGTTAGCTCAATAATATCTTCCGGTGAAAGTTTATTGAGCTGGTCGGCCAGAGTGTTGTCGGTATCAACCTTTTTGCCATCGACTTCAATAATAATGTCGCCGCCTTTTAGTCCTGCTTCTGCAGCGGGAGTATCTGCCACCACTGCCGGTAAATCGTCTTCTCCGTGCAGCCACGCACCGTAATCACTGCCCAGTAGCATTTCTTTATTCAGCTCCGGAGTGATCAGCTGATAGCGGACCCCGAGGAAGGGCTTGACGATTTTGCCGAATTTCTCGATCTGATCAAGGATTCGCCTGATCGTGGGTTGATCCATCGGAATGGCGAAGCCAATTCCCTGAGCACCGCCAGCAACTGCGGTATTGACCCCCAGGACTTTTCCGGAAAGAGCTACCAGTGGTCCGCCGGAATTACCCGGATTGATTGCGGCATCGGTTTGCAGTAGTTCGCTCAGTCGTTCGGTGCTGCCGCGGCCGTCGCCGGCAGTGATGGTTCTCCCGTTGGCCGAGATCACCCCGAGCGTGATGGTATTGTCGAATTGCCCCAGCGCGTTGCCGATCGCTACCACGAGCTGGCCGACTTTCACGTTCGTTTGATCTGGAACGAACTCGACTGCTTTAAACTTCTCGCCGTCTTCATTTTTGATCTGCAAAATCGCGAGATCATTCGTGGGATCGCGGGTTATCACCTCCGCGATAAATTCGCTTTCATCTGCGAAGAAGACGGTGTATTCGGCTTCGCTGTCGCTCACTACGTGTTTATTCGTGAGAATCAATCCGTCCTCCGAAATCACGAAACCCGTGCCCGCCCCGACCTGTTTTTTCTCTCGGCGCACTTCCGGTTCACGAGTCTCGGAACGCGGGATTCCGAAAAAATCATCGAAACGTGGATCGTTGAAGAAAAACGAACGCGGATCACGCATAACGTATTCCACGTCTTTCGTACCCACGATACTTACCACGCTATCGTGCAGCCTGTCGGCTACCTCGATCACCGCATTCTCCGCGATCACTTCGCGCGTAATTTCTGTTTGTGTGTTGCTGTCTGGTTCAGCGGACGGGGGAGTAGTGAACTGATCGGAAACGTAACTGCCAAAGAGGCCGGCGAGAAAAGCCAACACAATTAAGAGGGTGTAACTTTGCTGCTTGGCCATTTTGAGAGGGGTTAGGAACGAAGGGGATTTTAGAGAAATAGAAAAATGAGTTCAAGGCTGTTGGGTTTTTGGGTTGTTAGGTCTCTGGGGTTTTGGGTGGGATTGTTGAGATTATCACGATTGTTGGGATTATTAAGAGGATAAGAGCTTGCCCTGAGGAGTGTTAGCGACGAAGGGTTCAAGGTTTGATTTTGGAGAGGTGGAAAGTTAAGATGCCTGACCACAATTTTTATAAAATGGTCAGTAGAAGACGAGCACCGGAATCATCTAGTGATATTTTCCCTGAAGATCTTGCTGATCTTTACAGAGGAATTGAGGATTTTGATCTGGAACCCTGCAGTGACCTTCCTGAGTTTGATGCTCAGCTGTGGCTAGCAGAGAAAAATCGCGCTGCTAGGGCAGGAGACAGATCAATAATATCGGGAGTGCTAACAGGTCGAAAAGAAGAAAAAAAATCTGAACTTACCGACTTCAAAGCCGGTCTCAGCGAAGGACGTTTGTTTGTCACCATCCAGGGGAAGTCTATGGCTCTCAGTGTCAGCGATGATATAAGTAAAATTGCTTTAGCGAGAATCAAAGAGCTCTTGCGAAAAAATAAAATACAGCTGAGCGATTTGAAAGAGATTTTTGGATCAGCAGAGGGCAGGGACAAATTTTGTTCTTCTGTTGAAATTAGCTCTGACGGAAATAGTCACGAGGTTGCTTTTCGGGGAGCTGAAATAGATAGATGGTTGGTGGGGTTTGAAGAGGAGGAACAAGAAACAAAAAAATCTAAAAAGCCATCGAGACCTCTAAAAAAAGAAGGAAAAAAGAAAAGAAAATCTCCAGAAAGTCCGCTGGGTGATAATGAAATCGTAATTCCTAAATTCGGAAAAATTACTTTCGTCTCAGATAATTTAATTCTGTCTGCCGAGGGAAAGAATATGATTATGTGTTGCGATGATGAAATAAGTGAAAGTGTTTTAGACAGAATAAAGAGTCTTTTAAGAAGTGAAAAGATGGTGTTGGATGATCTGAGACAAATCTTTGGGAGGGAGAAGGGTAGAGTGCATGTTTTTACATCAATTACGCTTCTGCCCAGCGAAGGTCTATTTAAAATTGATTTCGTAGAGCCTGCAGCAAGTGACTGGTTGGCAAAATTTGGGAAAAGAAGCAAGCCTAGTTTTTCTAAGGATTCCATTTTTATCATATCAGGCAGGTTAACTGTGAAATTGGATGATGTAGGAGAGCTAGTTTTCGAGGAGGATGGGCAGACTTGGGGTATTTCTATTTTGGGTGATGAAGGGGAGAAAATTTGGAAAGAAGTGCTTACTTTCGTGAAGTCAGGGGTTTTTAAATTAAGTGACTTCTTTGCGAGAGGCAGTAGGGTAATGAGTGGATGCTCGAAGAGGCCTCGATATCAGGATTATGAAATTAGTTTGGACCCAGCGGAAGCAAGAAAATTTCTTCAGAAATTTGAGGATTAATCCAGAGTAGTTTCAAAGATGAAGATTTTTCAGTCTCCTCCTTTTTTGCTAAACTCCATCAAACCTTATCAAAAAAAATGCTGAAACTCCCCAAAAGAATCGCAACCTTAGGTTCGCACACCGCGCTGCAGATTCTGAAGGGGGCGCAGGATGAGGGCTTTGAGACGATTTGTGTGTGCGAGAAGAAGCGCGTGAAGCCTTACAAAATGTTTCCAGTCGCGGATGAGATTATCGAGATTGAGAAGTTCACGGATTTTCCGAAGATCGAAAAGAAGCTAATCGAAAGAGATGCAATCGTGATCCCGCACGGTAGTTTCGTCGAATATCTGAAGCCCGAACGGATTAAAAAAATGAAGGTGCCGCACTACGGGAATAAAAAAATTCTCGACTGGGAAAGTGATCGTCGCAAGCAGCAGAAGTGGCTTACACAAGCCAATATAAAGATGCCTTTGATCTTCGACAAGCCGGAGGATATCGACCGGCCGGTGATCGTAAAGTTCCACGGGGCGAAAGGAGGGCGGGGCTATTTCTTAGCCAATAGCGCTTCTGAGTTCTACGAGAAAATTGCCAAACATCCGGATGAGCGGTTCACGATTCAGGAGTACATCGTGGGAGTGCCGATTTACGTCCATTATTTTTATTCCCGGATAACCGGCGAGCTCGAAATCCTCGGCTTCGATAAACGCTACGAAAGTAACGCGGATTCGATTGGTCGGGTCGCGGCGAGTGATCAGATCACGGTGAATCTCACGACGAGCTACACAATTGTCGGGAATATTCCGCTCGTAGTACGGGAGTCACTTTTGCCGTACTTCATCAAGATCGGGGAGCGGGTAGTGGAGGAATCGAAAAAATTGGAACCCCCGGGACTTTTCGGCCCGTTCTGTCTGGAAGGAATAGTGACTCAAGATCTCATTCTCACCGTTTTTGAAATCTCGGCGCGAATCGTCGCCGGTACGAATCCGTTTACCGCCGGATCGCCTTATACCTTCTTCAAATACAATGAGCCGATGAGTACGGGGCGGAGGATTGCGAGAGATATTAAGATGGCGATTGAGCGGGGAGAATTAGATAAAGTTTTGGGTTGACAAAAAATTTCAAATTTTAAATTTAAAATTTAAAATTACTTCCATGAATCCTCAAGCACTCCTCAAGGGTTACGACCCAAAGAACCTAACCATCGCCACACTCGGGGGCCACTCGGCACTCGAGATTTGTCTGGGCGCGAAGAAACAGGGCTTGCGTACCTGCGTGGTGGCGCAGAAAGGCCGGGAAAAAACCTTTACGCAATATCTGAAAAGTGACGCGAAGAAAAAAACCGGTTGCGTGGATGAGGTGATTCTCGTGGACAAGTTTGCCGACATCCTGAAGCCTAAAGTTCAGGAGCAGTTGCGTAAATTGAATGCCTTGCTCGTTCACTCGCGCTATTTCTGGGTTTATTTCGATGATCCGGAGAAAGTTGAAAAAGATCTCCATGTCCCGATTCTCGGGACCCGCGAGTTGCTGCGGCTGGAAGAACGTGATCAAAAGCCAAACCAGTACGATGTTCTGAAAGATGCGGGGATCCGCGCACCGAAAATTTTCACTGACCCGGACCAGATTGATCGGCTAACGGTTACCAAAGTTGCTTCCGCCCACCGGGGTTATGAGCGGGCGAATTTTTATGCGGGTAATTCGAAAGAGTGGGAGGAAACGGCGAAAGCGGCGATCGACAGTGGGGATATCACAGAGGCGGGCTTGAAAAAAGCGGTGGTTGAAGAGTTCATCGCCGGGGCCCAGATTAATTTTAACTTCTTCTACTCACCATTGGAGCAGCGGCTGGAGATGCTCGGTACCGACATTCGTCGGCAAACGAATTTGGACGGAATTCTCCGCATCCCTCAAGTGGAAAATATCTCCTGGGAGCTGCCGATTTATTATATTGAAGCCGGTCATGTAGCGGCGACAGTCAAAGAAAGCACGCTGGAGAAAGCTTACGAAATCGGCGAGAGATTTTTGGAAGCTTGTAAAAAATACAACCCCCGCGGAATTATCGGACCCTTTGCTTTGCAGGGCGCGCTCGATACGGACGGCAAGCAGGAGGAGCTCATAATCTTCGACGTTTCCTTCCGGATGCCCGGGTCTCCCGGGATCACTGCCACACCGTACTCCAGCTATCTCTTCGGTCGGCCCGTGAGTCTCGGTGAGCGGCTGGCGATGGAAGTGAAGGCAGCGGCGAAAGAAGGGAAGCTTGAGGAGATTGTGAGCTAGGTTCCAGGTGTCAGGGAACAGAAGCGCAGGATCGCCCCGAGTCAAAAGGGACAAAGTCCACCCTTTGGGTCTTCCCTTCGGGAAAGGGGCCACTTTGTGGCGGGGTGCTTCGAACCCTATTTGTACTTACGTCTAATCCTCCACCTCATAAACCCGCTCAATCGATTTGGCTTTACCATCTTTCTTCAGCTCAACCAAAACTCCACTAATAATGAACGGGGCGCCTTCGGCGACTTCGAGCTTGACGGGTAGATTATGGAGGAAGCGTTTGCGGGCGATTTCGACTTTCGCGCCGATGATGGAATTCAGCACTCCGCACATGCCGACGTCCGAGATGTAGGCGGTGCCACCGGGCAGAATCCGCTCGTCCGCGGTTTGCACATGCGTGTGCGTGCCTACCACGGCGCTCACTTTCCCGTCGAGATGTGCGCCAAACATGGCTTTCTCACTCGTGGCTTCCGCATGAAAATCGACAAAGATATTTTTCACTTTCAACTTCTGAGCTTCTTTCAGAATCTCATCCGCAACGGAAAACGGGTTGTCAGTCGGATCACCCATAAAAACACGACCGAGTAAATTCGTAATGAAAAGTTTTTGACGGCCCTTCTTTAAAACAAAATGCGTTTTGCCGGGAACTTCCGTGGGGTAATTCGCCGGTCGAACGAGTGGAAATTTTTTACTCTCGGCCAGCGCGATGCCGCCTGCTGAATCGAAGATGTGGTTGCCACTCGTGAAGCCATCCACACCGAGCTCGACTAATTCATGCAATTGCTTCTCACTCGGGCCCCGACCATGCGCGAGGTTTTCAACATTGGTGAGGATGAAGTCCGGCTGCAGCTGCTTCCTTAAGCGCGGCAGAACTTTCGCGAGAGCCTGGCGACCCGGTTTACCGTAAACGTCTCCAAAGAAAAGGATTTTCATGCGAGAATTCTAGCAAATGGATAACAGAAAAGAGCTTGGCCCTTCGGCTTCTCTTAGGACGGGTCGAAAAGGGGAGAAATTAGCTGCCCGGTTTCTGGAAAGCAAAGGGCTCAGTATCCTCGAACGAAATTTTCACACCCGCTTCGGGGAGGTGGATATCATTGCGAATGATTGTGACACAATCGTTTTTGTTGAAGTGAAACTGCGCCGCTCCCGAAGGTTTGGCACGGCAATCGAATCGGTGGATGAGGAAAAGCTGGAAAAGGTTACGGCAGCGGGGGAACGGTGGTTACAGGTGCAGGGGTTTGAGCGGGCACCGTGGCGGGTGGATGTGGTGGCGATTGATGGGGGGAGAGTGGAATGGCTGCGGGGAGTTTGAACTTGGGTTCCAGGTTCCAGGGAACAGTTTTCAGAAAAGCGCGAGTGAATTTCTTTAACCGAGTTCTGCATGACCCCAAAGGGGCCACTTAGTGGCGGGACAACTACAAACCATTGTAATTTAATTTACAAATCCAGTATCGTGATTATTTAGAATTAGTAAGCCTTCTAAAGTTTGCTTAAGGGATATTCTCGCAGGGCTATTTGGTATACTGCCGCAAATCTCCGAAAAAGTACTATCTGTTCTTAAGGTTGCACAAGTACCACCGTTTTTAGCATTACCTTGCTTGGTACAACGGAGAGTTTGCAAGGTGACAGATCCGACTTTATCTTGGTCACCACTGTGGGTGTAGGTTATAGACTGAGTGTTTTTTTTAGGATTGTGTCCGCAACTCAAACGAACTCTTTCTAGATTGCTCATTTTAAATTTTTTAAAGTTGGCCAGTCTATCTGTTAGAAAATTTTTTTACAAAAAATGTACTGTTGCAGAATTCCAGTTACCTTTTTAACTTCAGCTTGACCAAGTAATTGTAGCCAGGTAGAGATTAGTTTCTGAATAGGAGTAAGGCGATTCATACCAAATCCACCGTGTTTTCTGTAATAGTTGTATTTATGA
>JBDRMN010000017.1:0-34503 GCA_043812055.1 Patescibacteria group bacterium
AAAACCCACAGGCTTTTACCGATGCTATTATTAAATTAATAAGTGATAATGAATTATGTTTACAGATGGGTAAAAACGCTTATTTTCGCACTAGGCATATGACCTGGGAAAATGTTGCCCATTCCTACATGAAATATTTCTCGCAATTTACGCCAGAGCTAACCTTGGGACAAAGAAAACTTCCACCTATAAAACTTGGACATTTGGTTAAATTGACTGATAATTTTGGCATTATTCAGTTTGCCAAGCTGATTGAACCGGATTTGTCTTCCGGGTATACCTTAGATGATAATGCCAGAGCCTTAATCGCGGCCGCTCTTCATTATAAAAAATTTGGGACTAAATCTGCGCTAAAACTTGTTTCCATATATCTCAACTTTCTTTATCGGATAGCTAAACCTGATGGTTATTTTGATAATTATGTCAATTCAAACCGCGTTATTGATAAGCAAAGAAACATCCAGGAAAATTCAGAAGACCCTAGTGCCAGGGCTCTATATGCTCTTGCCTTAGTTTCAATTACCAAACAAATCCCCAAACGTTTTAGAAAAAAAGCCCATTCTCTCTTTGCACAAAGTTTCCAGAAAAACATTATTTTTTCCTCGCCTCGCGCTGTTGCTTTTTATATTAAGGCTCTCCATTGTTTGCTTTCAAAACGGAAAGAACCCAAGACTCTCGCTGTATTAAGGTCATGCTGTGAACAACTTATGATTTTATATGAGAAGAGTCGATCGTTGGACTGGGAGTGGTTTGAGCATTATTTAACATATTCAAATGCCGTCCTGCCAGAAGCACTCATCCTCGGGTACAAAATAACCGGAGAGAGAAGATATCTCGAAGTGTCTGAAAAAACCCTCAACTTCTTAATTGAACAGACCTTTAAGGACAATGTGTACACTCCTATCGGCCAAAGTGGCTGGTTTCCCAAGGGAGAGACAAGACAGTATTTTGACCAGCAGCCCGAGGACACCACTGCCACCGTAGAAGCTCTCAATGCAATGTTCAAGGTAACAAACGGGAAGCATTACAAGGAATTAGCGAACATCGCATTTAACTGGTTTCTAGGGGATAATGTTCTTGGGCAGGTTTTATATGATCGGACCACTGGAGGATGTTATGATGGGATTGGGGAAAAATTTATTAATCTCAACCAGGGTGCCGAATCTACAATTTCTTATCTTTTTGCCCGCCTCTCTTTTGAGGAATAAATCTAACACTTATGAAAAATAAAAACATGGAATAACCGGGCTCAAAGATTCATGGATTCTTGAAACGGCCTTTGGCCAGATGCGAGAAAATGATATTATTCGTTTTAAAGATGATTATGGACGAATTAAATAAACCATTGGAAAAATTAGATCTGGATTTTATCAGAAAAAATGTAAAAGCTGTCACGTTTGATTTGGATGGCGTTTTTGTGACGACCGGCACCTTTTTACGAGAGAGCGTTGGCGGGACGGGGTTAACCATGAGAACGCATAAGTTAAGCAAAGAGATGATAGAAATGATCAAAGAGCTTAAAAAATATGTCTGGATTAATTTTTCAAGCGGCCGAGCGCTTCTTTATCTTCAGCATATGCTCGAAAATATTTTATGGGACAAGGTTTCACTTATTGCCGAAAATGGAAATTTTATTTTAAGAGACGACAAATATGAGTTAGCCTTATAACGATTTCTACAAAGTCGCTTGTGAAATCTACTTCAAAAGAATAAAAACAATCTGTATGACTACAATCAAGCCTAGTATTAACTTAAATATTAAGACAGCAGACTATCACCATCTACCAATCAAAGAAGTTTTTAGTAATTTGAAGGCAAACCATTCTGGACTCTCGCAAAAAGAAGCTTCTTTGCGGCTGGATAAGTTCGGTTTTAATAAATTGCCAGAAGCGGCAAAATTATCCGCGCTCGCACTTTTTCTGAATCAATTCAAAAATCCGCTCATCTATATTCTTTTTGTTGCCTTAATTATTAGTTTTTCCACAAAACATTTGGTGGATGCTTGGATTATTTTGGCAGTCATTCTGGTCAGTAGTGTTGTCGGATTTTTGCAAGAACACAAAGCGAATGAAGCGCTGTCCCGCCTAAAACAAATGGTGAAACATAAAGCTGAAGTAATTCGAGATAGCAAAGAAATGATCGTGGCTCAAGAAAATATTGTTCCCGGAGATATTATTATTTTGTCTCCCGGAGACAAGGTTCCGGCTGACGCTCGCTTGATCGAGGCGCATGATCTGGAAGTGATCGAATCCGCTCTCACCGGCGAATCAATGCCTGTAAATAAAAATATTGATCCACTGCCGCAAAACACTGCGATGGCAGATCGGATAAATATGGTTTATCTGGGAACGGTAATTTCTCGAGGAAAAGCCAAAGCCATCGTGACCGCGACGGGATCACAAACGGAAATTGGACACATTGCTACTTTAGTCAAAGAAACAGAAGAAGGCGAAACACCTTTGCAAAAACAGCTCGTTCAATTTGGAAAAATAATTGGAATCATCTTGGTTGTTTTAAATGTTTTTATTTTTGGTTTGGGAATACTGACAGGTAAGCCGCTTTTGGAAATGTTTATGACCTCCGTGGCTGTGGTAGTGGCGGCAGTGCCGGAAGGATTGTTGCCGGCCATGACCGTAATTTTGGCGATTGGTATGCAGCGCCTCGCCAAACAAAAAGGATTGGTAAGAAAAATGCTAGCCGCAGAAACCTTGGGCTCTGTGTCGGTGATTTGCTCTGACAAAACAGGGACCCTCACTCAAGGCGAAATGAGGGTAGCTGAGATTATTACCGAAACCACCAAGCTCTCCCATGATGGCGACAAATTTTCGAAAACGATTCAGCCGGATGGCGAAGCCAGCCATATTATTGCCTTGAAAATTGGTCTTTTATGCAATAACGCCATTATTGAAAATCCCGAAGACGAACTGCATAAATGGACTATTGTCGGTAATCCAACGGAAAAGGCTTTGCTTTTGGCGGGGCGGGCGGCGGGGTTGAAAAAAGAAGAACTGGAAAAAGAGGAACCGAGAGTCGCGGAGATTCCTTTTGATTCCGAATATAAATTCATGGCGACCCGACACAAGATCAAAGTGCTTCGTGATAAAAAATATGCCGTGTATGTCAAAGGAGCGCCGGAAAAACTTTTGCCTTTAATTTCTTTTGTGGATGTTGAAGGAAAAAAAGAGGCTTTGACCGAAACCCGAAAAACCGAAATTCAAAAACAATGTGAAGAATTAACAAGCACCGGGCTGCGGGTAATAGCGGTCGCTTATAAATTGGAAGAAAACGATGTTGAATTCACCAAGGAAAATCTAAACAATCTGGTTTTTGTCGGGCTAGTTGCGCTCAAAGATCCCTTGAGGTTGGAAGCCAAAGAGACTATCGAGCTTTGCCAAAGCGCAGGCATCCGCCCAGTCATCATCACAGGTGATCACAAGCTCACTACCACGGCTATCGTGCAAGAATTAGGCCTAAGAGTAGCCCCTGAAAATGTTTTGGAAGGCACGGATTTAGACAATCTTTCTGATGAAGAATTACAAAAACTGGTTCATAAAATCACTATTTTTGCCCGCGTGGAGCCAAAACATAAAATTCGAATTGTCACTGCCCTGCAAGCAAACGGCGAAGTTGTCGCCATGACAGGAGATGGAGTCAATGATGCGCCCGCTTTGAAAAAAGCTGATATTGGCATAGCTGTCGGCTCTGGAACTGATGTGGCTAAGGAAACTGCTGATCTGGTTTTATTAGATGATAACTTTAAAACTATCGTCGAAGCCGTCAGGACGGGTCGGGGGACTTTTGATAATGTCAGAAAAGTCATCCTCTATCTCTTGTCGAACTCTTTTACAGAAGTGATTTTAATAAGTTTTGCCATTATTTTCAGTATGCCATTGCCTCTTTTGCCTGCCCAAATATTATGGATCAAAATGATTGAAGATTCGGTTCCCTCTATGGCTTTGGCGTTTGAGCCTATAAATAAAAATATCATGTCGAGACCGCCAAGAAACCCCAAGGAGCCGATTCTAAACGCAAACATCAAGCGCTTATTGATGTTGTTTGTCGCTATTTCCGATGTCACGCTATTTCTGATATTTTATTATTTTTGGAAAAGCTCGGGCGATATAGCGTACGCTCAAACCATTGCGTTTGTTGGTTTAGGGATCGCTTCTCGTTTCTATATTTTCTCTATTCGTGGTTTGACTGAGTCTATTTTTTCCTACAATCCCTTTCAAAATAAATTAGTTAATTTTTCTACCATATTTGGTTTTGCAATGATTTTAGTAGCAATCTACGTGCCCTTCTTTAATAGAATTTTGCACACGGTTCCATTAGGATTGAAGGAATGGCTTGTACTAGGAGCTTATGCTGCGTTGAGTATTGTGGTCTATGAGATAGGAAAGAGATTTTTTATATGCAACCCTAAGCTGAAAATTAAACAATGAACCACCTAGACTCACCTTTTACAGTGTCTCATTTGTCTCATTTCTAGGCGACCCACTTGCCTGCCTGCCGGCAGGCGGGCCTTCTGGCGGTTTCGGAGAGAATTCCCCGAAGTCCTCCGTAGCTTGAGCCAAGCCCCGAGCCGAAGGGGACAAAGTCCGCCCTTTGGGTCTTCCCTTGGGGAAAGGGGCCACGCAGTGGCGGCGGGGTTGTTTCATTTGTACCGGCAGATGTTTTTTCCAACCCCGCACAATATTCGCAGAAGGTGATCACGTCGGATCACGCCCTGAAGCTCCCTGGGTTTACGCCCAGGGGTTCTAATAATTTCTTTCGAGAACGAAAGTCCGCCGTAGCGGAATGCTCTGCATCCCTCAGGCTTACGCCCGGGGATTTACGCGAAGGCGGATTAAATAAAATTGATTTTCTAAGAAAAAAGAGGAGAATTCAGCCGATCTAAAAATCATATTTCGTTTAATGAGAAGGCAATCACATCCTTCAAACATGAAGGATCAAACCATCTTGATAATCCACACCTGCTCTCCTAAAGAGAAATTTATCTTCCAGCGCCTCAGGCAACTGGGACTGAAGATCATTTGCTTAAATAAAAATAAAAACTGGGTTCAGCCGTATGTCGATGAATGGATTTTGGCAGATACCAATAATTTTCAGGAATCGATTGACAGCATTCAGAGCTTTTTGAACAAGCATCCCAAGATTAAAATCGATGGAGCGCTGACTTTTTGGGAAGAGAGCACACTGCTCGCTTCGAAGATTACGGATCATTTTAAGCTCACTGGTATTCCTTACAGTATTACTAAAAAAGTTCGCAATAAATATTTGTTTCGAGAGTTTTGTGAGAAAAATGGCTTGCCGGCACCAAAATACGCGACACTAAAAAAAGAAGAAGATATTCCAAAAGTTTTAGACAAGCTTAAATTTCCGCTTGTGCTGAAGCCGATCTACGGTTCAGCCAGCGCTTTCGTAGTCAAAGTTGAGTCTAAAAAGGAAATGCTGGAGACTTATCGCTATATCCAAAATAACATCAGCTCACATCCGGACTCAGCCGAGTGGTTAAATTTCGAGATTCTAGTGGAAGAATATATCGACGGTCACGAGGTTGATGTCGACATAATTTTGCAAAACGGAAAGATTAAACTTCATTCCATCACAGATAATTACCAAACAAATGAACCGTTTTTTATCGAAACAGGCGGGGCGATTCCTTCCAGTTTGCCGAAAAAGGAGCAAGAAAATTTAATCGAATTAGCCGAAGAAACCCTGGAGAAACTCGGGATCCAAAATGGAGTTATTCACTTCGAAGCCAAAACTGGAGGGAGTGGGGCCGTACCGATTGAAGTTAATTTACGTATGGGAGGAGACGATGTCTTTGCTTTTGTAAAAGGGGTCTGGGGTGTGGATTTGATCGAGAATGCAGTGAAGGTAGCTACGAACATTTACATTCCCAAAATCCATGAAGCCGACCCAAAAAAATACATTATCGGCAAATATTTTTTATCAGACCATTCGGGGATACTCACCAACCTGGAAATCAAAAACACGCTCAAAAGTGACAAGAATTTAGAAGGTGTTCATTTTTTCAAAAAAATCGGAGATCCGGTTTTGGTTCCTCCGGAAGGCTACGAATATTTGGGCTGGATGAATGTTTCCGGTAACAACACGCTAAAAGCGAAAGACAATCTTAGTCGATTGGAAAAATCGGTGAGCTATGAGGTCGCTAAATTTGACCAGCATTCTTCGCTCGGTAAAACCATTCGCAAACGCAGTCTTTCTTTCGCAGCGCTTAATAAGGATTTACTAATCCGTAAAACCAAGCTGCAAAAAATCAAAAAGCTTTCTCTGGAAAACCAGCGCAGCCTCCATGTTGGAGTTATCGGCAACGACTATCAGGATTTGGAAAAAGATTTGGCCTTGGGTTTGACTTCCGGTAAAGATATTGAAAAGACACTGAAAGGGCGAGGCTACAAAGTCAGCTTTTTCGATTTCAATAATTTCAATAAAGCTTTTCACGATCTGCAAAAAAGCGACGTGGATTTAGTCTTCAACGTTTGCGAACGAATCAATAATTCCACGCTTTTGGAGCCTCACGCAGCTGCCTTACTCGATATTTTGCAGATTTCTTACACGGGTTCCAGCCCTCACACACTTTCGCTTTGTGTCGATAAAATTCGGGTAAAAAAATTATTGAGCTACCATGGTATTCCGACACCGAAGTGGGATTACGCTTACACTCTCGCAGACGAGATCAATCCAAATCTGCAGTATCCTCTCATCGTCAAACCTTCCAACCGGGATAATTCTTTTGGGATTGATAATAGCTCAATCGTCACCGACAAAAAACAACTCCTCAGGCAACTGGAACGAGTGACCCAAAAACTAAATTGTCCGGCATTGGTAGAGGAATATATCGATGGCGAGGAATACGAGGTTTGCATCGTAGGAAATGAAAATGATGACTTAAGGGTGTTGCCACTTTTACGTTCTATTTTTTCGGAACTTCCCGAGAAGTATTGGCATATTTACGCCCTCGATGCGAAATTGGGAAAAAAGCCCTACGATAAAATCATTGTCCAGGCTCCACCGAAAAATATTTCCAAAAAGCTGGAAAAGCTGATTACGGAGATTGCTCTGGATACTTACAGTATTCTTGATTGTCAGGATTACGGCCATGTGGAGATCCGCCTGGATCGGAATAATAATCCGTATGTTTTGGAGCTCAACCCGAATCCTTCAATTAATCAAAATGACGTCTTGCCCCGCGTAGCTAAATTGACCGGTTTTGATTATGGTGATTTTTTGGAGGAGATTATCGGAGCTTGTATTAATAAATATAAAAATCGTAAAAATTCTCAGTTGAGCATTGTTTGACCAGATGGGATGCAAATAAATAATTTTTGCGTTGGCGTACTGCCAAAAGGTTTGGATGATTTAATCCAGGCTTTAGTTTTCTCCCAAAAGCAGGTTTTTTACTTTACGGAAGAGGGATCACCAGAGGCGCAGTGGATTTCTGAGTTTCTATCACGAAAGCAGATTTTGTATTATCATTTTTCGACTAGACGCAAAAATTTTGACAAGCACAGCTTGGAAAATATTTTGAAATATTCAGATTTAACCCAATTACTCAAAAAGCGGAGGATAAAATATCTGGTTTTTTCCAATGCTTTGAGCAATTTTCTTGAAAAATGGAGCAAGGCCAATAAGCTTAAAATTATTGCTTCGCCCTATCATTTTCAAAAAAGCTTCGAAAACAAAATTTACTTTGATGCGTTCTTAGAACGCAATGGAATTCCAAAGCCTAAAAGCTGCACCTACAACCACTCCAAAAACAGCAAAATATTTTCTGACAAAATGGTCCTCCAAAAGGCCGGCTCCTGGGGCGCAGAAGGAACCTTTTTTTTGAAAAATAAAAATGATCTGAAAAAACTACTTACTAAAAACAAAATCCGCAGGAATGAGAATTGCCTCTTACGCGAACATATTTCCGGTAAATCTTACGGTATTACTGTTTTTATCAGCCCCAAAATAATCGCTATCTCCTCGCTGCGTGAACAGCACTTCTATGAATGCGATCAGTCTTGCGAGCAAAATTTTGCCGGCATCCAGTGGGTAGCCGGCAAAAATATTTCTGCACAATTGATGCTAAATATTAACCAAGTTTTCGCGCGCTTGGGTGAATTATTTCATCAAGAAAAATTTCTAGGCTACGCCAATTTTGACTTCATCATAGATCGACAAAATAAAATTTACCTGATTGAATGTAATCCGCGCTTTGCTGCCAGCAGCCTGCAACTTTTGCGATTCCCAAGACTAATTTCCGACATTCAAACCGAAAAATTGTTCATCAATGATTTTATTGAAAAAAGTGATTTTGCCAAACCAAAAGTCTATTTGGCAGACAGCCAGAACGATTTCGAAGGAGCCAATCTGCAAATCAAGGTCGCGCCAAAAACAAAAATCGTGAAAGATTATCGCAATGGACTGTATGAGTATAAAAATGGTCGAGCAATTTACAAAGATCCAGATATCAGAAAATTTTCACAACAAGGAAAAGAACTTATTTTTCATTCCAACACGAGTTTGGGCAGGTTTTATCCTGAAACATTGGATGCAGCCAATGTAATTACCAACTTCCCACTCTTCGGCAAAGGTGGACAGCTGAATAAACTTGGGAGGAAAATTATCGAAACCTTTTCTTATTAATGAAAGATTTTTCATCAAAAATATCGAAGATCAGAAAGTCGAGGTTGCGGTTCATCGCGCTTGCCCGAAAAAATTCAACGCCGCTTTATCTCTACGACGCAGTAGAGGTAAAAGTAAATTTGACCAGATTCAAGCAAGCTTTCGCCAAATCCGGGCTGCCGGTAAAAATTTTTTACGCGATCAAAAGCAATCCCTACCCGGACCTGTTGAAAACAATTGTGAACGAAGGAGCGTGTTTGGACGCCTCCAGCCAGCGTGAATTGAAACTGGCCCTGGCCGCTAAGGCAAAACAGATTATCTACACCGGACCGGCCAAAACCACGGAAGCTTTCCGACTGATCTTAAGACACCGCAAAAAAATTACCGTCAATCTGGACAGCTTCCGAGAGCTTGAGCTGCTTGCCAAATTAGCCCAGCAAAGAAAGGTCGTGGTCCGTTGCGGTGTTCGCGTCCACACTGCACAGCAACAGGGTTGGACGAAGTTTGGTATCGCGCTCGACAAATTACGAAAATTTTATGATCAGGCACGCAAACATTCTGCGCTCAAGTTCTGTGGAATTCAGTTCCATATCAGCCTCAATAAAAATCCTAAAAAATACGTAGCGACGCTGCAAGAGCTTGCCAAATACTTGCGAACTAATTTTTCGACAAACGAATTGAGTGAATTTAAATACGTTGATATTGGTGGCGGTTTTTACCCGGCAGCTTTCGAAGGCATCCACTCCTGGAACCCCAAGCAAGTTATGGACTTCGGCAATGGAGCTAACGCTCACTTCAAAAATATTTTGGCGGACAAATTTAAACCGCGCTACCTACCTATCAGAACTGATCCGATTGAAAAATTCGCCAAAGAGATCGCGAAAGCTTGGCGGGATCAGATCCGCACACTTTTGCCGAGTGCGCGACTTTATGCCGAGCCCGGACGCTTCATCTCCCATAGCGCTATGCACTTTCTTTTGAAAGTAGCAGACCTAAAAGATGGCAGAGTTGCCATCCTCGATGGTGGCACCAACATGATTGGTTGGGAAAAATATCAATTTTTTTATTACGCACCAATTTTTAATTTAGCGCATTTTAGTTCGACCCGAGAGCAGCCCTGCATCCTGTATGGCTCGCTCTGTACTCCGGATGATCTTTGGGGTTATTATTTTTACGGAAAAAAAATAGCAATCGGTGATATCCTCCTGATTCCTTTTCAGGGAGCTTACACTTATACTTTGGCTCAAAATTTCATTAAGGCAATTCCTCAAGTTGTTAACCTCTAACTATGCAAAACATACCTTCCAAAACGATTTTCGATTACATCAGCAAGACTGAATTCGAGAAAATCAAAGAGTTTTCCGCTAACAAAAAAACTCCTTTCCTGATTATCAATCTGGAAAAAGTCAGCCAGAGTTATGACAAATTGAAAGAAGCTTTTTCTTTCGCGAAGATTTACTTCGCCGTAAAAGCTAATCCTAATGCTAAAATCATCGAACTAATTAAACAAAAGGGCTCTTTTTTTGATACTGCTACGATTTACGAAATTAAACAGTTATTAAGTCTGGGTATCCCCGCAAAAAAAATGAGCTTCGGCAATACAATCAAAAAAGAAAGCGATATCGCTTTTGCTTACCAGAAAGGAATTCGGATTTTTGTTACGGACTCTTTTAGTGACCTCCACAAAATTGCTCGTCAGGCACCCGGCTCGCGAGTTTTCTTCCGTATCATCACGGAAGGTGGTGGAGCCGACTGGCCGCTTTCTCGCAAATTCGGCGCCCACCCTGACATGATTTATGATTTAATCTTGGAAGCTAAAAAAATAGGTCTAACTCCTTATGGAATTTCATTTCACGTCGGATCACAACAAAGGCATATTGGACAGTGGGATAGCGCTATTGCTCAGGTGAAGCGTTTATTTCAATTAGCAGCGCAGGAGGGAATCCAACTTCAATCTATAAACCTGGGGGGAGGCTTTCCAGCCAATTATTTACAACCAGCGCAAAGTTTACAAACTTACACTAAAGAAATAAAAAGGTTTTTGAAGAAAAATTTTGGCGAAAAATTACCAGAGATCATCATTGAGCCTGGCCGATCAATCGTAGGGGATGCCGGAGTGATTGTTAGTGAGATTATTACAATTTCAAAAAAGTCAGCATCCAGCGAAAATGATTGGGTTTATCTCGATATCGGTAAATTTGGCGGACTGATCGAGACTATCGATGAGGCGATCAAATATCCTATTTTCACGGAAAAGACCGACCCGCAACAGCTGAAAGAAGTGATCCTGGCCGGACCGACTTGTGATAGCATGGATATTTTGTATGAAAATTTCAAATACAATCTACCAAAAGAAATTCAAGAAGGCGATAGGATTTATATCCTCACTGCCGGAGCATATACCACTGCGTACAGCTCAATATGCTTTAACGGAATACCACCCCTCAAGAAAAATGTATTAAAAATTTTGTAAAAGTTAGTGGTATTACCCCCATTATCTAAAGATGATCTTAGGCGTAACTATTACAATATCTAGATATTATTTTTTAAAAATGAGACAACCCTTTACGCTGTTTCGTTTGTCTCATTTTTCTTTCGCGACCCACGTGCCTGCCGGCAGGCAGGCCTTCGGGCAGCTTCGGGAAAATCCCCGAAGTCCTCCGTAGCTTGAGCGAAGCCCCAAAGGGGCCACGCAGTGGCGGCGGGGTTATTTCATTTATTCAAACCTCAGTGCATCAATCGGTTTCAAACGCGAGGCTTTGTAGGCGGGGAAGATTCCGAAAAAAATCCCGATTGAGACCGAGAAAACAAAGGCCAGGATAATCGAAAAGAGTGAAACCGTTGTTTCGATTGGGGCGTATTTCCTGATAATAATCGTGCCACCAACTGCCAGAATGATGCCAACCATACCGCCAAATACACTGATCAATGTAGATTCTGTCAGGAATTGCGCCAGGATATCGCGGCGGCGCGCGCCCACCGCTTTGCGAATACCGATTTCGCGCGTGCGTTCGGTGACAGAGACGAGCATGATATTCATTACGCCGATACCACCGACTATGAGCGAGATGGCGGCAATGCCTCCGAGCAGGATCGTGAAAATTTTTGTCACATCATTGAGTGTTTCAATGGCGTCGGTTTGATTCAAGACGCTGAAATCCGCATCTTCCGCGTTGCTGATTTGGTGGGATTGCAAAAGTTCGTTGGTGATTTCGGTTTTGCTTGCCTCGATGGCCTGGGCGTCGGCTACCGAGATGTAAATCGTACTCACCTGATCGCCGACACCAAAGACGCGCACTTGGGCAGTTGAGAGTGGGATAAAAACAACATTGTCGGCATTCCCAAAACCTTGCTGGCCTTTTGACTCCATCACACCGATTACGGTGAAGATACCGTTTTCGATGCGAATATCGGTGCCAATCGGGTCAGCACCATTGAAAAGATTTGCGGCAACGGTTTGGCCCAAGACTGCCACACGATCGAGCTGCTGCTGGTTGCCCGCACTGATGAAACGCCCGGCGGCAACATGGGCATTGCGGACTGTCTCGTAAGCAGGCAAAACTCCCGTGATGGTGGCGTTTGTATTTTGGCTACCGAGAATTACTTGTTTGCGCCCCGAATATTCTGGGGAAATGGCGCTGAGGCCGGCTGTCTCAGCCTGAATCATAGCGACATCGTCATTGGTCAGCGTCCCTCGACCGCCGCCGGAACTGCCGCGTACATTGGTTTGATTGGTACCGCCAGGAGTGATGATGAGCAGATTGCTGCCGAGCTGTTGGATACGGTTAGTGACATTTTTTTGCGCGCCTTCGCCAATGGCAACCATGACAATTACCGAGGCCACGCCAATAATAATACCGAGCATCGTGAGCCCCGAACGGAGCTTATTGTCTGCAATTGTGTTCACGGCGTCGATAATGCTTTCAAAAAAATTCATACGATTATGCCATCTTTTAGATTAATGATTCGCTTGGCACGGGAAGCAACTTCGGATTCATGAGTGACTATGATAATGGTTTTTCCCTCCTGATTAAGCTTGGCCAAAACATCCATAATTTCTTGGCCGGTTCGCGAATCCAGTGCTCCAGTTGGCTCGTCGGCGAGAATGATTTCTGGTCTGGCGGCAATGACGCGAGCAATGGCGACGCGTTGTTGTTCTCCCCCGGACATTTCACTGGGTTCGTTTTGCATCCGATCACTGAGCCCCACGGTAATCAGCGCCTCAGCCGCGCGTTTTTCTCGTTCCGGTCGGCCAACGCCCTGGTACATCAGAGGAGTGCCGACTTGCCTGATCGCATTCAAACGCGGCAGCAGATTGTAAGATTGGAAAACAAAACCAATCAGACGACTGCGGATTACAGCATGTTCGTCTTCACTCAGGCTTTCGACTGCTTTACCGTCCAAAAAATAATTACCCAAGCTCGGCGTATCGAGCAGTCCGATCATATTCATGAGTGTCGACTTGCCTGATCCACTTTGTCCCATGATGGCGACGAATTCACCCTTGGCGATTGTGAGTGAAATATTATGCAAAACATGGAATTCTTGACCACCTAATCGGTAGGTCTTCGTAATATTACTGAGCTGAATCATAAATAATCTTGATTGCTTGATTTTGATAAATTTGCCCGGAGGTTTTTGGCGCTGAACGAATTAGTGCGGTCCGTCTCCGCCGGTGCCAGTCGCGCGAAAAATCTGGCGGACAGGATTCTGTGTCTGGTTTTGACTACCAGCATTATCGCTGGGACCCTGTCCGCTCATGGTACTCGGATCGAAAACCACGACGATGTCGCCCTGCAGGAGACCGGATTTGATTGCCGTTTTTTTACCGTCAGAAATACCAATTTCAATTTTGATGCGTTGCTCCTGACCATCGACTATTTTACGGACAAAATTCTCACCATCACGCGACGAGATAGCGCCAGTCGGTGCAGTTAGCACATTTTTTTCTTCGGCAATAATGACATTGGCGGCTGCGGTCATACCGGAAAGAATACGCGTCTCACCTCTGTCGATAGTAATCGTCGCCTCGTAAGACACGACGCCGGATTGCTCGACCGGAGCGGGATCAATCGCTTCGATACTACCCTCGAAAATCTGGCCTGGTAACGCGTCAAAAATCACTTCAACCGACTGCTGCAGTTTTACTTTTACGACATCCACTTGATCCAGTGCGATGGCGAGCTGAACGAGATCGGCGTTTTGGATGTAGACATACTTCGTGTCATCCGCCACCAGGTTATCGCCAACTTTGAAATCGATAGTACTGACAGCTCCATCAAACGGAGCGCGGATTTGGTATTTTGTTTCCAGTGCTTTGCGGGCTTTTTCCAAATCCAGTTCACGCAAGGTCACGCTATTTTTGGCTAAAGCGACACTCCCACTCGTCGGTCCGCGCTCGACGTCTTTGAGGGCGGCTTCTTGCTGGATGAGATTATTTTGCAGATTTTTTAATTCGTTTTCTTTGGAGATGCGTTCAAGTGCGGCGTTTGATTTTTTCGTTCCGATTGTTAGTTCTAAATTTTTTAAGGTATTTTGGGTTTGTTGAAGTGAATAAACCGCGTTTTTATAAGTATTTTCTTTCGCGCTGGGGTCATTTAAATCATTGATTTTTGTCAGCACGCCATTGATGGCAGTGAGTTGACTTTGACTACTGTTGCGATTGCTGATCATGCTGGACTTCAGACTGTCGAGTTCGCTCTGGACAAAACTTGCCGAGCTGATGCTATCGCCGAGTAGGGCATAAGTATCGTTGGTAACTTGAGTTGTCGCAATAAGCGCATCTTGAATTATTTGCAGATAAGCCAAAACAGTGCCAGCTGAAGCATTGGTGATATCCAAATTGTCAGACGACGCAATGGCATCTTTTTGTTTTCTGCGAGCAACCCAGAAGCTGCTTTGGGCGTCGATTAAAGTACTGCTGTCGAGCGCGCCGAGATTATTTTCAAAATAATCGTTGAGCTCTTCCGTTCCTTTATCGAGCGCCAAGACAGCATTGATGTCATCCAGAATGGTATCGATCTGAGCGATAGCAGATTTGCCTTTGATAATCCCATCGGACACGGTGGCGGCATAGGTATTGCTGGCGCTTGTCAAAGTGATGCCACCTTGGGCGGATTGTAAATCACTGAGATCTTTTGCGGCGATCTCGACTGTTTTTTGTTTATTGGCAATATCAAGTTTGGCCAATTCAAGTTGCCGGTCTAGCTCGGAGATTGTCGCTTTTTCGGCCTCTTTGGATAAAATCACGGCCTGCTTTGCAACGGCAATTTTTTGTTTGGTGTCGGCAACAGCATTGCGAGAAGAAAGCAGTTGAGATCTGGTACTGCCATTCAAAAGTTCCTGGAGATTCAATTGGCTATTGGCCAGATTGGTTTCGTTTTGCTTAATGTCACTTAGTGCATCGGTCTCATCCAGAGAAGCGATAAGTTGATCTTTTTTTACCTCGTCGCCCTCTTTCACATAGACAGCAGCTACCTTACCGACCTGGTTGAAGCGGAGTTTTTGCTCATTGGCAAGCTTGGCTTTGCCGACTACTTTGACAGTGGAATAAATATTTCCGCGCATGACTTCGGCGGTTACCAGATTATCTTCAGTAGATCCACTGTCAGCACCAGCCCAATAATAAAAACCGGCGAAAGCCACAACAGCAACGACCACTGCAATAATGTGTTTCCTTCTGACTTGTGCCAGCGTTCTTTTGAGGCTGTGCCAATAGGGCATTGTTCTTTTTATTAAAAAGGTCGGCTAGTTTACGCAATTTTATTGTTTAGAGCCATCCAAACAGGTCTGTTGCTTCGCAAATTAGTAAACTTCCCTCTAAATGACACACTCTCTGATAAAAGGGTTTTCTGGAGCAAGCTAAAACTAGGGGTCTGTAGTTAATACGCAATCTGCTTAAAAATCCTTGCACGAGACGAAAAAATAGGAAGATAGCCTCAAACCTAATTTTAATTTTCTCACTTCGCTGGTAATTAAATATTTCGTCAACTAATTTCACACCTATTCTCATAAAACCTTGAATTACTCTTAGTGTCCATCCCCGCCACGTCGTTCGCGAACGACGTGGCCAGCCAGTTATTGTTAACGGCGTAGCCAGCCAAAAATAGGTTTTTTGCGTAGAATTGCAAAGCTTTTTATTTATGAAAATCACCCTCAGCACCACGCGCGCAATCCGTTGTGAAAAGTTCTTACGTGAGAAATTACCTTTTTTGCGTAGAAGTTTTTTGCAGAAACTCTTTCGTAAACGGGAAATCAAAGTTGGGAATACTGCTCGCGCACTGGATGCGAAAGTTAGCACTGGTGAAAATATCACCGTATTCCTCCCGGATCCCCGCAAATACTTTTTCGACCTGACCGGCAATGAGATTTTGTTCGAGGATGGAGACGTCATTGCGTTCAATAAAAGGGCGGGGATTTCCACCCATGCGGGGGTCGGAACGCGGGGGAATGATTTGAGGACTGCCGCAGAATTCCTCTTGAAACTTAAACTCATCGTCGTGCATCGTATCGACAAAGCCACTAGTGGCGTGATTGTTTTTGCGAAGAATCAACAGACTGCGAGGACTCTTGAAGATGAATTTCGTAAACGCAAAGTGGGCAAGCAATATTTCGTGGTGGTGGAAGGAATTCCTCGAGCGCGGGAGGGAGTGATTGCTCTGCGCCTGAAGCGTAAAGGTAAACTGATGGAGATTGATAAAACTGGAGTCGAGGCGGAGACTTCCTGGAAATTGTTAACCCCCGAGATTTCTCGGGGGCGGCAAAAAACTGCCCTACTCGAGATCGAAATCAAAACCGGACGCATGCACCAAATTCGAGTTCACTTGAGCGCGATAGGTCACCCAGTTATTGGCGATGAGCTTTACGGCTACGATAAATCTGAAAAGGCCTTGTTCCCGCGAAAGCGGGGAAGAATGTTATTACATGCGAGCAAGTTAAAAATTTTGGATTACGAATTTGAGGCTAAAATACCATCAGAATTTCAAATTTCGAATTTTAAGTTTTAAAACAATTTTGAATTTATTAATTTTTAAGGTTTGAAAATTCGAACATTCAAACATCCGATCTTGTTTTAAAATTTGAAACTTAAAATTTAAAATTGCCCACTAAGACCATCGCAATCGGCAAAGTCAAAATCGGCGGGGGAAATCCTATCGCCGTGCAATCAATGACGAACGCTGACACGCGTAATGTCGCGGCTACTGTGAGACAAATCAAAAGTTTAGTCGCTTGCGGCTGCGAGATTGTCCGCATTGCTATTCCGGATGCGGAAGCAGCCGTCGCCTTTAAAAAAATTCGTCAGCAAGTTCGCAGCACCCCGCTTGTCGCCGACATTCACTTCGACTACCGTTTGGCGATCGCTGCGGTGGAAGCTGGAGCGGACAAGATTCGAATTAACCCGGGCAACTTAGGCTCATTTGAAAACCTTAAAAAAGTCGTAGCTGCGTGCAAGAAACGGAAAATCCCGATTCGCGTCGGAGTGAATTCCGGCAGTCTGGAGAAAGGATTGGCGGGAAGTCTGGCTCAAAAACTCGCCAAGTCTGCCCTGCAAAACGTTCGGCAGATTGAAAAACTGGGCTACCGCAACTTAGTAGTTTCCGCAAAAGCTTCCTCCGTTCCGACGACCGTCGAGGCTTATCGAATCCTGGCAAAAAAAACGAACTACCCGCTCCACCTCGGAATTACGGAGGCGGGGAGTGAGCGCATGGGGATGCTAAAATCTGCAGCTGGTCTGGGTTCGCTGCTGCTCGATGGTATTGGTGACACTGTTCGAATTTCTCTCACAGCTAAACCGGAGGAAGAAGTCCGCGCCGCCTGGGATTTACTGCGTGCGCTGGAACTGCGCAAGCGAGGGGTGAATGTGGTGAGCTGCCCCACTTGCGGCAGATGCGAAGTCAATCTCATTCCACTTGTTAAAAAAGTCGAAAAGGCTGTCCAAAATATTCAAAAACCCCTCACGATTGCCGTAATGGGTTGTGTCGTCAACGGCCCGGGTGAAGCCATTCACGCTGATTTCGCGCTCGTGGGTGGTAAACAAAGATTTGGGATTTATCAAAAAGGAAAACTAGTAAAAAGTGTCAAAGAAGGTGAGGGGGCCATAGAGCTGCTGCAAATTATAAAAACCACATTCCCTGACCAATGACCGATAGTCTCCTCACCATCCCTACTAACCTCTCTTAGTATCTCTCTCAACTCCTCTCACCCTTATCAACCTTAATGACCTTATAAACCTTACTAGCTTTCCAAAATGTTCGAGCCTCTAAAAAACGTTCTCAACCGCGTACTGGCAGACAAAAAGATGAAAGCCAGTTTTTCCGCAGCTCAAATCTGTACCGTTGCCGAAAAACTTTTTGCTGCCGAGCTACCTGCACTTAGTGAGAAATTTACGGTGAAATTCGTGCAGGACGGGATTTTGAACATTGCTGTCACCAGCTCCGCAGTAGGTTCCGAAATGCACCTCGCGGAGACCAACGTAGTGGACGCCTTGAATAAACGTAAAGCCGGAATCAAAAGCGTCCGTTACCAGGTCGGACCATTACCGGAGAAAGTCACCCCGTACTAATTGTCTGGAACTGTGATTCATTTGATTAGTATGACGGACTCTGATTGAGCCCAATCAAGGTAATCAGAGCAATCATAAAAATCATAGTTCAAGACAGCATGAAAGAATCTAAAGACCCAAAATCAATTTCAGCAGAAACGAGCGCACGAAACTCAACGCCAGCAAAGCCGCCAATGGAGAAAGATCCATCATGCCGATGCGCAAGGGGAGTTTGCGGAACCAGGCCAAAATTGGTTCGGTCGTTGAAAGTATGAAATACGCCGTCTTGCCGCGTGACTGCGGCGCCACCCAGCTCATCAAAATTCTCACGATTATCAGCAAAGAAAGCATGCGGAAGAAGATGTCTACAGTGTTGGCGAGAATAGCAACGAGCTGAGAGTTGAGGTTCACCGCGGAATTCTAGCGCAAAATACTAAATTTTTGACATTTGGATTTTGATCTTGATTTGTTATTTAGATTTGGGATTTTGAAATTTTGCTTCTGCCAGCTGTTCTCCTAAAATCAACCCCATGCACAACGAAACATTCTTCTTCCTTCTCCTGGTCACGATGTTCGGAGCCACTCTCTTAGCTTTCCGCTTGGGGAGATCGTATCTTTTCGGCCTGATTATGCTCGAGGTGGGGCTCATGAATATTTTCGTCGTGAAGCAGTTTAATATTTTTGGCCTGGCGGTGACTGGGGGGAATGTTCTTTACGGCGGAATCTTCCTTGCCACAGACCTACTGACTGAGCACTACGGCAAGGCCATCGCCAAAAAGGCCGTCTGGGCCGGTTTCGGCGCGGGAGTTTTCATGCTGGTTGCTTCCCAGCTCACCACCGCTATGACACCCAATGAATTCGACACTACCGGCAGGGCTTTTGAAACACTTTTTTCGCCCACCGCCCGGATTGTCCTCGCTTCGCTGGCCAGTTATCTCATCGTGCAGCACCTAGATGTCTGGCTCTACGCTGCTCTGAAAAAATTAACTGCTGACAAATTCCTTTGGCTCCGGAATAATCTCAGCACTATCGTCTCCCAAACAATTGACTCGATTTTCTTCACCGCCGCAGGACTCTTGATTATCCCTATCTTCGCCGAGAGTAAATTGTTCGCCGGCTTTGTGCCCGTAGCAGCTTTTTGGCAAGTGGTAGGATTCACTATCGCGGTGAAAATCCTGATCGCCATCCTTGACACACCGATTATCTATATCTCTAAAAGCATGAAACATGAGGGGTTGGGGATCAAGGAAAAGATCTATAAATACCTAGAATAATTTCTAATTTTCAATTTTCAATTTTTAAACAATTTTCAATTAATTAATTTCTCAATTTTCCAAACAGAAAAATTAGTTCCTAAAATAAAAATGGTTTGAGAAATTAAGACATTGAAACATTGGAAATGGTTTAGAAATTAGAAATTAGAAATTGAAAATTTACTCACTAACTTCGAAACATGATCTTAACTGAGTCTATCAAGGGCCTTGAAAACACCCTCGCTCCCGATTTCAGCCTCCCTGCTACAGACGGCCAAACTTACTCTCTAAAAGATTTTCAAAAGGCCAAAGTGCTCGTTGTAATCTTCATGTGCAATCACTGTCCGTATGTAAAGGCAGTTTTGGATCGTCTGAATAAGCTCGCCACGGATTTTAAAGACAGGGGCGTGGCTTTTGTCGGGATTAATTCGAACGAATCGGAGAACTACCCCGAGGACTCTTTCGAGAAAATGAAAGAGCTGCAGCTCAATTTCCCTTATCTCCACGATGAAAGCCAAGAAGTTGCCACCCGCTACCACGCCGTCTGTACGCCGGACATTTTTGTTTATAATGCTGCGCGGGAGTTGAAATACCATGGCCGGACTGACGACAACTGGCAGGCGCCAGAAAAAGTTACCAAGCGGGAGCTTTCGGAAGCGCTCGAAAAAATTCTGCAAGGAGAGAACATTCCGCGTGAAGAGCAAATCCCCTCGATGGGTTGCAGCATCAAATGGAAACGGTGAAAAATTTTTTCAAACCCTCGCTCATCCGCCTTCGCTTCTTTTGGCTGGAGTATTTCACACGTCTGCGGAAAAAAGATTTCGCAACGATTAAATCTAAACGCGTACCCGTTGTCTTGGTCGCCGGGATTTACGCTGGCGGTCGGAGTTTATTACCAATGAAGCATTTCTTGGAAAGCAAAGGCTACCCCGTTTATCTCGCTCTGGAGCAGAAAAACTGGGAGCCTGTCCCAATCCTGGCGAAACGTTTGCAGCGGCAAATTTCCTGTCTGCCGGCGAAACATGTTCAGATTGTTGCCCACTCAATGGGTGGAATTACGACGCTGGCGGCATTGCGGGACAAAAAAGTTCTCAGCAAGGTGAAGCAAATAATTACTCTGGGCTCGCCTCTCAACGGTTGCCCGCTCGGCTCAGTCGCTTTTTGGGAACGCGGGAAGAACCAAAAGTATTTAGCCTCCAATTCGAAGATAATTAAAAGGCTAAATTCGAATCCAAAGATTAACCGAAAAATTCGTTCCCTCTGCGCGAGCTTTGATGAAATCGTTTTCCCGCAGAAAGTCTCTCGACTCCGCGGCGCTAAAGAAAATTATAAATTGCCCATCTCCGGCCACGCCAGCTTGATCCTGGCGGAAGAGGTGTGGGAAGAAATTCTAAAAAGACTAGTGCAATGAATTTGCAGAGTGACTTCAGACTGCTAGAATCAGCCCCTTTCATAACCTCAAAAAATGCTTAACCACCCTTTAATAGATCGAATGGGACTAAGAAACCCCGAAAACTCGTTCAAAATCGTGACTGTCCGAGAAGGAATAAAAAAGGTTTTGACTTTTAAGTTTGAAGAAATTGCGTCTTTTCGGAAATATTCAAAATCAATATTAGATCTAGATCCTCCTCCGTGTGGAATAATCGTTCAAGAGCTTGGTCCGGAAGGTGATGTAATTGAAACAATTTTTGAATCCAAAGAAGGGTTCACGGAAATCAACTCTCCCGAAAAGCTTGTGAGGCAATTCAGAGGAAAGGCGGTAACTTTTTGGGGAGCAGATCTTCCAGGACAAGGATTAGTACCTGATAAACTCCCCGCAACTATTCTTCATACCGAAACAGATTGGCCCAATCTAGATGAAATCGTGTTGAAGGAAGCAGATTTTCCGATTTTAGTTAAACCGCAGAGAAATAAAATCGAAGCAGCGGCTAGTTGTTAAGTTTCTTTTCAATCTCCCTCTTCAGCTCCAGCAACCCCGTCCCCATAAGCGCCGAAACCTTCACCGCTTTATCAAAAATACGCGTTTTCGGCGCCAGGTCGGTTTTATTCGCCACAAGGATCTGCGGTTTTTTGTCCGCCCGTAGATCTTTGAGAATTTCATTTACCACTCTTTTTTTGCGAGAAATTTCTTTTAAATAATCCGCACTGTCGAAAATATGCAGGAGTAGATCCGCCTGGCATACTTCTTCCAGCGTCGCCCGAAACGCCACGATCAGGTCGGGTGGTAGTTTCTCGATAAAGCCGATTGTGTCGGCAACTAAGACCTTCTTTTGAATCTTGGGCAGCCAGAGGCCTCCCAAGTGTGAGTCAAGCGTGGCAAAAAGTTTATCCGCCACGGTAACGTTTCGTTTTCCGGTAAGCGCTCGCAGAAGTGTAGATTTCCCTGAATTCGTGTAGCCGACAATCGCCAGTGTCAGTAAACCGTTGCGTTTGCGATGCAGACGTTGAATTTTACGCACGACTTGCAGGCGCTTAATTTTGGCGTCAATTGTCTTGACCTCCCGCAGGATGTGCCGCTTTTCCGCTTCGATTCCTTTTTCACCAGCACCCCGCTGGACCACCCCACCACCCCGTTCGCGTTCAAACAGGGTCGTTGCGGCCCGCCGATAGAGCTTGGGAATGTCGTACTTCAGCCGGGCTCGCTTGACCTGCAGCTTCGCCTCCGTCGTTCGCGCGTTTTTCTCGAAAATTCTGAGAATTACATCTACCCGGTCCCAGACGAGGACGGGAATACGTTGCGTTAGTTCATAAACCTGACTGCCCCTGAGTATCCCGTTAATCACGACTACGTCACAATTCAATTCTTTCGCGATTTCACCGACTTCTTCTGCTTTCCCCGTCCCGAGGTAAGTTTTGCCACTCGGCTGCCCGCGCTTTTGGATAACTTTCACGACGCTCATCCCGCCCAGTGTTTCGATCAGACGGACAAGCTCCGCAAAGTGTTTCTCCGCATTCACAATTCCCAATTCCCTGGGAACGATGTCAGCAACGATCACGCGGAGGGGGGAATTCAAACTGTTGAAATTTTAACAGGTAGAGGCGCAAGATTTTGCGTCTTTGATAAACCCGTTAAAAAAATAAAAAACTTGTCATCCCGGCCGATCCCGAGCCTGTCGAGGGAGAGAGCCGGGACCCAGAAAACAATTCCCCCGCCTGACGGGGGAATCCAGACATAAAACTCTCTTTTAGCTATAACCCTATTTCCCCAACACTTGCACCACAATTTCCCGCTCCCGCGGACGCAGATCGAAATCGACCAGAACAATGTTTTGCCAAGTACCTAGTTGCATCTCTCCGTTTTCGATCGGAATAGTTAGTGAAGGAGGGAAGAGCGCCGATTTCACATGCGCCGCTCCGTTGCCATCATTCCATTTCTCATGGTGATAATCGCCCTTTTGTGGCGCGATCTTTTCCAGAACTTTCACTAGATCTTTTTTCGTCCCGTCCTCCCATTCCATGAGTGTCAGCCCGACTGTAGAGTGCTTAGCGAAGACATTTACCACTCCATCTTGCACCTTGCTATCCCGCACAGCCTTTTCAACTTTTGAGCTGATATTGATGAGATCGTAGTTACCCTGAGTGGCAACGCTAAACTGCATGTAATTTGAAATTAAAATAATTTCTTTACTGCCTCACTCACAGTGCTGAACTCTTTTCTGTTCACCAGCTTTTTAAACCCCAGCTTCTCCGCCTCTTTCACCCGCTTCTCCGCCTGCGAAACATGTCGGATCTCACCCGTTAAACCGACTTCACCGAAAGCGGCCAGATCGGCGGGAAGGGGAATCTGGTTTTTGGAGCTGGCGATCGCGAGTGCCACCGCGAGATCGGCGGCGGGTTCTCGCAGCCGGAAACCACCCACAACGTTGACGAAGACATCGAGATCATCGAGCTTGATTCCCGCATGGCGCTGCAGGACGGCGATGATGAGCTGGAGCCGATTGAGATCGAAGCCACTTGCCGTACGTTTTGGATAACCAAAACTGGAGGTCGAAGTGAGCGCTTGGACTTCTACGAGCAGCGGGCGCGTACCTTCCATCGTAACGGCAACACAGCTCCCAACCGGATTTTTGGCCCGGCCTTCGAGGAAAGCCGCTGAGGGGTTTTTGATTTCTATCAAGCCTTTTTCTTGCATTTCAAAAACACCAACTTCGTTTACAGAACCGAAGCGATTTTTCGTCGTTCGCAGCAAGCGGAAATCACGGTGGGGATCGCCTTCGAGGGTGAGGACCACGTCGACAAGATGCGCTAGCAAACGAGGACCGGCGAGATCGCCCTCCTTCGTCACGTGGCCGATCAGGATTACGGGCGTTCCCGTAGTTTTGGCAAAACGCAGTAAACGTTCAGTCACTGTCCGCACCTGCGGGATCGAACCGGGCATAGAGGGGAGCTCCAGGGAACTCATTACTTGAATTGAATCCACTACCAAAAGTTTGGGTTTTTCGACTTTGGCAGTCGCGAGAAAATTCTCCAGCGCATTTTCGGAAAGAATCTTGAGCTTCGGATGAGCGTGCTGCGTCCGCTCAGCCCGCAGCGCAATTTGTTCCGCCGATTCTTCGCCGCTAACCAGTAGGACATCTCCGACAGAATTCGCGAACTTGGCGGCTAACTGTAAAATTAAAGTTGATTTTCCGATTCCGGGTTCACCGCCGAGCAAGATCAAACTGCCGGGGACGATTCCTCTACCGAGCACACGGTCAACTTCAGCGATTCCGGTCTGGAGCCGGGTCAGGGGACTGCTAACTAATTTATCCGCGCTCTCTGCTCTACCAACTTTCCCGGCAACTCTTTGTTTGCTACCGAAAACCTTCTGCTCGACCTCCTGCTCGACGAGCGAGTTCCATTCACTGCACGCACCGCACTGACCGCTCCAACGGGGACTACTTGTACCGCATTTTTCGCAAACAAAAACTTTTTTAGAACCCATGGCTACAAATTATAAAACCAGCAACTGGTAACTGGTAACTCGCAACTGGTAACTCAAATGATGTCTGCTAATTTCTCCCCTCCTTCCCGTTCCCCCCGCACATGACTTTTGACCATACCCGAGAGAATCTCCCGCAGGACTTTTTGATCTTCCAAACTTTGCTGATGGAGGTTGCGTTCCCGGGCACTGAGAATTTCCTGTTCGGCCTGCTGGGGTCTGGCGGCGATCGGTAGCGAAATGCGTTCGTCTCCATGCCCTTCTTTTTCTACTTCTAATCTGCCAAAATTGAGCACGGTAGCCCAGAAACCCACCTTGTCATAATTCACTCCCACCACCGTCTGATAATCCACCCGGGCGGAAGATTTGTCGAAAACGCCTCGCCAGTCCAAGTCTACGATTCCCTTGTTGGTAACCAACAAAACGTCGAAGTACCAGTCGACCACCTCATAGAGGAAGCGGATGAAACCTAGCGCAAACCAGCTTCCGAAGGCGATTAAGGCCGGGGTAGTCGGGAACATGGCGAAAAGTAAGGCCGGAACGACCAAGCCAAAGAAGCCCACCTTGCAGACCGGCTTGTACGCTGCGAACCAGTGGGAATGCACCACGTAGATGAGCTCCTCATCTTCCTGCAGATGGCTGCCGAAAAGTATTCGATCCAGAATCACGCACTCATTTTAACTAACCCCAACACTAACACCAACCCGATATTAGGGACTAGGTTCTAGGTGCTAGGTTCTAGAGTATAGGGTATGGAGATGATTTTTAAATCTGCCGACAACTTAATAACCTAAAGACTTAAAGACCCAAAGACCTAGAGACCCGAAGACCAATCTATACGAAATACACATCACACACCACGGAGTAGACAACGCCAACACTAATCACCAATATCACTCTATGCTAAACTCCGCCGAGTAAATGAAGATCTTTCGCGCTCTCAGAATTCCACGCAACAAGAAACTGTCCCAGGGGAAGCGGGCCATCCTCGACTTCTTGACGGACGTGGTGGTGATTTTTGCCGTCGTTCTGCTGATAATCAAGCCTTTTTTCTTCGCCCCTTTTCGAGTTCAGCAGGACTCCATGCTGCCCAACATCCTGGACGGGGAATTCATCGTCGTCTGGAAGCTGCCTCACAAGCTCGGGTCTGCTTACGAACGCAATGATGTGGTGGTTTTTCGCCCGCAGATCAATGACGCCAACTACCTTATCAAGAGGGTGATCGGCCTGCCCGGAGAAACTATCCGTTTTCACCAAGGCTACGTCTGGATTCGCGGAGCGGAGGAAAGCGAATTCCGCCAGCTCTCCGAGTCCTTTCTCTCCGCTCGCAACCTCGGCAATACCTGTGCTGCTTCCAGCCAATGCACCCTGGCTGAAAAATCCAAACAGGTTGAGATCACGGTTCCGGCGGGAAGTTACCTTGTGCTTGGTGACAACCGCCTGGCCAGTCGGGATGGTCGGACCTGCTTCCTCAGTAGTTGCTCAGATGAAGCGCTCCGCTTTCTCAGCAAATCCGAGATTGAGGGCCGGGCCTTGCTGGCTTTCGCCCGTTTCTGGCGGAGCAACGGCCAGAATAACATCTCGTTCAAAAACATTCGTCTGATTGGTCGGCCGGACGAGGGGAACTAAAGGATAATTTTAAATTTTAAAATTAAATCAGACTCTTTATAAACTTCTCCACCTTAGCCGCTCCACCCTTTTTGTGCTGACGAATTATCTCCGAGCCAATTACCGCGATATCACCACCGGAGGAGCGGATTGCGGCAAGATCTGCTTTCTTCATAATTCCAAAGCCGACCGCCAATGGCAATCCACTTAACTTCTTGATCCGCTTAAGGAATTTTTTCAGTTCCACCCCAAACGAACTTTGCTTGCCTGTGACCCCTAGACGGGCCACGCAGTAAATCAGACCACGAGCTTGCCGCACAATCTTTTTCAAGCGCTCTTTGCTCGTGTTCGGCGCGACGACAAAGACAAAATTGAGCTTGTTACGTCGGCACTCTTTCAAAAATTCCTGCGCTTCTTCCACTGGTAGGTCGGGAACGATAAACCCTTTGATTCCGTTTCGGGCTGCAGCCTTTACGAACTGCGCAATCCCGGCACGGTAAATCGGGTTGAAGTAGCTCATGAAATAAAACTTTGTTTCCGGGTGTTTTTTTGTGATTTTTTTGGCAAAAGCCAGACATTTATCCGGAGTAATCCCACCCTGAACCGCAACGTCATTCGCCTCCATGATCACCGGCCCATCCGCCACCGGATCAGAGAAGGGGATCTGGAGCTCGATAATGTCAGAATGTTGCGCCAGCGCAGCGACAATCCTTTCCGTTTCGCGGAGATTTGGATAACCGACGACGACATGAGTCATTAGTTTCATGGAACATGGATCACATAACAGGGAACATTTTATAGCTTATAGGGAATGGGGTATAGGGGATGAGATCACTCCTAACACTAACACTATCCACTTCCGCCATAGGCGGATCTCCTCCAGGGGCGGATGAGCCTCTGGCTCAAGCCTCTGGCTGAAACACTACCACCCAAAGACCTAATAACCCAACAACCCAAAAACCTATCCATACCATTTCACCATCTCGCTAATCTCCTTTTCAAAATCAGTATGCGTTGCTTTCCAACCCAATTCCCCCTGAATCTTGCTCGAATCAATCGCGTAACGCTGGTCGTGTCCCGGCCGATCTTTTACAAACTCAATCAGCTCTTCCGATTTCCCGAGAATCTTGAGTAGCAGTTTTACGAGATCAATGTTGCTCACTTCGTTGTCAGCTCCGACATTGTAAATCTCTCCCTCCTTACCATTCTCCAGGATTTTCAGAATGGCGGAGCAGTGATCGAGTACGTGAATCCAATCACGGATATTCTTGCCGTCACCGTAAACTGGAATCTTCTCGTCCCGCAGCGCCCGGGTAATCGTGAGCGGCATTAGCTTTTCCGGCAACTGGTGCGTGCCGTAGTTGTTCGAACAACGCGAGATTAATACGGGCTGGCCAAAGGTCCGGTGAGCGGCGATACAGAGCATATCTCCCGCAGCTTTGGAAGCGGAGTAGGGGGAACTCGGTTTGAGTTCGGAATGTTCGGTAAATTTTTCTTTACCTGTAAGTGGCAAATCTCCGTAAACCTCGTCGGTGGAAATCTGCAGAAACTTTTTGATTTTGTGTTTTCGGGCTGCATCGAGGAGGATTTGGGTTCCCAGCACATTGGTTTCGACGAAAATCGCCGGATTCTCGATGGAATTATCGACGTGACTTTCCGCCGCAAAATTAATAACTGCATCGGTATTACTGGTCAGCTCATCGACAAGCCTGCGGTCAGTGATCGAGCCTTTGATGAATTTGTACCTGGGACTATTCTCAAAGTCAGAGCTATTCTCCAGTTTCCCGGCGTAGGTGAGTGCATCTAGATTGATCACTTCATAATCGGTTTCGTTGAGAACTTTCCTTAGAAAGTGGGAACCGATGAAGCCGCATCCTCCGGTTACGAGAATAGTGTTAGGCATTAGTGTTAGATTTATTCTTCAAGCTACGTGCTAAAGCTGTAAGCATCTTTCCTACTTCATCCAGATCAGCTGTAATTTTTTCTTGCGTCTTAGGATTTAAAAAACCTAATTCTTTGGAAATTTGAACCTGGCTCCTCAATTCCCCAACTGATCCTCGCGCGATACTGATAAACCGCTTGAACTCCAAGCTGCCCAGACGCATACTTCCTTCCGCAATATTTGAGGTAATTGAAACGGCACATTTTCTCATTTGATTTACTAAACCAAACTTTTCTTCAGTAGGAAATTCTTTCGTAGAATGATAGACATCCATAACGACGCCTAGTGCTTTCTGGTAGACCGTCAAATCTTCAAATTTCTTAATCATTTGGGTCAGTCAGTATATTATTGATTAGCACTATCCGCTAACACCAACACTACACACTAGCACTACTCATCTCGGTTTAGTGTTCCAATCAAACCCAATCGTCTTATCATCGTGCGGAATTCTCTCCTCGTCCGGCTTCTCTGAATCGTACTCTTGGTCGACCAGGTAGATGAGACCCGCCGCCTGCTCACCCAGCACCCGATAACCGTGAGCAACTCCCTTTGGGATCAAAACTGTCAACGGATTGTGTTCACCCATAGTAATTGTCTGTGTCTCACCGGTAGTTTTCGAACCCTCCCGACGATCGTAGAGCACTGTTTCGATATTTCCAGCGATGCAAAACCAAAGATCGGTTTGCTTCTTGTGCCAATGAAAAGCCTTGATCACACCCGGGTGGGCGAGAGTGTAGTTCGTTTGTTTCCATTTGAAATCGAAAAAATGCGAGCTCCTCGCGACTTCACAGAGAAAGCCGCGGTTGTCAGAATGCTTCCTAACTTCGATAATTTTTACTCCATTTATCATCTTTATGTTGAACATTGTACATCGTACGCCTGTGTCCCGCTAAATCCTTTTCTCTATACTCCCGATGGTTAATAGGATTAAGGATTAAGGACCAAGGACTAAGAAACCCAAAAAACTAGAAACCCAAGAACCTAAGAACCCTTTCCAACATCCCTAATAGTCATAACACACAGACCCAGCACTAACACTAACACTATCCACTTCCGCCATAGGCGGATCTCCTCCAGGGGCGGATGAGCCTCTGGCTCAAGCCTCTGGCTGAAACACTACTTGATTCCCCCTGTTGATTCCCCCTTACAGATGTGCTAAACTGTTCTAATTTATTAACAAAAACAAAGATCCATAAATGAATCTGATTCCGGTCGCCCTTGCCGCCACCCAGGCTGCTGCAGAAGAAAGCTCTGTCTTCCCGGACTTATTGGGGAAGATTTTCTTCGCTGCTGTTGCCTTCGTTTTGGCTTTTGTCCTGGCCAGCCTCCTGCGTGGCTGGGTCCAGAAGCTTATTCGTCGTAAACAGGGTGATCGTCACGAGGAGATGGTGATTCTCTACGGTCGGATTACCTTCACCGTTGTCCTGACAATCGGCCTGATCATCGGCCTGAGTATCATCGGCGCTCCACTCGAGTGGTTTAGCGGGGGTGTCGGTCTCGGTGTTGCTTTTGCAATGCGCAGTTTTATCGCGAATTTTTTTGCGGGACTGGTTTTACTTACCAATAGTAAATTCAACCTAGGCGACTTCGTCATCCTGAATCCTGACGGTAGCGGCAAGAGCGACATCCGGGGAACGATCGTCGACATTCAATCCCGGGCCACTTCCCTGCGCGCGATTGACGGCGGTGAGATCACCATCCCCAATCTCAAAATGCTGGAATCCAACGTGAAGTGCTATACCAAAAACCCCGTGCGACGCCACGAAATCCTGATCAGTGTCGGCTACCAAACCAACCTAAGAGAAGCGGCCGACATCGCTAAAAACGTACTCAATAGCAATCCCGACGTCCAACCGAAGCCGGCGCCAACCGTACTCGTGAAAACAATCGCCGCTAGCGCGGTAACCCTCGGGGTTCGTTTCTGGACTGAAAGCAGGACCAAGTGGTGGGTTATCAAGTCCGAACTGACCCGGGAGATTTTCAACACGCTCCAGGAAAAAGGTATCGACATACCGTATCCGGTTCAAACACTGCGGGTTGATGAAGCCAGTTCTGATCTGCTTGCCGAAAATCCCCACTTTCTCGGCAAACTAGAAAAAATCGAAAAAAACAAGCACAAACCTGATCCCAAGACAGACGTTTTTCGCCAGACACCCGTAGAGTCAAGCACTCAAGTCAAATAAATGAGTTTTTTTAAACCGATTCCCGACGAGAGTAGAAGTGACCGAGCTGGATTCACCACAAGGCGAATCCGCAAAGCCGGTGATACTGATCTCCTAGCAACTACCCAAAAGTTGCTGGATCGCTTCGCTGACGAAGATGACGACATGCTGGTAAGTGAAATGGGGGATCTGGTTGATGCTCTCCATCGCAGCGCGCTACTAGTGCAACGAACCAAACAGCGGGTTTTACTCTGTAAATTGCACCGTTGCTCGCGTAAAAAATCTTCAACGAGAAAATAAAAGCTGTTTTTAGGTAGAATCTCCCGCGTGATCATCACTCTTGATCCCACCCACGCGGATTTCACCATACTCGAACTTGATTCGAAAGTTTTGAAATTTCCGCATAATGCGCACGATGCCGGAGCAGCCATTATTCGCGCCCTCGGAAAGTTAAATCTCAGCGAACAAGATGAGCTGCAGGTGGTCGCCGGCCCGGGGAATTTCACTGCCGTCCGCAGTGCCGCCCTCATCGCCAATTCAATCGCTTATTCTTCCGGCTGTAAGTTATCTTCCAAGCAAAAGTCCGCCCGGGATTTCAGTCATGTAGAATGCGTGATACCCTTTTACGCAACCCCTCCTTCCATCACAATCGCCAAGTCATGAACTTCAAACGTTATTTACAAATCTTTTTCGGATCACTACTGGTGCTTTTGGGAATTGTGATGATCTTCACTCCGGGACAGGGCCTGATCGCCATCGTGGCCGGAGTGATGTTGATCTCGCCCTATCATGGTCGGAGATTAGTTTGGCACCTTCGCTGTGCCTGGAGGAAGTGTAAAAGCTGGTTCTATTCCTTCCGTTTCAAGCGCACTATCAAACGCCGCATCATCGAAAGAGTCCGCAGGTTGAAAAAGAGGATTAAGAATTAAGGATTAAGGATTAAGAATTTAAAGATCTAAAGACCAGATAACTAAATAACTGAATAACCAAGTAGCTAAACATTCGAACTAAGAACCCGAAACCAAGAACCACACCTAAAGACCCAAAAACCTAATAACCTAACAACCCAAAAACCCAACCATGCTATACGTCGTCGCCACTCCCATCCTCCTTCGTCCGCCGCGGCGGACTACGGCGGACAAGTCGAAAACTTATCTTTAGAATAACTCTATGGCTCTGTACGTTGTAGCGACTCCTATCGGAAATTTGAGTGACATCACTTTTCGAGCTGTCAAAACTTTGAAAGAAGCCGATCTCGTCGCCGCGGAAGATACCCGCACGGCCCAGAAACTTTTCACGAACTACGACATCCACACTCCCTTAACGTCCTTCCACGCACATTCGAGTGAAAAGAAAGTGGGGGACTTAATCGAAAAGATGAAGGCCGGAAAAACGCTGGCGCTCATTTCCGAAGCGGGCACTCCGGGCATTTCCGATCCGGGCTTTGTTTTAATTCGAAAGGCAGTGGAAGAGGGGATTGAGGTCGTGCCAATCCCCGGAGCCAGCGCCGTCATCACCGCCCTGTCCGCTAGTGGCTTACCCACGGATAAATTCCTCTACCTCGGTTTCCTGCCGTTGAAGAAAGGACGCCGAAAACTTTTGGAAAGCCTGCGGGAAGAAAAACGTACGGTTGTCTTTTACGAATCACCGCATCGGATTTTGAAAACAGTTTCCGAACTTACTGAGCTACTCGGCAACGAACGCAAAATCGTCCTCGCCCGCGAACTCACCAAGCTTTACGAAGAATTCTTCCGGGGGAGCATTCCTGAGGCCGTGAAGTTTCTCGAAAGCAAGCCGATTAAAGGGGAATTTACAGTGCTTTTGAGCGGAGCTAACTAATTTATTCATTTTGCCCACAAGCCGCCAGGATTTTTTCCACAGCCTTTTTAACTATAAATAATATTGCGTTTTCCATGCTCCCTTCCGGCGGCCTATCACGTCCGTAGCCGCCTTTTGATTCAGGCTGACTACAGGTAGCTGAACCAAAGATAGCCCTCCTAGTTTCCAGGACGACCTCACCAGCTCCTAGGAACTCTTCGAAATCACTTCTTACTTCTAAAAAACGTTGAATTTTCCTGGCCAAGTCGAGGTGCGATCTGGATTCGTCATTACCTGGCCAAAAATTTAAAACCATAGCACCACTTCTATCTCTTAACACTACAAACTTCAGCTTATCTGTTTTCCTTTCCAAGACACCCCATCTTTCTGCTAATTCGAGTAGATCTTTTTTTTCTTCGTGTCTCGCACCGAATATTTCAATCTTAATCATTTTAAAAAAATTAAGTACAGAATTCTAACAAAGCTTTTCCAAATTCCAAACTAAGCAAAAAGCTGGGTTCCACGCTTCACGTTTCACGTTTCAAGTTCCAAGTTTCTCGCAACCAGTTGACAAACTCGCCTAAAACACCTAAAATTGCGGGGATTTTTGAAAATAAAAATTGTTAGATACTTTGTTTCAGTTCGCGATTGGGGTTGTCGGAGTTGTCGTGTTTTTTTTGGGATTTCGCTTGTTTTTGATCATTCAGCAATACCGTTACCGGCGGAAACAAAAGCGGGTTCTCCTGGCCATTCGCGTTTCGCGGGAAAACGAAAAACTGCCGATCGTCGCCGAGCAGATGTTTGCGGTGCTGCACGGAATTATTCACGAAATTTCCTTTTTCGACCGTCTGCGGGGGGTGAGCACCGAAAGTTTTTCCTTCGAAGTCGCCAATATCGATGAGCAGATCAAGTTTTATGTGCACACACCCATCCATCTGCGCCAGTTCGTCGAAGGACAGATCTACGCGCAGTATCCGGATGTGGAGATTGAAGAAGCGGAGGACTATTTAGCAGGGAAGACTACTGAGATTGCTTCACCTAAGCTTGTCGAAGGCGAGCCTGCGCAGACTCAGGAGTTGATCGAAATGGAACAGGCTCTCGGTCCCAGCGCAGAATTTCAAGCGCTTGACGCCTTCGCCAACGCTCTCGGCGCCGAACTCACTCTCACCGATCCGCACATCTATCCGATCAAGCGGCATGCCCAGTACGAGGACAAAATCACTCGCACGGCTGTGGATCCACTGAGTGGCATTACGAGCGCGTTGATGAAGCTGCCCGGCGCCCAGGACATCGCTGCTGTCCAGATCGTGGTGAGACCCATGGGGGAGCGCTGGCGAATCCAGGCGACTAAATGCGCTCGGATTATTGGCAAGAATATTTTCTTTGGAATTGAGAAACTCCAAAAGGCCTACGCCTGGGCCTTCATGACTCGCAAAATCTGGCCCCGCTTAGTTTTCTTCCCTTTTTACATTATTTTCTTCTTCCAAGGCCTGATGGCCGGATCCAAAGTTAAGTTTTCAATAAGCGGGGAGGGGCATGGAGGCTCGGATGACGAAGTGCTCGAGGCGGTGTCCAGCCAACAACACGAGCGCGAGAGCGAGATGGATGCGGTGATGAACAAGGTTGTGAAACTGCCTTTCGACATTTCTATTCGGGTGCTCTTCGTCCCGGCTCTGGCCGATCGGGAAGTTGCCAAAGTCAAAGTACGCGAGCTGGCCGGAGCCTTCAAGCAATTCAATCAACCGCATTTGAATGGTTTCCGGATTGCGGAGACCGGGGGCCAGGATATCTTGCAGCGCTTCCGTAAACGCGAGCTCCACGATTCCTTCGTGCTCAACGTGGAGGAACTCGCGACCGTTTTTCACCTGCCGAACATCGAAGTAAAAACTCCGAATATTTACTGGGTGAGCAGCAAGAAGCTCGAACCGCCTGTAGACATTCCCGATCCCAAGAAAGAAAAAGATCTGACTGTACTGGGCAAATCCAATTACCGCGGCGTGGACAAACTCTTCGGCATCCGCCAGGATGACCGCCGCCGCCACGTTTACATCATTGGTAAAACCGGCATGGGTAAATCCACCTTGCTGGAAAACATGATTATTTCTGACATCAGGGCCGGCAAAGGGGTTGCCGTCGTGGATCCGCACGGGGATCTCGCCGACCACATTCTCGACAACATCCCCAGCAATCGCACGAATGATGTCGTTGTCTTCGATCCGTCTGACCGCGATCATCCCGTCGCCTTCAATATGCTGGAGAATATCGATCCGGCGATGAACTCTGTGGTGGCTTCAGGTTTGGTTGGCATTTTCAAGAAGATCTACGCCGAAAGCTGGGGGCCGCGTCTCGAGCACATTTTGCGCAACACGATTCTTTCACTCCTGGAATATCCCGATACCACCATGCTCGGAATTACGCGTATCTTGGTCGATAAGGATTTTCGGCGTCGCGTGGTGAGGAAAATCAATGACCCGATCGTGAAGCGTTTCTGGGAAGACGAATTTGAAAAAATGCAGGAGCGGCAGAGAACTGAAGCTATTTCACCGATTCAAAACAAGGTGGGGCAGTTCCTCAGTTCGCCGATCATCCGCAATATCGTGGGCCAGCCGAAATCCATGATT
>JBDRMN010000018.1:0-6600 GCA_043812055.1 Patescibacteria group bacterium
TCTTCAAAAAGTGACGTCGACAAATAACGCTCGCCGGTATCCGGCAGCAGCACCACGATCGTCTTCCCTTTGTTCTCCGATCGATTGGCCAGCTGGATTGCCGCGGCTGTGGCTGCGCCGGAACTGATCCCCACCAGCAAACCTTCTTCCTTTGCTAATTTCCGGGAAGTGGCAAAAGATTCGTCGTTACCAACTTTGATAACTTCATCGTAAATCTTCGTGTCGAGGACTGCTGGTACGAAGCCCGCTCCGATCCCTTGAATTTTGTGCGGACCGGGATTGCCCCCGGAGAGCACCGGTGAATCCTCCGGCTCTACCGCCACGATTTTTACTTTGGGATTGTATTTCTTGAGGACTTCCCCCACGCCGGTGATGGTGCCGCCCGTACCGATACCGGCCACGAAGATATCCACCTTCCCATCCGTGTCGCCCCAAATTTCCTCGGCAGTGGTCTGGCGATGAATCTCCGGATTGGCAGGATTCGCGAACTGGTCAGGGAGAAATGCCCCCGGTGTTTCTTTTACCAGCTCTTCCGCTTTTTCAATCGCCCCCTTCATGCCCTTGGTTCCTTCGGTAAGCACCAGCTCCGCACCGAATTGGGTCATCAACTTCCGGCGCTCGATACTCATCGTTTCCGGCATCACGAGTTTGATTTTGTAGCCTCGCGCCGCCGCTACCCACGCCAGCGCAATCCCGGTATTACCACTCGTGGGCTCAATGATGATTGAGCCTTTTTTAAGTTTCCCCGCTTTTTCCGCTGCCTCAATCATCGCCACACCAATGCGATCTTTCACGCTGCTCGCGGGATTGAAAGATTCCAGTTTGGCAAGCAGTGTCGCTTTGGTGTTTTGGTGCAGCTTCACGAGCGGGGTATTGCCGATGAGCTCACTCAGGTTTTCGGCGATCTGGGGCCATGGTTTTTTGGACATTATTTAAGAAGTTAAAGAATAAATAAAAAAAATCTCTCTGCCTGATCACTAGAGAGCTTAGATTTTAGTTCCTGCAAATCGGCCCCCCTAGCGGTGGAAATTCGTCCCGCAAGTACAACAGCAGAGTTGCATTGGCATGATTTTGGTTCAAAAAGCCATAAAGGTCAAATCAGAGCTTCGCGATAAATTCATCAAACAAAAACTCCGTATCTGTCGGCCCGGGATTCGCTTCCGGATGGAACTGCACGGAGAAAAATGGTTTTGTTTTGTGGCACAAACCTTCGACTGATTGATCATTCAGATTTTCATACGCAACCTCCCAGCCCGGCTTTACCTTTTTCTCAACCGCGTAGCCGTGATTTTGGGAAGTGATGAAGCACTTACTTGTCGCGATTTCCCGAACAGGCTGATTTTGACTGCGGTGTCCGTAAGGCAGTTTATAAGTTCGCATCCCCGCTGCCAGGGCGAGTAATTGGTTACCAAGACAAATCCCGAAAATTGGCTTGTTTCCTTTTAGCTGTTTTCGAATCGAAGCCACCGCCTCCATCGCGTTCTCCGGATCACCCGGACCGTTGCTGATGAAGAGTCCGTCGAACTCGTAGTCAGCGAGATTCGTATCGTGCGGCAAATGCCAGACACTCACTCCCCGCTTCAGGAAGTTGCGGAGAATGTTCAGCTTCATCCCGCAGTCGAGAATCGCAACCGTTTTTTTGCCGCCTTTGAAGAACTCGGACTTCTTCGGCGAAACCTTCGCCACCAAATGATCTTTAGCCGGATCGTAGAATTTTTTACCAACCTTTTTCTTATCAGTCAGTGATCCCAAAATAGTTCCGTGCTCCCGCAAATTCTGCGTCAGCGCCCGCGTATCCACTCCCGTAATCGCCGGAATCTTCTCCCGCTTCAGCCACGCGGCCAGACTCTCCTTCGCCGCATGGTGAGAATATTTCTCTGAGTACTCTGAAACAACCAATCCTGCTATATGCATCTTCTCACTTTCAAAGTTCTCTAAGACTTTTGCTCCATGTTCTCCGCCACGGCGGATTCCATGTTTCGGTACGCCATAGTTACCGATCAACGGATATGTCATTATCAAGATCTGCCCCGTATAGCTCGGATCCGTGAAACTCTCCGGATAACCAACCATCCCGGTAGCGAAAACTACCTCACCCTCTGCAGCAGAGTTATGTCCGAAACTTTCTCCTGCAGCCGTCGTCCCATCCGCGAGGGTAAGAATTTTTTGCATCTCGCGGGATTTTAACATAACCGATTTAAGAACTAGTTACTCCACGGTTTTGCTGTCTTTTTGCACATCAACAAGCTCCGGTGAGTAAATTTCCAAACTCCAATTTCCAACATCCAAATAAGCACCAAATTCTAATAATTTAGGAGCACCAGCCTCCGGTTAGGCACAGCTACATATCTAGCACAATCTTTTCTAATTTTAGGATTTGGAATTTATTTGCTTGTCCTCCGTCTTGTCCTCCGTAGTCCGCCGCAGTGGACGTAGGATGGAAGCCCGGAGGGCGAAGGATGGAGAAATTGGGATTTGGGATTTAGAAATTTGGCACTTAGCTACCGTCAGGGCATACTCATTCCCCCAAGTTTTCCTGTTAAAATAGCGCGCACATGTCAAAAGATTATTACAAAATTCTCGGTGTAGAACGTGATGCGAGTGATGCGGAGATCAAGAAAGCCTTTCGCCGACTCGCACACAAGTACCATCCGGATCAAGCCCAGGGTGACAAAGCCGAAGCAGAAGCGAAATTCAAAGAAGCTTCCGAAGCCTACGAGATCCTGGGTGATAAACAAAAGCGTTCGCAGCACGACCAGTTCGGTTCCGCCGGCCCGAATTTCGGTGGCGGTGCGGGATTCAATGGCGCTGGTTTTGATTTCTCGAATGTGAATTTCGATTTCGGTAGTGGTGGATTTGGTGATATTTTTGAAACTTTCTTTGGCAGAGGCGGTAAAAGTAGATGGAGCCCTGCCGGAGGCGCCAATATCGAAGCCCGGGTGAAGATTAAGTTTGAAGATGCCATCTTCGGAACTACAGCTGAGTTTAAGCTCGATCGTTTACAAAAATGTGAACACTGCAAAGGCAACGGTGCCGAACCCGGTTCGAAAATCTCAGATTGTAAAACCTGTAAAGGCACGGGTGAGGTCAGCACTACCCGCCAGACTGTTTTTGGCATGATGAAACATTCGGCGATCTGTCCGGACTGTAGCGGCGAAGGCAAGACCTATGAAAAAAAGTGTGGTGTTTGCCACGGCACCGGTCGTGCTCGAAATACGGATAATATTAAGGTAAAGATCCCTGCCGGTGTGGAGAGTGGGGCCGTGATCCGACTCGCTGGCCAAGGCGAAGCGGGCAACAAGGGTGGGCCCGCTGGCGATCTCTTCATTCACGTCTTGGCCGAGCCCTCCCGAGAGTTTGAACGCCGGGGTGCGGACATCTTCTCTGCGCAAAAAATTAGTTTTATTTCAGCCACGCTCGGTGGTGAGATTAATATCAAAACAGTTCATGGCAATGTGAAGCTGCGTATTCCGGCCGGCACTCAATCGCACACCAATTTCAAACTAAAAGATCGCGGCGCCCCGAAATTACGCTCACAAGAAAAAGGTGATCACATCGTGCAGATCATCGTCGAAATTCCGAAGAAACTCTCGCGAAAAGAGAAGGAGCTATTTACCAAGCTGGCCGATGAGGCGGGGATCAAGATCAAGAAGAGTGGCTTGTTTGGATAATTGTCTGGAACTGTGATTACCCTGATTTATTTGATGGACTGTGATTACCAATAATCATAGTTTTCAGATCAATCATCGGAGCGAAGCGGAGATACTAATGGGGTTCCGCATATGCGGAACGAACTGAACGGACAAAAATCACAGCCTGCCCTCCGAAGTTCCCCCGACGCTATGTCGAGACGGAACGAAGGACGGGTTCAAGACAAAAAAATCCAAATCTTTCAATCTAATGTTTTCCCTTCACAAAGCGAAATAATTAGTTTTTTTAGATTTTGCTTGCTTTTCTTTTCGGCGTATGATACAATGAATATACAGGGTAATAAGAACTGATAAAAATTAAATAAATTCCTTATCAACCTTACAATCCTTAATGACTTTATAAACCTTTCCAAAATGAACGATAAATTAGATAACTGGTTAAGTAAAAATGTAGGTGATGAAGCAAAGACAGCACACAAACAATCTGCTCCTCTCCCCTCCAGAAAACCTCTCCATCCCCCCCCTTCCAGAAAATCTCCCCACAAAAAATTCCACAAAAGGAAGAAGCCTTATTTCAAAAAGTATCTGCCAGCCAAACGGGTAGAGACCAAACAGGTAGAGGGTTTCGATGACAAGGTGCGGGTGATCCCGCTCGGTGGACAGGAAGAAGTCGGCCGCAACATGAGTGCGATCTTTTACAAAGAAGACATCGTGATCATTGACTGCGGGCTGCAGTTTCCCGAAGCCGATATGTTTGGCATTGACTACGTGATCCCCGACGTCAGTTCGCTTGAGGATAAAAAAAATCGGATCCGGGGGATCCTCATCACCCATGGTCATCTCGACCACATCGGGGCACTGCCCCACATTCTCCCCAAACTCGGCTTCCCACCCCTGATCGGTACGCCTCTGACATTGGGTCTGGCGAAGAAACGACTTGAGGAGTTTGGCCTGGTCGAGAAAACCAAATTCCAGGAAATTAAAAATCCGGAAGAGGCGAAATTACAACTGGGAAAACATTTTCAAGTGGAGTTCTTCCGCGTGAATCACTCCATCCCCGATGGCGTGGGAATCATCCTCCGCACTCCGGTGGGTAATATAGTGCACACCGGTGACTTCAAATTTGATTTCACCCCCGCCGACGGGCTGAAAGCTGGTTTCGGCAAAATGGCTGAGGTCGGTAAACAAGGAGTGCTGCTCGCTTTCTCCGATTCGACAAATGCCGAACGACCGGGTTACACGATTTCCGAAAAAGTGGTGAATGAAAATCTCACCAAAACAATTTCCGAAGCCAAGGGTCGTATCATCCTGGCGACTTTCTCAAGTTTGATCGGTCGCATTCAAAATATAGTGAATGCGGCGAATCGTAATGGTCGGAAAGTTTTCGCCAGTGGTCGCTCCATGATTGCCAACCTCGAGATGGCTGAGAAACTGGGTTATCTCAAAGTCCCCCAGGGTCTCATCCGTCCATTGAAAAAGGGTGCCAAGATTGGCGAGCTGCCTCCGAATAAAGTTTTGATCCTCTGTACGGGCAGCCAGGGAGAGGAACTCTCTGCTCTTTCGCGCATCGCTCTCGAGGAACACTCTACGATCCACATTCGGGAGGGCGACACCGTTGTTTTTTCCTCAACTCCAATCATCGGCAACGAAAGAGCGATTGTGAGCGTCACGAATAACTTGCTCCGTCTCGGCGCCAATGTGATTACGAATAAACATCTCGACGTGCACACTTCCGGTCACGCCAATCAGGAAGACCTGAAACTGATGCACTCTTTGCTTAAGCCGAAATACCTCGTGCCCGTACATGGAGAGTTGCACATGCGTCATGCACATCGCGAACTGGCTAAGTCAACCGGAATCGACGAGGGTAATGTTTTGCTGCTCGATAACGGTGACATCGTCGAACTCGCTCCGAACGGGATCGTCCGCAAATCCAAATCCAAAGTCCGGATCAATAACATCCTGATCGATGGGCTCGGTGTGGGTGATATCGGAGCTTCGGTCCTGCGGGAACGCGAAGCGATGAGTGAAAATGGAATCGTGGTGATTGTCTTCCGCGCCTACGCCAACTCTGGAAAGCTGGTAAGCGCTCCGAGTATTATTTCTCGCGGCTTTGTGTACATGAAGGAAAGTAATGCCATCGTAGAAGAAACGAAAAAGATCGCCCAAAAAGTTTACGAAGAGGTCAACGCCGGCGGTAAAAAAGACTACAAGGAAGTCCGCAAGGAAGTTTCCCGCGCCGTCGCGAAATTTATCCGTAAACGGATTGATCGCGAACCGTTGATTTTGCCGTATACGATTGAAGTTTAGCAATTTCCGGTTTTTTCAGCTTCAAAGAGCGTCAAATCGTAATTACCTTCGACAAATTGTCGATAAATGGCCATCATTTCTCCTTTTTTATCTACAATTCTTTCGTGCATAGCAAGAATGAATTTTTTAATAACTTTTGCTGGAGGAACCCTGTCGCCTAGTTCAGCAATATCTAGTGAAGCTATTAATTCTTCAACTCTTCGTTCGGCTTTTTTGCGCATCACATTTCTCGTTTGCTCCTCTCCCAAGTTCTCCCAATATTCAAAAGGTCTGGACTGTGCCAAGGTAGCTTCTTCGCCAAAAATAATCGACAGAAAATTTAGAATTACCTCATCAGAAATTCCCATCTCCAACAACCAATCTTTAGTTCCAGCAACTGCTTCCCTATCGGCTTTATTCACACACAAATCAACCTGAACCAACTCTTCTTTTTTAAAACCTGTTAATAAATCCTTAAGCTTAAGCCTTATTTGGTTATTGGTTTTTTTCAGCACTTCTGGGCACATTCTAAAATCAATTGCACCACCTGAAGGTAAAATTCAAAACTTTAACTTTCAGGCGTATGGCAAAAAAACGCAAACCTCTCACCTATGAGGAAAGACAGATACTCGAATCCGAGTTGATCAAAAAGAAAAGCTTT
>JBDRMN010000019.1:0-2595 GCA_043812055.1 Patescibacteria group bacterium
CCAAGCTATCCCTTCTCGGTAAACGTTGGACCCCGCCCAAGAGCTCGGGAATCTTGATCGAAGACTTGAAACGGCTTCGCAAAATCGAGGAAGTGGAGCTGCATCCTCCCGAGACCCTGTGTGATCTCCCCCGAGCGGTCGAACGCATTCAGCAGGCGATTCAGAATGACGAACGCATCCTGATTGTCGGTGATTACGATGCGGACGGTGTCTGCGCCAGCGTGATCCTCTTCAAGACCTTGGAGGAATTGAGAGCAAAGGTAAGCGTCCGCCTCCCTCACCGCAGTAAACACGGTTACGGTCTGAATGAGCAATTTATTCAAGAAGCCCAGGATTTAAAGGTCAGCCTAATCATCACTGTCGATAACGGCATCTCCGCGCACAAAGAAATCGAGCTGGCGAACGAATTCGGCATTGATGTAATCGTCACCGACCACCACCTTCCTCCACAGCAGTTACCGAATGCTTACGCCATTATCAATCCCCGCCGCCCCGACTGCCCTTATCCCAATAAAGACCTTTCCGGAGCTGGCGTAGCCTTCAAGCTTGCACTCGCACTTCTCATAAACCAAGAACTGCGAACTGCGAACCAAGAACTAAAGAGTGAGCTTCTAGCCTTAGCTACCATAGGAACAGTCGCCGATGTCTGTTCTTTAACCGGTGAAAACCGCGCACTCGTGAAAGCTGGTTTGGCCAAAATCGCCGAAAGTAAAAATATTGGCCTGCGCGCTATCCTCAAGACTAGCGGTCTGGACAAAAGTATTTCCGCCGAAGATGTGGGCTTTCGGATTGCTCCGCGGCTCAACGCCGCTGGCCGTCTCGACGACGCCCTGCTCGCTTTCCAGACTCTCATAAACGGCAAGGGCGCGCAGCAGTTGGAGCAGCTGAATCTCGACCGCCGACAACTTACCGAAAAAATGCTGACGGAAGCGGAGGAAAGTCTGGGAGAAATCGCGGACAAACGCATCCTGATTGCCAGTGGGGCGAATTTTCATCCCGGAGTGATCGGTCTCGCCGCTGGCAGACTCGCGGAAAAATACCACCGCCCGACGATCGTGATGAGCGCAGAAAAGGGAATGTTGACCGGCTCCTGCCGTTCTCCCCTGCCGAACTTCAACATCACGGAAGCTTTGGCTGAGCTGGAAGATTTGTTAACTAAGTTCGGTGGCCATAGCGCCGCGGCTGGTTTTACGCTTTTGACAGAAAACCGGGAAGCCTTCGCCAAACGTCTAACTGAAATCGCGGAAAATAAAATCCAAGCGGAGGAACTTATCCCCGTTCTCTATCTCGATCTAGAAGTCAGTGAAGCTGATCTGAATTTCAAACTGCTTTCTGATCTTCAAAAACTCGCCCCTTTCGGTGCGGGCAATTCTGAGCCAATCCTCCTCTGGAAATCCGCACCACTAAGCGAAGTCCGCACTGTCGGTAGCGACTCCAGTCACCTCCGCTTGAAGGTTGGTAAGCGTAAATCTCCGGCGATCGCTTTTCGTTTCGGCGAATTTGCGGAAGAAATCAGCAAACGCAAAGAGGTCGATCTCGCTTTTACATTAGCCGAGAATATTTGGAATGGTAGCAGGGAGCTGCAGCTGAAAATTACTGATTTAATCTAAAAAGCGTGAGCGAAATTTTTTCAGCCGAGCGAGTATAACGAGCGAGTGCGGAAGGCGCGCGAAGTTTTTTGTGAAGGCGGGCATGTACCGGCGCAACAAAAAACGAAGCTAAGCCGGAAAAAATTTCGCTCACTCAATATAGGGAAAAAGAGCACGCGAGAAAAAACCGCTAGGTTTTGTCTTGCGATTAGCCGATCATTTTTACCAAATCCACAACTCTAGCAGAGTAGCCCCACTCATTGTCATACCAAGATAGAACTTTCACCAACTTATCTCCTACTACTTTCGTATTCTCTGCGTCCACGATCGAGCTCCTGGGATCACCCTTGAAATCAACCGAAACCAGTGCTTCTTTTTCAACTCCGAGAATATTTTTCAGCTCTCCTCCGGCCGCTTTTTCAAACGCTGCATTCACCTTCTCTGCTGTTGTCGGTTTCTCAAGCTCAGCCACGAGATCAACGAGCGAAACAATCAAGGTCGGTACGCGCAAACTTACCCCGGAGAATTTTGCCGCGCATTCTGGAAGTACGCGGGCGAGTGAGGAACTCACGCCCGTCTTGGTCGGAATGATAGAAGGCACGAAGCTGCGTGCCCGGCGAAGATCCTTACTGGAATTATCGAGGATACTCTGATTGCCGGTGACAGCGTGAATTGTGCTCATATGAGCCGCGCGAATTCCAAAGTTTTTGTGCAGAACTTTTACAACTGGCGCGAGACAATTTGTCGTGCAACTGGCGTTGCTAACGATTAAATCCTTAGGATTGTATTCCGAGTCATTCACTCCCATCACAAAAGTCGGAATGCGGATGTCATTGCAAGGAGCGGTGACGAGAACTTTTTTCGCACCAGCCTCGAGATGCCTTTTGGCGGTAGAATAATTCGTCAGTCGACCAGTTGCTTCGATCACCACATCAATCTTCAAGTCTTTCCAGGTAAAATCCTCCCCCGGATCTCCTTCGAAAACTTTGATCTCGTTACCGTTTAC
>JBDRMN010000020.1:0-28918 GCA_043812055.1 Patescibacteria group bacterium
GTGGCGGAAACCGTCAGCACAGCGTCGTCATCTTTGGCAATGTAGAAATCCATGCCGGAGAAGTTGGCCGTACCGGATGTGAGATAACCCGTCTTGGTCTCAGTCGCCCCACTGGAGTTCGGATAGCTGAGCTTAACCGAGATGATATTGTTATCATAGTCACCGATAGCGGTTGCCGCGCTTTGGCGGTTATTGACGCTGATCTTGCTCACGGTAAAAGCCTCATCGGTCGTGGTGAATTTGAACTTACCGGTTTCGACATCGGCAGTACCTGCCACAGCGATGTTTTCCTTCGTGGTGTTCGCGTCTACTGAAATCGTGAGCGAACCACCCGTCGAGACAGTCAGCATCGGACTCTGGGTGGCGGCGGCGTTGAGAGCGGCGGTGCCCCCAGCGGTTACGCTGTTGCCATCCTCGTCTTCACAGGTAATGTCGTCGTCCGGATCGATGTCCGCACCGATATAGCGATCGGCAGCGACGTTGGTGGAGAGGTCACCCTTCACCATCACCTGGATCGTACTACCCCCGCTGACTGTGTAGCTTATGTTGTCGAAAGTAGCTGAGTAGTAGCCGGTGGCGATTGTAGCCGGAGCTGAGAGACCTTTCGGTCCGGCGATCTTGGTGTCACCGACCCAGAGCTCGATATTATTGATGATGTCACTCGCGGCAACGTTATCGTCGTTAAAAGTGGTGTCGTCTTCAGCTCGTATGCGGATCACCATCTGGGTGATCTTGATATCACCGGCATTACCGGCCGCGACAGTGAGACCGAGCAGAGATACATCGTTGGTACCTTTCACTGAAGTGTCGGATACCGGAGTGGACGACTTGGTCACTGTGAGGCTTGGCGAAGTGATTGTCATTGTCTTACCTGTGATAGCAGCGGTTGGTACTACGTTGTCGCCGACATCAACTGTTTTGTTGTTGACGTCCTTGATCTCCGGATAGGATCCATCCACGATATCGATCGTGGCGTAGATTGTGTCATCCGTGAAATTAGCATTGACGTTGTTGGCAACATCGGTCGTGAGCCGGAGATCCAGGCTCTCACCCGCAGCCATCGTAAATTCATCTGCGAAGACATAGTAACCATCACCATCCGTGGTAGCAGTGATAGCGGTGCTTTCCGCTGCTATCGTCAAGACATTAGCATCGATTGGCCCCATGAGGACTGCACCGGTGTCTTTGTTGATGATCTTGATGTCCGTGTAGTTGGCAGTCGTACCGGCTGTGCCGCCGAGCAAACCACCTTGGTCTAGTGCACTATCAGCATCGTTGGTGGTGAGGAGAATCGAGAACTTCTTGATCGTAATCTCTGAGAGAGTAGTAATGTTGAAGTCCAGTAGGGAAATTTCCTCACCGTTTACGGCGATGTCGGCTGCGGATGGACCACTCGAACTGATTGTGATCTCACCACCTTGGACAACGGAGTAAGAACAGCTGCCGGTAGCGGCAGTACAGCCAGTACCGTTGTAACTACCCGAAGTACTGATGTCTACGGACATACCGAAGCCATAAGTCCCGCCGATCGCCACTACGTCAGTAGCCTCATCTACGTAAATCTTGACAGTGTCAGACCCGCGGCCGGTATTGAGATCGGCCTTGACCTCGAAGATGCGGCTGTCACCTTTTTTGATTTCGAAAGGAGTGTCTAGCGTGAAGACCAGGAGGTCTTTGCTGTTGACTCCATCAGTACTGGCGATCAGCGTGCTGCCTTGGTAAAGGCGAGCGTTTTGCACATCGCCGGCGGAAATCGAACCGTCTACCAAGAGAGCAATCTCTTCAAACATACCAGCTTCATTGGCAGTGGTCAGTTTGAATTTACCAATTGTGACATCGTCCTCACCAACTTTTGAATTAACTATCGATCCGCTTTTTTCTACCAGGATCGAACCGGCCGTTACGTTGGCGTTGATTTCCTGCTTGTTGGATTTGGCCGGGAAAGTACCCGTAGTACTTTTAGCGTTCGTAACCACATCCGTCGAAGCAGAGATTTCGAAGAAGTTGTCACCACCTGTAGCGATGGTAACGGTATCAGCCTTGACTATAATAGTCTTGGTCGTACCGGCAACCACTTTGACATTGATACCTGTGAAGGTGGCTTGGTGAGTGGTTGAGTTGACTGTCTTACCGGAAGTCAGACGGCTTTTGCCGTCATAGAGGTAGAGCGCCGACCAGTCGCTATCCGTACCCACACCTGTGCGGGTAATATTCAAGTTGCTGATCACGACATCATCACTGGAGGCGGTGAAATCGTAAGCCGCCACAGCAGTGCTGCTTACACCTTCTGGGAAAGTCTGCGCAGCTGGAGTGCTGGCAGAGATAGCTACGTTGAGGGTTCCCTCAGATGTAACCGGAGTTGGGGTTGTGGGCGTTTCTGGAGTAGCAGAAGAAGCCGAGCCGGCAGTGTAATCACTGCGGCGTTTGCTGCCATCGGCAGCCTCCTCGATGGAGCTTTGAGCGATCACAGCAACCTGCTCACGGGTGATTGCATCAGCCGGACCGAAGTTGCCGTTGTCATACCCATTGAGGATTCCGTGTGCGTAGGCTGTTTCTACGTAATCGTAGAACCAGGCCGAGCTAGGCACATCCGGGAAATTCGGAGGTGTGCCAGCGTAGGAGGTCTCGAGGTCGAAAGCGTCGACAAGAATCTTGCTACCTTCCGCCCGGTTGAGTGTCCCAGCCGGGTTGTAGGTTGCCAGACCATTACTGTCGAGCGCGCCGCCGTTGATACCGCCGACTACGCCGTTGTTGTAAAGAGTTTCAACGAATGCGTAGAACCAGTCGGCTGCGGCTACATCGTTGAAGTGAGGAGCACCAGTGGTGTCCTCGGTCAAACCCGCGCCTTTGACGGCAATCTTGGCTATCTCTGCACGGTTGAGCTGACCCTGCGGATCGAAGGATCCGTCGGGACGACCGGAGAGAACTCCGGAGTCAGCCAACGCAGAGACAGAACTAGATGCCCAGCTGGCGATACTCGAGGCATCTGTGAATGTCGTTGCCGCCACTGCTACGCTGAAAGTCATGACCGAAGTCATTGTCACAGCGAGAGCAGCCAAAGCAGCGGTGAATTTTCTAAATGAACTCATTTTAATCAAGGGTTAGAAAGTTGGAAACCCCTGTCCCCGTGAAAACGGGGATCTCCTGCCAAATGCCAGTCTTGCAACTAGCCGCAGGTTTGGATTTCCCAACAGAGGAATAGTGAAACGGAAATTATTTTCCGTGAGTTTTGTAAAGTTCCGACTTCCAGTAGCGGAAGTAATCCCGCGTGCGCCCCAAAGGGGCTACTTTGTAGCGGGGTCAGGGGATCAACCCTCAGAGAATAAATATTCAAACTAAATTGCTTTAGTTTTTGAGTAATTCTGTTTTCCCCACCAGACGCTCACCTCTGTGGTGAATCTATCCGTGGGCCGACATTTCAAGGAGCAGCTTGCCTGTCCCTGCGCAAGCCCCAAGGGGGCCACTTTGTGGCAGGGATCTAATAGATTATTTGGTCGTTTTAGACGCAGACTTAGCCTCTCCTCGTGACTTTCTTCTGGAGAGACTTCTTCGCTTGTTGCCCTGTAGTTTCAGGCTTTTTTCAGATTTGGGGGAGTTTATTGATGGGCATTTTTCCTGTCAAATTTTTCTGATTTTCCGTTGCCCTAAGTTCATGTCTTATTCGCTTTATTTCGAACCAGGGCTTCAAGACAAGATGGTCGCTTTTAGCCCTTTTTGGCTTTTATAAGCGACTTACTCCTTGTTCACAATTTTTGAACTTTTCGTTTATTAAAACTAGTTTGGAGCGTTTTTGTTTCAAATTTCCCCTTGTCAAGACAGCGCTTTTGTTGCCCCTTTTCACAAGTATCTGACGTCCCAATTTTTGAGTGGCGGGAAGTCTAGCGATTCTCTCACAAAAGTCAAGTTTTTTTTCGCAAGAAATACGCTTTAAATTGGCTAAATCTCCTTGCCCGAATATGGCTTCGAATTGATTGCATGAAGTCAAAAATCCAGGTGAGATTGTGCAGCGTGAGCAGACGCAATCCCAAAATTTCATTCGTGAGAAAAAGATGGCGGATATATCCTCGGGAAAAATTCTGGCAGGCGGGGCAACGACAGCCTTTGCCTAAAGGCTTTTTGTCGTTTTTAAATTTGGAATTACGAATGTTCTCGCGCTTGCCGCGTTGAACAAAAAAGGCTCCATGGCGAGCCAGTCGCGTGGGAATCACACAGTCAAACATGTCTATTCCGCGTTCCACGGCTTCCAAAATATCGAAGGGATCTCCCACGCCCATGAGATATCTGGGCTTAGAATAAGGCAAAATCGGGCAAACAATTTCCAGAGTTTTGAGAAAATCCCGCTTGTCTTCCCCTACCGCCAGTCCCCCGATTGCCACCCCGGGGGTTGGTAAAGTTGCGCAAAATTCAGCTGAACGTTTTCGTAGATCGGGGTAATTAACGCCCTGAACTATAGAAAAAAGCGCCTGTTTGGACCCCTGGGGTCCACAGGACCCCAGGGGTCCTTTTAGTGATTCTTCCGCCCACCGCATCGTGCGTTCCAGCGCTTGCTCGGCAACCCTCCGGGAAGCATCGTGCGGAGCGCATTCGTCCAATTGCATCATGATGTCAGATCCCAGGTTTTGTTGTATTTTAAGTGCTTTTTTCGGCGTGAGAAAACGTTTAGTTCCGTCCAGCGGAGAGCGAAACTCCACTCCCCGATCGGTGACTTTGCGCATTTTTGTCAGCGAAAAAACCTGGAACCCGCCACTGTCCGTGAGGATCGGGCCGTCCCAATTCATGAACTTATGCAGGCCACCAAAGCGCCTGATCAGGCTACTTCCCGGCCGTTCCTCGAGATGGAAGGCGTTGCCCAGGATAATCTCTGCGCCACATGCTTTCAGCTCTTCCGGACTAACGGTTTTCACCGCCCCGTAAGTGCCCACCGGCATGAAGGAAGGCGTGCGAAAACTGCCGTGGGGTGTGTAGAATACCCCTGTTCTTGCAGCACTTTTAGCGTCTTTCCGGGTAATCTTAAATTCAAACATTTGCCTAATTTTACAGCATTTTAACACCCGCGTTTCATGTTTCATGTTTCACGTTTCATGACTAAAAAGCTTCTCCTCCACACCTGCTGCGCCCCTTGCCTGACCCATCCCCTTGCGAAGCTTGAGAAAGATTACGAGCTTACGGTTTTTTTCTACGGACCGAATATTCACCCCCGCGAGGAATACGAAATACGCTTTAAAGAAGCGAGAAAATATCTGGCACGTAGTCCCATTTCACGAAATGGGGTCATCAAAATGATCGAAGGTGAATATGATCCCGAGCGTTGGTTCGAGCTAACGAAAGGACATGAGCGCGATCCCGAGCGAGGCGAGCGTTGCCGGATTTGTTACGAAATGCGACTTGCCAAAACAGCCGAGACTGCGGTAAAAGAGGGATTCCAAGCCTTCGCCACGACACTCTCGATCAGCCCGCACAAAGATGCGCAGCTGCTAAACGAAATTGGTGAGCAGCTCGCAAAGAAGTTTGGGGTCCGCTATCTCCCGGCCGACTGGAAAAAGCGCGATGGCTTCAAAAAATCTCTCAACTTATCCAAAAAATTTAACCTTCACAGACAAAATTATTGCGGTTGTGTTTACTCTAACCCCAAGAGCGAAGTTCCGCGGAGCGGAACGAAGTCCGCCGAAGCCTGAAAGGCGAAGGCCGGATGGCTGTGTCTACTCAAGAAGAAAGATTAGTGGACAAAAATGAAATGAGTAGACAGAATGTAGGCAAATAACTCTCTCCCCCATCCTTGAATAAAACTTCCACTCGACAACGACTAGACAAACCTGCCTGGGGTCGCGTAAATGCGAGTCCAGTCGACATTTTTCGCAAACCAATTGACAACTTAGGTACTTTGAACGAACGCGCCAAAAGCCGTAATCGACAGACGCAGGTAAGCAAGACTGATTTACCCTTCCGGATACTCGAATTGGACCGAGATTGGCAGCTGATTCAGCTCGCTGACCAAACCTATGGCTGGATTCCAGCTAAACAAGTTCAACGTATAAAACCGGGAAATTACTGGGCTAAAATAACTTACCCGGTCAGAAATCGTTTGTTGCGTGTTCCGAAACCAAGTCGGCAAAAAATTAACGGTATTTTACGCAAATTCGCCCGCACCCCCTATCTTTGGGGCGGCACTACAGAGAGGGGAATCGACTGCTCTGCTTTCGTCCAGCACGCAGTGTTTGAGTGGACAAAAGTGCTTTTGCCACGCAATTCGCGTGTCCAGCGGAAATACGGAGTGTCTACAAAATGTCAACAGCTTTGTCCACTCGACTTAGTCTTTTTTGTCCACAAAAAAACCCGTAAATCGCACGTTGGAGTCTATCTCGATGATAAAGTTTGGCACTTTTGTCTAGACAAAAAAGGGCTAGCATCTGAATCGTTTGAGGAACTAAAAAAGCGTTATAATTGCTCCGGAGCCCGTAGACTATGCACTTTCAAATGATCCTTGATCACCTAAAAGCTTCACGAAGTGTTCACGTCGTCGGAATTAGTGGTTCCGAAGGTGCTGCTATTGCACTTGCATTGGCTAAACAGGGAATTCGTTTCACTGCCCATGATTTTTCGGATCAAGCCAGGTTCAAGCGTAATTTTTTCGCAAATAATTTCGGAATTGAGCGTAAGAAAAGGGAAAAAATGTTTAAAGAGTTGGAAAAATTTGAGGATCAGATTAAGTTCAAAAATGATTATTTGAAGGGAATTTCAAAGGCAGATTTGATCTTTGTCTCACAGAATTGGGAAGCTTATGAAGCTAATGACAAATTGAAACCAATTTTCAAAAAAAATCCGGCAAAATTCGCTATCATTACGCAACTTTACTTCCAGCTTTTCCCCGGAAAAATTATTGCAATAACAGGAACAAACGGTAAATCAACCACGGCCAAGCTCATCTCCGAAATAATGCAAGCGTCTAGACAAAAGAGTTGGTTTACTGGTAACGACCGGCGCAATGTCCAGATCCTCGACTGTCTAGACAAGTGGACACAAGACGACTGGTTGGTAATTGAAGTGTCTAATCGACAACTGAAATTTCCACTTTCCCAAGCACCTGAAATTGGAGTCATTACGAATGTTACCAACAACCATCTCGATGAATATGGTGGATCGTTTAGAAAATATAAAGCTGGGAAATACAGTCTTATCAAAAATCAGGATCAGTCAAAAATCGCCATCCTAAATCAAGATAATCCGGCGACTAGACAGTTCAGTGGACAGGTCAAGGGAACTCCCCTACCCTACTCGACAAAGCAAAAGCTGCAAAAGGGTGTCTATATCGATGGCGACTGGATTGTCCACCGTGACAAGACAAGCACCAAAATATTGCCAGTAGGCAAGATTTGTCTACTTGGCGAACACAATCTTTCGAATGTTTTGGCGGCCATTGCGGCGGCCCGGCTGAGCGGGGTTGATTGGCCCACGATTCGTAAAGTTGTGAGCCGGTTTCGGGGCATTCCCCAGCGCTTGGAACTCATCGCGACCAAGGCTGGGGTGAATTTTATCAATGACACGTCCTCGACCTCTCCAGATTCGGCCATTGCGGCCATTTCCAGCTTCGCTACGGGCTCTATCCACCTGATCGCGGGTGGAGACCCCAAAGGACTCGATTTCGCCCCTCTGGCGCGGGAAATCAAGCGTCGGAAAGTCCGCGTTGTGATTTTGAAAAGTCCTGTCGAGCTAATCCTCGGACGAGAGTTAAGGCGCCTGGGAATTGACTTCGTTTCCGTAAAAAACCTCCAAGAAGCGGTAAAAATTTCGGCTAAAAACGCCCAAAGGGGCGAGTCTGTCCTGCTTTCGCCGGGAGCGGCCTGGTTTTGCCATTTCCGCGGGAAAATCCCTCTGGGCGGCAGGGGATTCGCGCAATTTGTAAAAAGCCTGGCCTAACTACTTTTCTTCGTCAACCGGTTCGTATTTGAGCGGCTTCAGTGAAGTTAATAAAATCTCACAACCACAATTTTCGCACTCGACGACTTCTCCCGGGTCGGTCGGTTCGTGTTCAATTTTGTATTGGCAATCTGGGCAGATTATCGTTAACATGGCTCGGATTTTAAGAACTTGTTCCCAAATGTCAACAAAAGGCTTTGACAGTCTCGTAAATCCCTCGCAAAAAGACATTTGGCGCTATGCAAAACTTCTGGGGAATATTGGGGAGGGGAGCCAATTGTCGAGTGGACAAGATGAATTCACTCCGCTGGATAGAGTGGGGGACTTGCTGATCAAACGTGAAGACAAGAGCATCACCGGCTCTCATAAGTTTCGCAGTCTTGCCTACCAACTCACGCATCTGCTTGCGGGTGGATGCACCAGGGCAGTCCTTTCCAGCTCGGGCAACGCCGCTATCAGCGCCTCTCACTATGCGGCACAAGCCGGAGTGAAACTTTTTACATTTCTCTCGGAGAAAACAGCTCCGGCGAAGCTGGCTGCTATTAAAACAGAAAACATAGTTCCAATTTTATCCAAAAAACCTTTGCGCCTGGCTAAATACGCAGCCGCTAAATACAATTTGCCAGATCTGCGGCCTTCCCGAGATCCCAACGCTGCCATCGGTTTTCGCTCACTCGGTTTCGAATTATTCGAACAGAACTCTAAACTAGACAATATTTTTACATTCGTAACAAGCGGGGCGAGCCTAAAAGGAATCTCGGAGGCCTTCCGGAAGCTTGTGGAAATGCGAGCAGTAGACAAGGTTCCGTGTCTCTTCGCTGTCTACTCGGAGGGCAAGCTGGCGGGTGGACTGAGCGGCGGATTAAAAAATAAGGAACAGATTGAAAAGGTTTGTCGGCAGAGTGGGGGAGGGCTGGTGGAAGTTTCGGATGCAGAAATCTCGAGTAGGGAGAATAGTTTCGGCACATCTGCCGAGGGGGTTGCCTCGCTCATCGCCGCCGAGAAGGTCAAACCGGGCGGTCAAACGGTTGTAATATTTACCGGGCGCAAGTGGCCAAAGGGGGAGTTTGATTCGAATAATTTTTTACGTGCGGAAAATTTTGCGGATGTCGATAAAATAGTTTCCGCCATAGGCGGATGTCCTCCACAGGCGGATGAGCCTCTGGCTCAAGCCTGCGGCTCAGGTAGTTGGTAGATAGTAGATGGTAGTGAGTAGTGGAATTCTCAATCAGGTAGAATACCTTACCTGCTTTATTAACCTTACTAACCTTAGTAACTTTCGAAACCTTCCTCGATGCTTAAACTTCCGCGCAAAACCGTTTATCTGATCTCCCCCGATCCCCAGAAGATTGAGGGGCTCGAGCTGGCGTGGCCGCAGCTGAAGATTTTTGTGAATAAACTCACTCCTTATCTTCGCAAAGCGCATGCGCGCGGGGCCGACATCACTAATCTCAAGCTACCCAGGATAAAGAAGACTTCCGAGCTGGTGCAGCACCTGCTGAACAAAAAGTTGCTCAAGCGGGGACACCGTATTTTGGTTTTCAAGAATCTACCCAAGATCGAAAAGCTGGCTCAAAAACACCACCTCGAAATTCTCATGCCGGAGGCCCGGTTTGTAAGCCTGTTGGAAGACAAAATTAATTTCGTGGACTTTTGTCACAAGCATGCTCTGCCGCTGCTGCCAACGAAAATCAGCGAGCTGCAGCAAGTAATTTTCACCGAACCGATTGTGATCCAAACTCGCCGGGGTCATGCTGGCGAGTCGACATTTTTTGTCCGCTCGGCCCGGGAGCTTCAGGAGCTGAAGAAGAAAGCGGGAGCCTGGGTCGTGAAAATCACGCCGCTTATGAAGCTGCCCACTTTTTCGTTGAATTTTTGTGTTACTCGCGAAGGATTTTTCTCCACACAACCCTTTTACCAGATCACTGGAGATCCGGAGCTGAATCCGTTACCGGGAGGAACCGGCGGGATTGACTTTGGCCTGGCTCAAAGGCTACTTTCACTGGGAACCTTCGAGCGGATCTTTACTTTAGTCGACATGGTCGGCAATGCTCTCGAAAAAGTAGACTATCGCGGAATCGTGGGAGTTGACTTCCTCGTCGACGACGCCCGTAATCGTGTCCACCTGATTGAGCTGAATCCCCGTCTACTCAGTAACCTCGGCTTCGTCACCCAAAAACAATTCGCCAAAGGGGAGATCCCTTTGCTCACAATCCACCTACTCGAAATGCTAAACGCCGATTTACACGAGTACGATTTGCCGAGAATCAGCGGAGTGACGCGGGGTAGATTTGAGTTGCCGCATCCGGGGGCAGAGCTAATTTTTTAAGGATCTAGACTAGGATAAGTTAACCTCCCGGTTAACTTTTAATTTCAAAGCTCAAAATCCAAATGTCAATTCAATGACAAATTTCAAAAAAATAAATGTCAAATGTTTTGGGTTTTGACATTTGGGATTTGTCTGGAGTTTGGAGTTTGAAATTTGTAATTACTTCTCGGTTATAGTTTCCTTTACCTTCACCCCAAAATGCCTCCCCGCATCCTCGACGTAAGCCAACACTTCGTCTCCTTTTTTTAAGTGTGTAATCGAAATCGGTTTTCCATTTGCCTTGGTCAGACGGATCGTTTCGGCATTCTGCATCACGAGGGAAATTGATTTCGAACCGATTTTTCCCTTCACTAAGAGCATTGGTCTTTTCTCGATCTTCGCCCGACCGACAGCAAGAGGGAAAGTGTTGCCCTTTTCGTCCACGATCAAAACCTGTGAGCCGGACCGAACTTCATTCAGGTAACCGGTTTTGTTGTCCGGTAGGCGCACGTAAGCGTGCACCGCCCCCACGTTCACCCGGAAGGGCCGCGGATCGCAGTAAGGGCTTTGGACGTTTTCGTTAAAGACGAGAAACATTGCCGAGCTCGAATCCCCCGCCAAAATCCCCTGTCCGGGCCGGAGAATCGCCGCCGTGTCCACACAGACGCGATCAGCCACTCCGAGAGCTTCTGTTGATTCGATCTTCGCACGAACGAGCTGGAGTTTTTCATTGTTGGCTTCGCGAACGATTTTCCCGGTCGCGACAATCTCAGCGGCCTTGTTGGTCTCGAGCAGCACTCCATCTGAACCGACCTCCATCGTTTCAAGCGCGAGCTTGGCCTTCTTGCTGTCCGGAACGGCTTGGATAATGTTTTTGGTTTTGGAGATCAGATTCTCGAGCGGGATAATGCTCCAATCTTTATTCCGAATAATTTTCCAAACCTTCTCTCCGGCAGCGACGATCTCGTTTTCCACTTCTTTTTTCGTAATCAAAAACTCCTTCGCGTCTCTCCCCAGCTTCAAGTCCCCATCCGGAGCGATCGTCGTGATTAACCCCAACTCTTTAGCTTTGGCCGAGAAGCCTTTTTTCAAAACTAAAGCATCGGCCCCGCTTTCGAGTGCGGCTGTGATGAGTTTCTTGTCCCATTGCGGGATTGCGACCCAGAAAAGTTTCTTCATAAAACCGAGTTAAATACCTGTGAATTTTAGCATTTTTTAAAGCCAAAACGCAGGTTCAGATTTGTCGAAGCCCCACTGAGCGGGGCGGAGATCCTGAGTCCGCCGCGGCGGACGAAGGGCAATCTGAACCGTAAGGTTTCTGTTCGATTTTGCCTGTCCTGCCTGCCCCGAGTTATACCGAGGGGAGTTTGCCGAAGGGTAAATCGAACCTGGTATCTGTTTATGTTTCATTCATGATTCAGATTCGAAACCTGCCTTTGTTCCCTGTTCCCTAGCTGTTCCCTGAAACCTGTTCCCTGGAACCTGTGTTAGAATCCCCAGCGATGCAAATCTCTTACTTCGGCGGAACCGGATTCCTCCTGAAAGGTGCTGAGACTAGTGTGGCACTCACGCTCCCGCCTGAGAAGATCGGTAGCAATGACATCGTGATCACGGGAACCGAAGATGAAAAAGTGAAAACCAGCGCGGAACAAAGCATCTTTGATTGGCCGGGTGAGTACGAAGCGAAAGGTGTCAGTGTGGCCCTGATCCCAGTCGGCAAAGAAAAGCCTTCGCGAATTGCCAAGGTTATTGTTGATGAAATCGCCGTGGTGCATTTGAACGGCTTGACCGAGCCACTCACCGAAAGCGATGAAGAAAAAATCGGCAATACAGACGTTTTGCTTGTAAGTGTGGGCAAAGAAGCAGCGCTAAACAGTAAACAAATTCAAAACACGATCGAAGCCTTGGAACCCAAGATTGTCATACCGATGAATTTCAAGCCTGGTGAGGAAAAAGAATTTGCCAAGGCTCTCGGTTTTGGCGAGCTCGAAGAAGAAAGCGACCTGAGGTTAAAAGCCGGCGCTCTGCCGGGTGATCGCATGGAGCTCCGCATTTTGAGGTCCCGGAAATAAAGCAAGCTGAAGCTGGTTTTTTTGAATCCGCTTCAGTCGAAGCGGTTGTTCCTTATAATCATTAGTCGCCTTATAATCTTTATAATCCTTCACCTGACCCCGTAGTTTCCTCCTTCGTTCGCCACGGCGAACTACGGAGGACAAGCAGCCACTCATTACTCACCCCACGTCCTCGTAGTTCAATGGATAGAACGGCCCCCTCCTAAGGGGCAAATGTAGGTTCGATTCCTATCGAGGGCACCAGATAAAGCCCCCATGCAAATCGCTGTTGTCTCCGACTCCCACGGCTCTCTCGATCGCCTGAGCGAGCTGCTAAAAAATCTCGCCGCAGCGGAAATTAAAAACGTAATCCATGCTGGAGATTTCACTGCGGATGGGATAACTGAAGTCTTGCAGAAATTTTCAGAACTTAATTTTTATATCGCCCGCGGGAATTGTGATGTGAACGAAGAAACTCTCGCCGCAGTCCGCGAGCTACCGAATGTTAAGTTGGATGAAGTCGTTGAAACAAAGATTGCTGGAGTGAAACTGGCAGCCGCCCACAGAGCAAAAGACCTCTCCGCAATCGAAGCTTCAGTTGTTATTTCCGGCCACACCCACATTCCCGAAGTGAGGCAGGAAGAAGAAAGGCTTTCCCTCAATCCGGGCAGCTTGATGGATGATGGGGGATACCTACTTTTGGATTTAGACAACCTAAGAGTAGAAAGAAAATTATTTAACCATTCTCTCGTTTAACAGTTAGAATAGCCCGCACGGAGGGATCGCATAGTGGCCGAGTGCGCACGGCCCAAAGGGCCCCCTTTGGGGCTTGGAAAGAAAATGTATTACATTTATATTCTCCAGAGCGCTAGGCATAACAAGTTTTATATCGGTGTAAGCAAGGACCTAAAGCATCGTCTAGATAAACATAACTCAGGATCTTCAAGATCAACCAAACCTTATCAACCCTGGCAAATTATCTACACGGAAAAATTTGCCTCAAAAAATGAAGCTTACAAAAGAGAATTTTATTTGAAGCATCCGCAGGGATACCAAAAAAAACTTAAAATTATCAAATCAAACAAAATTCGATCAAACGGAGGGATCGCATAGTGGCCGAGTGCGCACGCTTGGAAAGCGTGTAGGCGGGCAACCGTCTCGGGGGTTCGAATCCCCCTCCCTCCGCCAGCAAAACAGGTTCCCCCGCAAAGCGGGGGGTTCTGGTTTGCAGGAGGACGGGCGGCGAGAACTCACGCCGAGAAGGAAGTAGGCCAAAATCAAGCACTCGGATTCCGGGGCGGCCCGCAAAGAAACCAAAGATCAGCACAACCATGAGCTAGTTTCAATCCCCCTCCTTCCGCCATTTTATTTTTTAGCAGTAGGTTTCTTTTCTTCCTTCTCAACCTTACTAACCTTATCCACCTTAGCAACCTTCTCCTGTTCGACAACTTGTTTCTCAACAATTTTCTTTTCTTTCTCGGGCTTCTTCAAAGTTCTCAGACAGGCCGCACAAATCAAAACTTTTCTCCCGCCAAACTTTTTCGAAACCAGGTTGGGCAGGAATCGGCGCTTGGTTCGACGTTTCGAGTGACTCACATTATGACCGGCGACTGGTCGCTTGCCACAAAGATTACAAATCTTGCTCATGTTAAAATTCTTTAAAGTCCCAAAGGGATCCCTGCGGGACCGCGTGATTCTAACCAAAAAAGTAGCTTCTATCAATGTTTTTACTTAATCTTTCCGCCTTCGAAATCGTTGCATGGATCACGGGATTTTTGATTGCCCTGTCTGTCCACGAAGCCGCGCACGCTGCTTCAGCCGCCTATCTGGGTGACCCCACTGCGAAATTTATGGGCCGGATTTCCCTGAACCCATTGCGCCACCTCGATCCGGCCGGAACAATCTTCCTGCTCTTCATGGGCTTTGGCTGGGGGAAGCCCGTACCGGTGAATCCGGGTAACTTTACCAACCCACGCACGGGGGAGATTCTCACCTCGCTCGCCGGTCCGCTCGCCAATTTCACAGTCGCGCTCGCGCTCGCCCTGCCTTACAACTTTCTGACTGAACCGGGATCAAGCACCTTCCTTTTCATCCAAACGGTGATGTTTGTAAATATCGTGCTGATGGTTTTTAACTTGCTGCCTATTCCGCCACTCGATGGTGGGGGAGCACTTACTGCTTTTTTGCCGCCAAGGTACGGGGAACCGCTTCGCAAGAACGGTCCGATTATACTTTTTTCACTCATTGCTTTTGATTGGGTCTTTAGTACCAGCATTTTGTGGGGTATCTTGGGAAAACTTATCAACATAGTGTTCGCTGCAATTAATCTTTCCACAACATTTGGGGTCTAGTCCTTCAAAAAAGCAGAGCAAAAAAATGTTTTCCCGAACTGCGCAAGCTTTTTTACTTTGCACACAAAATTTGTTCAGCTATATTGATGGTAATTCTTTCGTGTTCGCTAGCTCGACACGAAGCCAAATCGCTCACAAAGCTTAAGGGGTTCCGTACATTTCTCCATTCTGCGGATTGTGAGAAAGGATTCCCACTTGACCTACAGGATTGCTGCTATCGGGAGTATACGGCACGAAAGAAGCCCAAAGAATCCCACCGGTGAAGTGGGGTTTTTTGATTTAAAAAAGTGTGAGTGAAATTTCCGATGGTCCAAATCTTTTCGACTTGGATTATGTACAACGACTCGAGCCCAAAAGACTCTTACTGGCCTGCTTCTTCAATCAAACCGTCGGCTGTATAACTGCCAAAAACGTTTTTCAAGAGCTTTTCAATTCTTCCTGCCAAAATGGGATGTCTTTCTTGGCGTAATTTTAGAGACTCTGCGACAAGCTCACTGGCTTGCCTTCTAAGAAAACCTGCCTCAGGAAGTCGAATGATTTCATTTCTTGTCTCCAAAATTAGCAGAGCTTGTTTTGCTGTCAATTCTTCAGCTGTTCTCCACTTTTCTAAAAAACCAAGGAGCCTGTTTTTATCGGCAGCTTTTTCTAAGGCTTGGATTGCCCCTTCGGTATCTTCTTGCTGTAAAAAATCTTCTGCTTCGCTAAACACTGAATCATCATGTGCTCGTTTTGCCGCTAATCTCTTTTGAGTTTTTTTAGTCATAACAAAAAATTAAAGGGTGAGATTGTCGCATATCCAAACCTAATTTTCAAATTACTTCAAGTATTCTTTCCACTCACGAATAGGTAATTCTTTCTTTCCGTACTTTTCCAACGCATCCACCATTAATTTCGCCACCTGCGGATTCACGATCAGCGGGATTCCGAAGTCGGTGGCTTTTCTTCGGATGAGGTAACCGTTCGTCAGTTCCTCCGGTTGGTAGTTTTTGGGAATGTTGATAACGAGATCGATCTGGCGCTTCGCCAGAAGATCAGAAATGTTGGGTTTCTGTTTCGTTAGTGGGAAGTGAACTGTTTTATTGCGCACTCCGTTCTCAGCTAGAAATCTGGAAGTGCCTGGAGTCGCGAAGAGCTTGTAACCCATTGCGACCAAGCGCCGAGCAGACGACAGGAAGTGAGTCTTGCTCGCCAGTGGTCCCGCTGAAACGAAAATGTTCTGCTTCGGTATCTGGAAGCCGACGGCAATCTGAGCTTTGAGGAAAGCTTCGTAAAGATTGTCTCCGAAACAGGCCACCTCTCCCGTACTGGCCATCTCGACACCGAGTGTGGGGTCGGCACCCCGCAGCCGGGAGAAGGAAAACTGGGCGGCTTTGACGCCGACGTGATTCAGATCGAGGGTTTGGTAATTTTGTTTGCGCCATTTTTTCGGCTTCACCTTACCCAGCATCCCTTCAATCGCAATCTCGATAAAGTTGTGACCGGAGACTTTCGAGACGAAGGGGAAACTCCGACTGGCCCGCAGATTCATTTCGATCACCGCGATCCGGTTGTCTTTGGCGAGGAACTGGATGTTGAAGGGGCCAGTGATGCTTAGGGACCGAGCGAGCTTCTTGGCAATGTCTTTGATCCGGCGGATTGTTTCGATGTAAGTTTTTTGCGGTGGTAAGACGAGGGTCGCATCGCCCGAGTGTACTCCGGCATTTTCCACGTGCTCGGAGACAGCGAAGATCGTGAGTTTGCCCTGAGCGGCTACTCCGTCGAAATCAATCTCACGGGCACCTTCCTCGAATTTCGTGATTACTACTGGAGCTTCGATCGAAACCTTAGTAGCTTTAGCTAAATAATTCTCCAGCTGTTCTGCCGTGAAGGCCACGCTCATCGCCGCCCCCGAGAGCACATAGCTCGGTCTCACCAGCACGGGATAGCCCACTCTCTCGGCGAAGTTCAGGGCTTCCGAGTTTTTTGTGAATTCCGCCCACCGCGGTTGATCAATCCCGAGTGAGTCACAGAGCGCGGAAAATTTTTGGCGCGATTCAGCTCGATCGATTGATTGTGGCGAGGTACCCAGGATAGGGACGCGCGACTTGGCCAATTTCCCGACAAGGTTGTTGGGGATCTGCCCTCCGGCTGAGACGACGACTCCTTTAGGCTTCACCGCGTCGACAATATCCAGAACCCGTTCGACGGAAAGTTCATCGAAATAAAGCTGATCGCAGGTATCATAGTCTGTCGAAACTGTTTCCGGGTTGTAATTGATCATCACTGTTTCGAAACCGTTCTGCGCCAGTGTATTCACCGCACTCACGCAACACCAGTCGAATTCCACACTGGAGCCAATACAGTAGGCCCCGCTACCCAGCACGATTACCCGGGGCTTGCCGGTAATCTTAACTTCATCTGAAGTATCTCCATGGTAGCTGAGGTAGAGGTAGTTCGTTCGCGCCGGGAACTCGGCCGCGAAGGTATCGATCTTCTTGATCACCGGAAGGATTCCCAGCTGCTTTCGTTTCTTCCGAATGTCGAGCTCGTGTACTCCCGCTCGCCAGGCGATCTGCGAGTCGGAGAAGCCCAGCCTCTTCGCTTGTCGCATTTCCGCCCTATTCAGTTTTCCCCGTTTCTTTTTTAGAGTCTTCTTTTCGAAGTCGGTAATGCTTTTGCACTTCTCGAGAAACCACTTGTCGATCCCGCCGGAGATTTTGTGAATCCGATCAACCGTCCAACCGTTGCGGAGTGCCCGGGCGATTGCGAAGATTCGTTCGGGAGTGGGATAGCGGATTTCCTTTTCCATGTCCGCGAAATCGAAGTTGGCGTGACTGAAACCATAGGCGCCAACTTGCAACATTCGGAGCGCCTTCTGCAGCACCTCCTCGAAAGAGCGGCCGATTGCCATCACCTCACCCACACTTTTCATCTCGGAACCGATCTCACTGCTAACCTTGCGGAATTTCTGCAAATCCCAGCGGGGGATTTTGAGGACCAGGTAGTCGAGCGCTGGTTCGAAACACGCCGTCGTGTTACCCGTCACAGCGTTGGGAACTTCATCGAGTCGCTGACCGAGCGCCAGTTTCGCCGCGACATGGGCGAGGGGATAGCCCGTCGCCTTGCTCGCCAGTGCAGAGGAACGAGACAAACGAGCGTTAACTTCAATAACACGGTAATCCAGGGAAGTTTCTGAAGGCGAAGAACGTTTATGGGGTTTCGAAGGTTGATCTGCCTTATTAACTTTATTAACCTTCTCAACCTTACCCGCTTTCGGATTCAACGCGTACTGAATATTGCACTCGCCGACAATCTTGAGATGTTGGATTACCTTAATGCCAATCTCGCGCAGCGCGTGGTATTCGAAGTTATTGAGCGTCTGCGAAGGCGCCACCACGATTGACTCACCCGTGTGAATTCCGAGCGGATCGAAATTCTCCATGTTGCAAACCGTCAAGCAAGTGTTCGCTCCATCCCGGACAACTTCGTACTCAATCTCTTTCCAGCCGCGCAGGTCTTCTTCGACCAATACTTGAGGTGATGCCGAGAAGGCGATTGCGAGAAGTTTTTTTAGTTCGGCCGCATTTTTGGCAAAACCGCTTCCCTTACCACCGAGCGCGTAAGCTGCTCGTATAATCACCGGGAAACCAATTTTTTTGGCTGCCTTTAGTCCGTCGGCAGTATTCTCCACCGCGACTGCTCGCGCGGTTTTCACATCGATTTCATTAAGCTTCTTTACGAAAATCTCTCGATCTTCGGTCGCCTCGATCGCGGAGATTGGGGTGCCGAGGATCGTAACCTTATGTCTGCGGAAAACTCCCCGCTTCTCTAGCTCCACGCCGCAATTCAAAGCGGTTTGGCCTCCGAACGCAAGCAATACCCCGTCAGGTTTTTCTTTCTTAATCACCCGTTCGACAAAACGGGGTGTCACAGGCAGGAAATAGACTTTGTCCGCCACCCCGGCCGAGGTCTGATTGGTGGCGATATTGGGGTTGACGAGGACGGTTTTGACCCCCTCTTCTTTGAGCGCTTTGATTGCCTGGCTGCCTGAATAATCGAACTCGCCAGCCTCTCCGATTTTGAGAGCGCCGCTGCCGAGGACGAGTACTTTTTTAGGTAGTTTCTTTTGCATTGTCTTCCGACGGATTTTAGCATAGGGAACAGGTTACAGGTTACGGGGAACAGTTTTCAGTGATAGGAATGTTGGCCTGTTTTTGTTAATGAACTGTTTATTAACAAGTTGGATTCTTGGGGTGAAGTTGGAGTAATGTTTTTTACTAAACTTTAAGTTTTTGGCTAAGTTAAAAAGTTTTCGCGAACTTACGGTCTGGCAAAAGGCCTTTACTCTAGTGGTGAAGACTTATCGTCACACAAGCGATTTTCCAAGTACTGAGAGATTCGGGCTGGTCAGTCAAATGAGGAGATCGGCTATTTCGGTCGTTTCCAATATTGCTGAGGGATCAGCTCGTTCAACCCGTAAGGATTATGCGCACTTCATTAGCAATTCACTTGGATCTTGTTCTGAACTTGAGACCCAAGTTCTGCTTTCTGAAGCGCTTAAATTTTTATCGCCAGAAAAATCGAGAGAATTACTCGCTGGCCTAAAAGAAATCGCCAAGATACTTACAGTCTTGCGTAAAAGACTACTGGAACCTGTAACCTGACATGTCGTTCGCGAATGACGTGCCCTGAAACCTAACCTGTTCCCTGGAACCTAGAACCTAGAACCTATTCTGTTCCCTACCTATCTCAAACAGGATCGAAAAACTCTCCGGAACCTAGAGCTGAACTTGCTTTTAGCGCTTATTTCTGCTAAAATAACAAGATTTAAATACCCAAATTGAACTCCCAAAAGAAACAGCAACGTGCGCTGCGCGTCTATCATGGCGAAATTCGGCATTCCTTTCTGAGCCCGGAGTTTTTGGACTACCCGCGAGGACCATTTTGGTACCTCACGGCCGGATTGATCGGGGTCATCGTTCTCACGATTGGTATTCTCACCCACACGATCACGTTAACCTTGGCTTTCTTGCTTTTTGTCGCAGTCTACTGGCTCCTGCATACTCGGGAGGCCCGGATGCTGGATGTGGCCATCACGCGTCACGGTATTCGTATTGAGGATGAGTTCACCCCTTTCAGTGATATCAAAGAGTTTTGGATTATTCATGACCCTCCTTTTGTCGCTGATTTGAAATTACAAACCAAGCGGAAATTTAATCCCATCATCACCATTCACATCTTCGGACAAGACCCCCTCGCTCTCCGCCAATTACTTGACCCCCACGTCGAGGAAGTCGAGCGCGAGGAAGCTTTTACCGACTTACTTGTCCGTGCTTTAAGACTTTAAATGAGTCACCCTCCTGAAAATCTCGGTATCAAAAGAAGGCCTCAAACCCTCGCTGAACGAGGTTTAGGTGAGATCAGAGAGGATTTTGAGCGAGCCAAAGATTTTTTGGCTAAACACGTCGAATTTGAACACACCATGAACGGTAAAATCGACAGTCTCAGCAACACCCCTACCAGAGAGCCTCAAAAAAGAATCTTTGAGAACTCAATTTTGATGCTCAAACGTGCTTTTAAAGATTCACTAATTGCCAGCTCTAGTCGCGAAAGCTCAGAGAGGGGTCAGGCGGCGGCGGCGGAAAAATTAAGCGATAGCTGGACCAAAGCACTGCGCAAAATGTCTGGACCCGATGGAACTCTGGAGTACCATGATCTGCTACCAAGCAACCCCTACGCCCCGGAGGTAACGGGTTTGCTTGGAGACTTTAAGTTTTTGCGAGAATTCGACGAACTCGCCAAAAGGGAAAACAAGAAGGGTTTCGTCTCTCTTTATCTCAAAAAATGGGCGGCCAAGACGGTTGCTGCCGGAGAAGTGGACAAAGAAAGTGCGGTTCGCTTCGCCGAGGAAGCTTACGCTGTCCTCTTGCGATCGGTTGGCGAAGAACATCTCGATAAAGCCAAGTTTGAAGACTTGTGGAAGCAGGAAGTTTTGAAGGATTCTACTGTAGCCAAACTCTGGGCTGCGGCTGCCGGCACCAAGGCTGGTGAGAAATTCGAAAAGTTGTTGTTCGACGGCGAAGATAAAAAAATCGTTTCCTTGCGTCGTAAAGAAATCAAACTAGAACATGATCGAGCTCAGGCAGCTGCTTTCAATCCCCATGGTTTCGAAGCGCGTACCTACGGTAGCTTATTTTCCGCGATGCTCTATGGCGGAGAAAAAATACTTTACGGAATTATCCTTGTTAATTTCGCTCTTTGCGGCTTCAACCCCATGAAGATGATCCAAAGCCCCGTGCTTTGGGCAACCGCTGGCGGTGTGCTTGCCATTACCAAGTATTACAAGCCGGATTTTATGAGCGGCAAGCCGGAAGTTAGCAAAGCTGCCCGGGCTGACTTGGAGACAGCCCTGCTGGGAGTTGAGGATAGAAGTCCGACTGTCTGGGCCTGGCTAACAAAATTTTCCAAAGCTGATCTCTCCGAAAAAGGTGCTGTTGGGAAACTGCTCACAGCAAAAGAAGAACGAGGGGAGATCACGTCAGTGGAGCTGGCCAAAGTTCTTCCCGCAGACGAGCACCCGGGTGAAAAACTCAATATTGCGCCGCGATCGCCAGAGGCGGGTCAGCTTTATCGGTTGCTCAAACTCTGTCGGGACAACAAAATTAATCCTAAAGGTTTAGAAAATGCGTAGAATTTTTGCTTTTCTCGCTCGCGCACTCCGCTTCCTGCTCCCGATCTCCTGCGCCCTACTGCTGATGACCTTGGTCACCGAGCCGGCTTTGGCCGCAGAGATCGGCAAGTGGCAGGCAGCCCTCGAGCCGATTTCGATGATTTTTTCCGGGATCATTATCATTATTGTCGTCCTTTCCCTAATTTTTTCGCTGAGTTTGGGGTATTTGATGGACAGCACCTTTATCCTTGATTCCGGGATGGGAGATACTTTGCACCTGATCTGGGAGGTGATGCGCAATTTCGTCAATGTCGGTTTCATCATCATCCTGCTGGTTACCGCGATTTTCGTGATTTTCAAGCCGGGGAGTGAAGGCGGTGTGGGTATGCTGAAGAAAATCCTACCGAAATTTGTCCTGGCCCTTATCTTTGTGAATCTCACCTTCTTCGGCGCCCGTTTCATTCTCACGGCCAACGATGTCTTGGCGACTTCGATCTTCTCACTGCCACAGGTAATTTCCGGAGACAGGATGATCCGCATGCCCTGTAAAGATCCGACCAAAGCTGAAGGTAAAAGCTGTTTTGAGCAGATCCAAGGAAGTGTCGAAACATACAGCAAAAATCACCCTAATGATCCAACCTACAGCAAGATTTCCGGATTTGCGGACAACTGGTTGGCTGATGACAAAAACTGGTTTTCTCAGACGGTCAAAAGCCTGTCTGTCGGCAAGCGCAACATCTCGCTCGTACTACTCACGAATATGATCGATCTCGAGGATATCGTCCGTGAGAAATCCCGACTGGGAGACCCGAGTGATTTCGCGATTGCCGCTTTCGGCTCCTTGATCGTCGCCGGAGCTGTAGGAGTTATCTTTTTCATGCTCTTCCTGGCCATGGTGGTGCGGATGGTGGTGCTCTGGGTAGCCATCGCCGTCTCTCCGATTGTCGCGCTGGGAATGGTGCTGAAAGAATTAATCCCCGGAATTGATCTCGGCAAGGGTGGTTTCGATCCGATGAAAATATTCATTTCTCACGCCTTCATGCCAACCATGGTCGCGATCCCTCTGTCGATCGGCATGATTATGATCTTCGCCAATAACGCAGTTGGTTTCGATCTTTCGATTGGTAATCTTTTTACCTTTAGTGCCGGAGGCGGCAATATCTCCTCCATTCTCTGGTGGGTTGCCTCAATCATCGTGATCTGGTTCGGCACGAACAAAATGATCAAGGAGGCCAGTCCCGACTTCGCCGCGAAACTCACCGACGGCATTCACAACACGGCGAACGGCTTCGTAAAAGGCGCCGTGGGCACACTCAAATATGCTCCGATCATGCCGGGTGGTACTAGTATGCATGAGAAAGTTGGTGCGCCGATGGCGGCTATGGCAAAAATCAGATCTGCCGGAGAAGAAAGAGCTCGAGCGCGAGGTTATCAATTTGCGGAAAAAGTCATGCCAAGAAGCTGGACTCAGGCACCACAGCTGAATACTGATGGTGCTGTTGAACATTTAAAAGAAGGGCTTCGAGCAAACAATAACGATGTTGGAAAAGCTATGAAACACCTTTCTGGGAAGATGAGAACGAACGGGGTTGAAGAAAACGCAACCGTAGGGAGTGTGATAAGTCACCAGCTCAAACAACTCACTGGTATCGAAGCAGGAGCGAGTAAAGAAATTAGAGCGGGGTTGAAAGAATTTACTGGAAAAATGTTCAAAGCTGGAAAAATCGACGAGAAAACCAGGAGGGATATATTATTGGATTTAGACAACACTCCTGCTGGTGAAAGTCCGGTAGCTACCGTGACACCAGGGAAAATCGAAGGCGAGAACCCCAAAGATGTCGGCAACGGCAATGTGGTGATTGAGCACAAAGATGGAAAACACTATCTGGCCAGAAGCGACGGAGCAGGTGGCTACATAAAGGCTGAGGATCGTTCTCGAGAGGAGATCGAGGCCGACCTGAAAAAAGAAGCGACCGATGTCAACGAGGTTGCGGGCAGAACAAACTACGATCCAGATACTCTCGATAAGCAAATGAAGCAAGCTGCTGAAACACTTAAGTCTGCTCTCAAATTCCATCCAGACCAGGGAAAGACGTTGTATCAAGAAGTCAGAAGTAAAACATTAAAAAACAGTAAGGCCCGAGAAAGTTTCGACGCTTACCTGGCGGCTAAGGAAGTTGATCTGTTTAAAAAAATTGGAGCAGAGATCAAAGCAGAGGTCAAAGCAGCCAGGCCGCCTAATCAAGAAACGCCGGGAATCTGATAACTAGCTAGCTAGCCTCTGTCTACTCGACAGCTTTTTTCTTGCCGGGGGCTTTTTGAGATGCTATCCTGTGTCCAGTCGACAAATGCATAGAAGATGCCGAAGGAGAAAAATCACCTTGTCCCGCCTCTTCTGAACTACTAGAAAGCTATGACTCCTCCAGCAAAAAGTTCACCCCGCAAAAAGAGCGCCCAGGAAGACAAAGGGGCGGGGTACACGACAACCCGCGAGACAGCTTCTGAATCGCTGGGGGTGTCTACTCGCACTCTCGATCGTTATCTGAAGACGGGGAAGCTGAGATCTAAATCAATCAAGCGTAAGGTTTTCGTGCATTCGGATGACCTGACGAAGCTGGCTGATCGGCTAAAGAAAAAACCCAAGCAGCGAAAAAAAACTGTCTACTCGGGTCCGGCTGCCGAAGCAACCGTAACCGTAGAGAACGCTCCGGAAGAAAAGGTTTTTCGGGAGCTCTACAGCGAGGCCACGGCCGAACTCAAGACCAAGCAGGAAAAACTCGAAGCGGCCAGTTTCCGGGTCGGCCAGCTCGAGACCCAGCTAAAAAACTCCGTACCGCTGCTGGAATACAAACAAAAGGAGGACGAGCTTTCCGGTGAAAATAAACGCCTGAGAGAAAAGCTGGTGACAACCGTATTGAAAGGTTGGATCTTTTTAGGTGCGGCGATTGTTGCTACGATGATCGCTGCAGCTTTGGGGATTCTGATCTATCTTTATTAATAGATCCGGGGACACGTAGTAGTGAACAGGTTCCAGGGAACAGGTTAGTTTTCAGGGCACGTCGTTCGCGAACGACGTGTCAGGTTACAGGTTCCAGCTTCTAGCGCAGGTTCAGATTTGCAATCTGAACCGTAAGGTTTCTGTTCGATTTTGTAAATCGAACCTAGTATCTGTTCATCTAACACAGAAGCAGGCGTGGCGGCGAATTCTTAAGACAGAATTCCAATTGACCCGCTGACCCGCCTGAAACATGAGGTTCGGGGCTTCGACAAATCTGAACCTGCGTCTGAAAAAATTCCCGTGTTTGGATTTTGGGTTTTGGAGCTTGTCTGGTTCTTGGGATTTGGTGCTTCCGTGTGTCTATTCCTCTTCAGCTTTCTTAATCACGTCTCTAAATCGAATATATTCCGTAAGTCGCAAGCCTGTGAAGCGTCCCAGGATGATATTGGCTATCAGGAAGAGAAAAATTATTTCAGGCCGGGAGAGGATCAGCGTCTGCAGATAACTCCATTCCCCGACGATGAAGTAACAGGCTACTGAAACGAAAATCAGCTCGGTAAACATACGGATCGCTGAGCTCGAGCCTTTTTCGGTTTGGATCGAAACGAATTTTTCGGCCAGCGTACTCATGATCAACATGGGGAAAATCGAGGCAGCGATAAGATCGGAGCTACGATAGTACTCTCCAAACGGAGCCAACCAGGTGAGCAGTACGATCGCTGCGAGAATCGCCAGCGAGACGAAAGTAAGTACGATTGCCAGACGGGGGGTGTAGGCCAGGCGGTAACGTTTAAGGATTTTGCGAATCAGGATGCTGGCCAGCACCACGACGAAGAGTACCGCTAGCCCCAGCTTGAGCCCGACAGCGAGGAAAGAAAGCGTGAGTACGGAGGGCGTATAGACACCGAAAGTGGTGATCCCGATCACCTGCTTGGAAAAGGCCACCAGGGTTGCGATCACTGGCAGCAGTAGCACGAGCAGGATCACCGAGGCCGGGATACCGTCGGCAACCAGGTAATTCACGAAGAAAGCCAGGGGAGCGGTGATGCTGAATTTCTCGAGGTCTGATTCGATCAAACGGTGGGGGATGGCTTGACGTTCCAGAAGTGTTGGTAGATCTTCGTCCGCATCCGCCAGGACGATGTCGCGCAGAGCTTCCGAGCGGGAGATCAGGATTTCGGTCGGTCGGATGGTGGCGAAAACTCCGCGGGCAATCCGGGTAATCGCTTCGATATTGCTATCGGTAAGTGTTATTATTTTTTTCGCGGAAAAATCCAAGGGGGGGTTGAGATTCTGAGCGAGGCGGGCCAGGCCATTGAGACCATCACTGCCAGCAGTCCAAAGTACGATCAGGTCAGTTTCCCGGAGTGTTTCTAGCTTCTCCTGCAGAGCCGCTGAGATCGCGCCTTCTTCCGCGAAGAACCCTTCGCTTTCGCCGAAACCCCAGGCCAGATCGAGAAAGATGTTTTTTTCGCGGGCTACCTCTGCCAGCACCGCGAGCTGTTGGTCGTGAGCCGCGTTGTCAGAGACGAAGAGAGTCGAGCGTTCGTAAACAAAAATCGGAAAGGTCACTTTGTCTGACTCGGTACCAACCTGCATCGTAAGGCTAGCTTCATAGACGCCCGGTCGGGTGAAAGCGTGTTTAACTTCTTCACCGGCACCCAGATAGCCGTCTCCGAAGTTCCAGTTGAAGGCCACGGGTAATTCGGCAAAGGGATTGTGGGAGCGCGCTCCCGAAAGACCCAGTTCGGCTCCTAGCGGAATCTCTCCACGAGTGGAAACTACCGCCTGCAGATCGCTTCCACCAGTCACGTCACCATTCGCGGCCAAAACTGGAGCAACCATAATCAGCAGCGCCAGAATCCCGCAGATCATTTGACTGAGAAAATTGCGCAAATTCATAGGATTATTTTACCTTTCTTCGCCGAACTACACTTGGGTGAGCCACTTTTTGTAGCGGGGAATACGGCCAGCAACAGTGTCAAGGAAGATTTCGCGCAGCGCAGCTGTCACCGGACCCATCTTGCCGTGCCTGATCTTGTGCTTGTCCAGTGAACCGATCGGTTGGACCTCGGCCGCCGTGCCCGTGAAGAAAAGCTCATCGGCGGAATACAGGTTCTGGAGTCGATAGTCGCCTTGCTTCACCGGAATTTTCAAATCCTTGGCAATTTGGATGACTGAATTACGGGTGATACCGGCGAGGATCGAGCCGAGCCTAGGTGTATGTAGTGTGCCCTTCTTTAGGAAAAAGACGTTCTCACCCGGACCCTCGGCCACATACCCGCGGTAATCCAGGAAAAGCGCTTCGTCGTATTTAGCTTTTTGAATTTCGAGCGAGGCCAGGATCGAGTTAATGTAATGCCCGCAGACTTTGGCGTCAGCCACCACGGAATCCGGGTGCAGGCGAATTAATTTGGAAGTCTTTACTCGGATGGGTTTACCACCAAGATAACTCCCCCATGGCCAGCAGGCCACTGCGACCGAGACTGGTGCCCCGATTGGGTTGAGTCCCATCTTGCCGTAGTCGAAAAAGGCCAGAGGACGGATGTAGCCGGCCCGTACTTTGTTGACTTTGACGGTTTTTACGATCGCCTCCATCACTTTTTGTCGCGAGTAGGGAATCCGCATCTCCAGCGCTTTGGCGGAATAAAACAAGCGGTCGGTGTGTTCTTTCAGCCGAAAAACCGCCGGCCCCTGATCGGTTTCGTAGAAGCGGATGCCCTCGAAGACACCCGAACCGTAGTGGAGGGCGTGCGCCAAGACGTGAATATTGGCTTTGTCCCAATCCACCATCCGACCGTTCAGCCAGATTTTTTTGGTAATTGGGAAAGCTGCTTTGGGAAGGCGTGACATGGGGAAAGTTTAGCGGCGATTAATCTTCCTGACCACTTTTGGGGGTGTTTGGTTACCGGTTATTGATGACTGGTGGTCACTAAAAAGTGTCGGCTTTTCTATGAGGTTCAACCACTACTGGCCACTAACCACTTAAGCACAAGTTGAAGTTCCGTCACCAGCAACCTTTAACCTTCTTATGGCAATCTTTTAATCGCTTTCATTCCGGAACTAGTAGCTATCCTGAACTTTGTTGCAAACGAATCTGATGGATCGACAAGCGCTATCCCATAAGTAATTCCATCTTTGGATATCCTCAAAGGCGATGTCAAAGTTGTTTGAATTGCAATGGAAATAATACTAATTCCATCATACATTCTTAATCCTATATCTTGTTCTTCAGTCTGACACGACGAATCACAACCGTCACCTGAAGCAGTGTTCCCGTCGTCACATTCTTCTAAGCCATCAATAATTCTGTCTCCACAATTTTCTAAATGAACACATCCAATTTCGGTTATTATTGAGCAACCATAACCTCCTGAACCACAACCATTAACCGTTTGTGCTCCTCCGGGAAAAGTTGAACACCAACCATAATCTACGCTTGAACCGCATCCATCACAATCAGGAGGAGCATTGGCCCAAGCTTGACTATCAGTTGTAACACTGCAAGGAGAATTTGCACAACAATCCCCAGAGTCTTTTGTTCCGCCCCATGCACCATATACTGTAACTGAAGTTGTTGTTGACCAGTCATCTTGCTGCACCCAACTACTTGGACAAGAACTACTTGAAAATTTACAACATTCAACTCCTCCACAATCTGCGATAACTCCTCCTGCACTGACACAAGCCCCAGGAACACAACTCCCTCCTGAACAAGAATATCCTATTGAACAAGTTCCGCAACTTCCTCCACACCCATCACCTCCACATACTTTTCCCGAACAGTCTGGGACACAGGGGGGAGGCTCTGTGCAAGATCTTGTGTCGCAAACTTCACCACTACAGTTATATCCATATTGCACTCCTCCCTGACAAGAAGACCAGCTTACTATAAACCAGCCAAGACAATTACAACCATAACAAGGAGGATCGCCAGCATAGCAACATTCATGAGGGTTACTACAACTCGCAGAAACAAAACTAGTGCCATATAACATCAATAACACCACAAATAGTAATCCGCAAAATATCTTCAAAATAATCTTCACCATTTTAAGTTTAAAGATCTGTTCTTAGCCAGATTCTTCCTGTCTCAGGAGAGACTGGGTCTGAAGTTCTTGTTTCTAAAATCAAACCTAGCTCTACATTCCCCGCCCCCGGCGGCGCCTGCGGGGCCGATCCCGGAACCCATGTGGTAAGCGCGTAAACGATAGCGGAAAAAACCAGCAGTATGAAAAGTAAAATCCCCGCTGATTCGATGAATCTTTTGATGAGAGATTTTCTGAATTTTTTGGAGTGCATTATGGAATGGTTTACTTCAGAGAAGATTTTAGCAGCTTTAAATGAACTTCGAAAACTGAGATGTCAATCAATAACAACCCGTCTCAGTGATTGTGGAATAAACCACAAAAGGGCCGCTTCTACCACTTTGTCCAGGAGCTGAATAACTATATCGACAAAATTCAAGAGAGACATCCCCCACGCACGAGAACCAATAGTACATTGATCCCAATCTGCCCCGCGTCAACCACCAGCAACCTTTAACCTTCTTATGGCAACCTCTTAATCGCTTTCATTCCAGAACTGGTGGTTACCCTGAAACCTGTTGCAAACGAATCTGCTGGATCGACAAGCGCTATCCCATAA
>JBDRMN010000021.1:0-6521 GCA_043812055.1 Patescibacteria group bacterium
AAGCAAATGCAGATTACCCACTATTTCAACTATCCGCGCTGTCCCAAGATGAATGCGATTACCGAGAGGTTCAATCGAACTCTGCAGGAAGATACCGTCTGGCCAGAACGGAATAGTCCTCTTTCTGAGTTTAACCAATCATTATCCAGGTTCATCTTTACTTACAACTTCTACCGTCCTCACTATTCACTTTCCAATCAAACCCCGGTTCAAGTATTCTTAGCTAAACATTCCAGTATGTATTGGACGCATACATCCGGTTTTTTCTATTCCCCATTTTTGCTAAACTACCCCCGTTTCTTATCTAACCCAAAAATAATGTTTACAACTTTTGGTGGTGGTTGCGGCGGCGAGGGCTGTGCGTTTGGAGATGGTGATGGTGATGGCTGCTGTCCTGGTGGTTGTGGTGATGGTGGTTGTGGATTTGGTGGTGGCTGCGGAGACTGCAGGAGCTAGGTCGTTGAGTCTTTAGGTCTTTATGTCGTTAAGTCTTTATGTTTCTAACTTTAAGGTTGGCCCGTATTTCGGTTTACTTAAAGACTTAGAGACTTAATGACTTAAAGACTTTTTTCGGTACCTCCCGGTAATTCCAACGCCCCCGCTTGTTGCACATTGAACATCGAACACCGCACATTATTTAATCTTCGTCACAAAAATCTCCCCGTACTTCCCCAACTTCTCTGCTGCTTCTTTCGCGGCTTTTTTGCTTTTAAATAAACCGTAAAGCGCCGAGCCGCTGCCGGAGAGGGCCGCTTTCGCCGCTCCGGCTCGTTTCAGCGCTGCCTTAATCTTTTTGAGCAAGGGTAGCTGCGGGAAAAGTAGTTTTTCGAAATCGTTTGTGAGATCACCCGGTTCGAACTCCACCCATTTCTGCGGCAGCTCGATATGCTCATAGGCCCACTTCGTCGCGACCGGAATTCCCGGCACGATGATCACGACTTCGCGCGGAATAGTTTTCGGCAATTTATATTCCGAGAGGCGATCGCCAATCCCCCGTCCCCGCTGGGTACCCCCGCGGATGAAGAAGGGTGTATCCGCCCCGAGCTTCACCGCCAGATGTTCCAGGCGTTTTTCTGCCAACTTCAATTTCCAGAGTTTGTTCAACACTTTTAATGTCGCGGCGGCGTCACTGCTGCCCCCTCCGAGTCCCGCTTCAATCGGAATTTTTTTCTCAATAATAATATCTGCACCAAGCTTCTTCTCCGCAAATTTCTGCAACAACCACGCAGCCTGAAACACGCTGTTCTGCTGATCCGGCACATCAATCCCGCTGACGTGGATCTCTCCGTCCTTCCGCACCTTGATCGTCAGCTCATCAGCCAGCTCCACTTCCGCAAAGAGCGTATCAATATTGTGATAACCGTCTTTGCGCTTAGCTAGGACGCGCAGGCCGAGATTTATTTTGGCAAATGCTTTTACTTTCATTGTCTTGAACTGTGATTTATATGATTTATTTGATTACTCTGATTAAACCGCTTTGAAAATTGAAAATTAGAAATTCTCAGCACAGCCTCCTTAGTAGCACCAGGGCAAAACACTGCAGCCCCTCTCCCCGTCCCCACGCCGTCAATTCCTCCCCTGTCGTTGCTGTCAGACCAACCCTGTCATGATTCACGCTCAAAAGCTTTCCCAAGCTTTTTTTAATCTTCGGAAAGTGCTTTTCCAGTTTTGGCCGCGCACCTTCGAGCGCCACGGAAACATTTTCTATCACGCAGTTCCGTTTTTCCATTCTTTTTAAAACCACCTCTAAATATTTCCGTGAATCCTTAATTCCCTTGCGACACATCGAATCAGAAAAGGTTGAAAGCGACCCGCCCGAGAGCGCGCTGCTAAGCGCATTCGTCAGCGCGTGGAGTAAGACGTCTCCATCCGAGTTTCCTTCCAATCCCCCATTCGTTGAGATTCGAACTCCACCTAAAACTAGAGCTTTCTTTCTTTGGGAAAACCTGTGGGAATCAACCCCTAAACCGATTCTCGTGGAACATGGAACATAGAACATAGAACAATTCTTCAAATCGAGTGGTTTGGTAATTTTTCGATTTTTTTCGCTAGCCGCAATAACCTTGGCTTTAACTCCGACTAATTCGGCTAACTGCAATTCATCCGTCACTTCAATCTTCTGTTTCTTCGCAATCACCAAACCTCTCTCCAAAGTTCTCCGCTCGATAACCTGCGGCGTTTCCATTAGCCAAACTTTGTTCCTGTCCAAAGTTTTCGAATTCAAGCGCACAGTCGAGCTTGCTCGCCGCCCCACCCCCACCGCCTTCCACTTTTTGGCGAATTGAATACAGCGCGAAATTTCAGCAGTAGTCACAAACGGGTTCGCCGCATTATGGACCAGCACGTAATCGCCACGGACCTTTTGCAATCCTCTTTCCAAACTCTCCACTCTGCTTTTCCCTCCAACCGTCACCACGACATTTTTCCCGGCTAATTTTTTAGCTTCCGAAATCTTATTTTTCGGAACTACTAAAATGATCTTCTTAATTTTTGAGCGCTTTTGCAAAGTTTCAAGTGAGTGCAAGAACATTTCTTTTCCACCAACTTGTACAAAAGCCTTGGGACTGGATTTTTTCAACCGCTCCCCTTTACCCGCCGCGAGAAGAATTGCTGAAATTTTCATTCAAAATGTTTTTTGATGATTTCAATAACTTTAAGAATATTTTTAGTACTCAACTTATCCGTTAACCCCTCAGATATCTGAGGGGTTAACTCTAAAGTTTTTCTAGTAAATCTTTCAATTTTAGAAAACTTTATTTCTCCCTTTAAAAATTTCCTTCCAGCCATCTCGCTCGCTACTGCCGCTACCACCGGAGCTAACCCGCCCCGCTTCCCTGCCTGCAGAATCGTAAAAAAAAGCGGATAACGCTTGGCTTCAATTTTCCTGAACTCCAGCTTTTGGCCGCTTAAATCGAGCGGCTTAACTAGACTTGCTTCTCTGCGCCCCTCGAAAAGCGCGAGCTGAATCGGCAAACGCATATCGGGATTCGAAAGCTGCGCAAAGACGTTACCATCCGTCGTCTCGACCAGAGCGTGAACTAAGCTTTGCGGATGAATCACTGCTTCGATCTTTTCGTAGGGAATGCCGAAAAGATGGTGGGCTTCGATAATCTCAAAAGCCTTGTTCGCCAAGGTCGCACAATCCAGCGTGATCTTGGTCCCCATCTGCCAGGTCGGGTGAGCGAGGACCTGTCTGGGTTTAACGTTCTTTAATTTAGTCAGCGGGATGTCCCGTAACGCTCCTCCACTCGCCGTGATCACCACTCGCCTAATTGTCTTTGGGTCAACCTTATTCAATAACTGCCACAAGCCCGAATGTTCTGAGTCAATTGGAAAAATCTGGGCTCCCGATTTTTTAGCTGCCTGCAGCATCAAGTCACCCGCCAAAACTAGACTTTCCTTGTTCGCCAAGGCAACGTTTCTTCCTTTTTTCAACGCTAGCAAAGTCGGTTTCAGGCCCGCCACCCCGGCAATTGCGGAAACAAGTAAAGCGCATTTTTGGACCGCTAATTTTTCTAACGGGATAAGCTTAGCTCCACCTAATTTTCCTCCCTTTTGACTAGCAACGAATTTTGGCTTAAATTCGCGAATTTGCCTTCTGAGCAGCGCAATGTTCCTTCCTCCGCTGAGTCCGACAATCTTGAATTTGCGTGAATATTTGCGAACAACTTCGAGAGTTTGCTGACCGATCGAGCCAGTACTGCCAAGAATGATAATCTTTTTCATAGCCGTAAAATTCTAACAGGAACAATAGGATATAGGGTAATAGGATACAGAATAGTAGGATAGTAGAGACTGCGAAAAACAAGATAGCCTCACTTCTTAGGAGTAAACCTCGAACCCACCATTCTTTTATTCTATATTCTCTTATTCTATATCCTACCCCTTCTAGAACTAGAAAATGCTTGTTTTTTTCAAAATACGCAACTAAAATCATTTCTACTATGGCCGAAGAAAACACGCAAAAAACGAATCCGCCAGCTGGCGGTGACGAGGGTGCGACTCCTCCCCCACCGCCACCGCAAGACAAAGGCGCAGCCCCGGTCGGCAAAGACGCGGGCAAAGCTCCTGCGGGTAAGGGTAAAGCCAAAGTGGTCAGCCCACTGCAGTCGGATGATGAATTGAGTGAAGACCAATTTCTCACGGGTGGCGATGATCATAGCTTTATCACAACCGTTCCAGTTCCCGCCCACCCCAATACTCAGTTCGATGAAAAGAAATTTCTCGAGCTGCTTTCGAAGTCAATTTCGCTAACCAAGACTGAGAAGCAACGTATCATCGCGAGCATTCCGAAGCTCTCTCAGTACCAGATTGACGAGCTAATCCGCATCTTCGAAGAGGAGCAACGTAAATTCGCCGAACTGAATGAAAAACACGAGGACCAACTGAAAGCTATCGAAGGTAAACACAAAGACGATTGGAACGACATTGAAACACAGGCCAAGCAGAAAGACAAAAAGAAAAAGGATGAAGACGAAGCGGATGCTTTACGGAAAAAACTGGGACTGGGGTGAATAGGTTCCAGGTGCCAGGGAACAGGGAACAGGAATTAGGAACTAAAGACTAGTGGCTTTTCTACGCTTAAAAAATACATACTACAAAATAGCGCAAACCTACGCCGTTTTGCAGTAGGGTTTTTAAAGTTGCCAGTTGCGAGTTACCAGTTGCCAGTAGCTAACTAACGACTAATGACCAGTAGCTCCTCCCAATATCTCCTAACATCTCCCAACACTCCTAATACTCCTACCAAATAACTAGATAACTAAACAACCGAGCAATTAAGTAGCTCCAAGACATAATGACCCAAAGACCCAATAATCTAAAAACCTAAATTCATTTCTTCTGATCGCTCTTCTTCTTATTCCCAGTTCCACAGTACGCACAAACCTTCCAAGACTTGCCAACTAGTTTCCTGCACTTCTTGCAGGGTTCTCGGGCTTCTATCCCACAACGCGGACAAAACTGAAATTCCAATGGCAGATGCTGATCGCATTTCGGGCAACTTTCTTCGCTTCCGGTCAAGGCCTTGTGTTCCAGGTTTTCCTGGTATTTTTCGAGCAAAGTTTTTTGCGGACGAATAATGAGATAAATCAGCAAACCAAAAATATTTAAGGCAATCACCAAGATGATCGATAGAACCTGGTAAATCAGGCTCTTGCTGCGCCCAACCACGTCTCGTGCCACCCAAATCACCATGGCTACCCAGAGGATGAAGCAGTAAACGAAAACTCCCCGGAGACTTAGACCCAGCCAGTCTCCCGGTTCGAAGTTGATGAAGAAATCCAGTGCTTCAGACATTTTGGGCTTGGTTATTGATGTGAATTTCACTGCCGCGCGCTTCGCGCGCGGTGTGTTTCATCTTGATCACCAGGACCGCAGCTGCTGCAGCTAGGAGAATGGCAGCGTACTGACTTGCTCGCAACATACCAAAGGTTATCGCACTATCACCGCGAAGGAAATCAAGAAAAAAGTAGCCTAGAGAAACAGTCAGCAGGAGAAAAATACCGGCCTTACCGGTCTCGGTGGTGTGCTTGAGGATAAACATAGCAGTGATAAAAAGTCCGAGTGTTAGCAAAGCCGCGTAGATCTGAGTCGGGTGAATCACTAGAGTCGTCAGCACAGCAGAATCGGGATTGGTGAAAGTGACACCCCAGGGTAGAACCGTCTGGGTACCGTAGGCACTCCCCGCCAAAAAAGTTCCGACGTGGTGGAGAATGAGGACCGGGAAGGCGGCGAGGACGGAAAGATCCAGCCAGGTGAAAAAATTCTCGTTGTAGTGGCGGCAGAGCCAGGCCAGGGTGAGCAGGAAAGCGATCACCCCTCCGTAAAAATCCAGTCCCCCGTTTTCACCCCAAAAAAACGGAAACTCCAGCAGAGAATAACTGTGGAGCAAAACTTCGGTCAGTCGTGCAAATACGAGCGTGATCAGCATCAGCCAAACAAAGTTGTCTGCCAAAAACTGAAGCAAGACCCGCTTGCGACGGGCTGCCAAAAAAAGCGCTGTGGCCCCTAGGAGAACACCCAGCGCCAGAGCTAGATTGTAAGCTGGAAAGTAAATCCCCGCGACTTCCAAAAATGGCCACATCGAGACCCGATTTTAGGGAAATAAGCCCTGCTCGGCAAGCCAGTTATTGGTTACTGGGTTATCTTTAACGAAACATTGGGGGATTAAAATGATGAGTGATACTTATCACTTAACCCCCCGCAAAATGTATCACAAAATCTACCAAAAAACCTTGCGCAGACTAATCTAACATCCCGGAACTGCCCTCAGGCTAATTCGGCAGCTGACTGCTCGCAGAAGAAAAGCCTGTGTCGGTTGTGGTTGTGTTGGCTGTCTACAGATTCACCACACCGATTCACGCGGTATTTATACCTTCCGTTGCCGGGAATGCGGCAAAACCTTCTCAGAACTGATAGGTACTGTTTTCTACCGTAGCAAGATACCGTTATCCCTCTGGTTACGGGCGATTCTGGACTGGATCGTCTCCACTGGCTCAATCTCAGCGGCAGAACTCTCC
>JBDRMN010000022.1:0-11970 GCA_043812055.1 Patescibacteria group bacterium
TTGAGATAGGCAAAAACTCCCGCATTGAAAATTTTACGGCGGTACTTCGCTGTAAGGATGATGTGGAAATCACAGCGGTAGATGCAGTGGGCTTGGGTTTTGAACTTCATGGGAAGTTCAGTTTAACGCAAGATTTTGGAATACCTACATCTCCGGGTCAGTAGACCCGGAGGGTTTAGTAAGGTATGCCTAAAGCTTTTTTGTAGGCTTCTACAAGATCTTTTATTCTGTCTTTTCCTCTTCCGCCTCGGCGATCAACTCTCCGGTTTACTCGATATTCATCAACCTTAACACCCTTTTCTTTGGCTTCTTTTCTCAGGCTTTTTAGTTCAAGCTGAAGACTCACGGTTTTCTTTCCTGTTTCAAAATCCTTCGTTAAGCCGCCTCTTTGCATTGATTTGGCACTCTCGGCTATTTCTTTCAAAGCAGTGTTTAACTTATCCCGGGAAACACCATCACCCTGCGGGGCCAGCGATTCAATCCCGGCTGCAAGGTCGTTTATTGCTTCAGCCGAAAGCCGATCGACTTCTGCTTTGATTTTTTCCAAGAGTTCTAAAGTGCGATCATCCGCGTAAGCCTCGAAAGGATGAAAATCTAACTGATTAAAATCATAGACAGCCTGCTGGAAAACATCCGCTGCTTTCTCAAGGTTTTGTTTTGCTACTTCTCTGGTTTCAGGGGCTTCACTCATTCTTTTGAAAGTTAGGATTTTTGAATCTGGGTTTCCAGCAAGGAAATATTTTTTGATTCGGAAGTTTCGTTGGCTTTTTCTTTTTCCTGATTAATTCCCGATTTTACTTCACGCACCCCGTTTTTACGGATTGAGGTCAGTCTCTGTTGGGTCTTTGAAATCAGCTCGATCGCTTCACCCATCCTGTTTTCCGGCACGTTCAAAACAGCTTTGTGCAGCTGCCCACGCTGTCCATCATCTACACCCCTCATCTGGGCAACCATCGAAAGTGCCGTCTCGTGAGTGTTTGTGGAATTTATTTTTGTATCCATTTTTCGTAATTCTCTGCTATATTATAGCAGATTTTTACATATTTTGCAATTCTCCATCTTTGCTAAATCAGGACTTACCTGACTTAACCCCTATCGAGAAGCACCTTTTCTTTGCTAAAATGACCCTCGTTGTTCCATGTTGTGTGTTATGTGTTCCATGTTCCATGAATAAAACCCGCACCCTCACCGCTCTCGTCGAGAACAAAGCTGGCGTGCTGAATCGCGTTGCCAGTCTCTTTCGTCGGAGAAGGTTTAATATCGAGAGTCTCACAGTCGGACACTCGGAAAAAAAAGGGCTTTCCCGCATGACCATCGTGGTGGATGAAAAAACTAACGTCGACCAGGTTTTTCGGCAGATGTACAAGATCGTCGAAGTAATCAAGATTAAAAAACTGGATGAAGCGCATGCAATCATCCGGGATTTGGCGCTCGTCCGGGTAAAAGTGAGTCCTCGAACGAAAGCGAAATTGATGAAGGCAGTCAAACTTTTTCGTGCCAAAATCGTAAGTAAGAAGCCTAATGAATACACGATCGAGATTGTCGGAGCACCCGAAAAAATCGACGGTTTTCTCGCGCTGGTGAAGGATTTTGGTGTGCTGGAAGTTTCCCGGACCGGTGTAACAGCCGTCAGCGACTGATTTGTAATGCACTCACGATAGACTAAACTGACTTCACTTAACCATGTTTTAAAATGAAAAAGTTTCTGCTTGTGGTCCTCTTAATCATCCTGACCGGCGGCGCTTATGTCGCCAAGGCGGCTTTCCTCGATAAACCCGCCGACCCCCAGGCCTTCGTTCGGAATGCTTTTGCCAATTCTTTCGATGTCCAATCTGCAGGCTTTGCGAGCAAAATCACTGCCGACGTAAAAGATGTCGCCGGGTTCAACGGCAAACTCACTCTCGATTTTTCCGGGAAGATCGCTAACGCCATGAATTACCTCCCTGATCTCGATTATCTGATTAATCTCAATGCCAGTGGATCGGGGATGGGTCAGAGCGGATCAATCTCCACCAGTGGTAATCTGCGCATTTTGGATGAGGTATTCTACGGCATGTTCAGCAAACTCGAGGTCACGGGAATCCCAGCCGAGCAGCTCATGTTCGTCAACATGGCCAAAACTTTCGAAAACAGTTGGTACGCCGTCTCCTTCAAAAAACTAAGAGAAATCAATTCCGAGATAGATGAGCTTTTCAGTCAGCAAAAAATCGCCCAAGAAGAAATGAGAACTAGTCTAAAAAACTTCTTTTCCACTCAGGATTTCTTCCAAGTGCGCAGCCTTCCCATCAGTCTCGGCAGCATTCAGCAAGTGGTCGTGACACCCGACGTGGATGTCCTGACCTCCACTGATTTCCTGGATGAGCTCGAAAGAATCTTTTCCGCACAATTGCAACTCCCCGAAGGTGCCGATAATCCTTTCGAAATTTCGGAAGAGGATAAGGCGGAGTTACAAGTTACTTTACGCAAGATTTTCGAGCAGGTCCGCCCAAACATGACGATGAGAATCGGCAAAAAGGACGGGATTCTCTACGGCTACGATCTCAATCTGGATCTCGATCTAGCGAAGATCGAGGTTGCCGGGCTAACCGAAGGTTCAATCACTATCGCTATGAGCGCCCAAAATCAGAACATCAATGAGCCGCAAGCGATTACGGTACCGGCAGATTTTACGGAAATCGACCCTCTGCAATTCATGCCCACTCCGGAGCTTACGGAAGAGGAAGAGGCTGTCTTGCTCGAGCTAGACGCAGCACTGCTTGAAGAAACCGAAGACGATAGTGCCGTCGCCCGCCCTTAATAGTGGAACGATTTTTATAGTCCTTATTCCTTAATCCTTGTTTCATGAAGCTCTATCATGATCGAGACGCCGACACTCGCATTCTCAAAAATAAAACTGTCGCCGTAATCGGCTACGGTGCCCAGGGCCGCGCGCAGGCGCAGATGCTCCACGACTCGAAAGTAAAAGTAATCGTGGGTGTACGCGTGAGCGGTCCGAGTGCTCAGCTCGCGAAAAAAGACGGGCTGAAAGTTATGAGCATCCCTGAAGCTGCCAGGGCGGGAGACATCATCCACATCCTTATCCCCGATGAAGTACAAAAAGAAGTTTACGCGAAAGAAATTAAGCAGCATGTCACCCCGGAAAAAACCCTGGCTTTCTCTCACGGTTTTGCGATTGTATTCAAAAGAATTGTTCCGCCGAAAGACGTAAATGTCATCATGGTCGCGCCGAAGTGTCCGGGGACCGAAGAACGCAAATGTTATCTCGCAGGTTTCGGGGTTCCTGCCCTCATCTGCGTACACCAGAACCCAACCGGTGAGGCGAAGAAGATCGCGCTGGCTATGGCCAAGGCCATGTTCTTTACCAAAGCAGGAGTACTCGAAGGAACATTTAAACAAGAGACTTATGAAGACCTCTTCGGTGAACAAACCGTGCTCTGCGGCGGCTTGGCTGAGCTGATCAAGTCCGGTTTCGAAACTTTGGTTGAAGCCGGTTACCCACCCGAGCTTGCCTACTTCGAGTGCCTGCACGAGACGAAGTTAATCGTCGATCTGATCTACGAAGGCGGAATCGGCCGCATGTACGACGTCGTGAGTAATACGGCTGAATTTGGTGGGCGAACTATCGGTCCAAAGATTATCGACAAGTCCGTGAAAAGACGGATGAAAGCAGCCCTTAAAGATGTGGAATCCGGCAAATTTGCCCGGATCTGGATGCGGGAATACGCGAGTGGTATGAAAAAGATGAAGAAACTGCGTGCCGAAGAACGTCGGCATCCGATCGAAGTAGTGGGTGCGAAAATCCGGAAGTTGTTTGAGAAGAAGTAAATTTCAAGACACCTTTTTTGCGGAATCTCCCCCAACCCCCTCTTTACGAAAGAGGGGGCTTCGTGCTTTTAACCCCCTTTCGTAAAGGGGGTGCCCCGAGCGAAGGCGAGGGGCGGGGATTTGGAACTAATATCCAAAAACTTACCGTGCCAAAACACACAGTCAGCTGCGCCACACCAAAAGACGCAAGACCTTGCGTCTCTACTTGCGTCTTTACGTTCGCTTAAATCTGGTAAATCCACCCAGCGGCAAAATCTTTACGCCTTTCTTTTCAATTTCATCACAAAGCAGATTCATGCCAAGAGAATCAGAGGCAATGTGGCCGGCCACCACGACGTTGATGTGATGTTTTTCGGCCTCCTTTTGCGCTTCAGGTTTCATGTGCATCGCGATTTCCGTTCCTATCCCAGCCTGCTTCAGACTTTCGTAAACATCCGGACTGCCCGAAGTTCCACCCGTGAATCCGGTGACGGTGACTTTGCCAGCTTTACTTTTTTTCGAACCCACGAAAGCCAGCGGAGCCACCCCTCGTTTGGCCGCGGTTTCGTATTCCGGCTCGCCGAGTAAAATGTCAATGGCATCCCCTACCGTTCTCGGTTTCTTTTTCCCCATCAGCTTTTGAATATAACGATAAGCCATGTTGTCCGCGGCCGTATGCGCACAGAGATAAGGAATTTTGAGTAGGCGGGCCAGATCAATGTTCTTTTCATGGTTAATCGGGTGAATAGCTCGATCTACCCGAGTCACCTCTTTGTCCATCAGTTTCTCGATCACATTCGCCGGCACTCCGACTTCCTCATACATCTCCTCCTGCAGCTTCATCACGTCGGCCAGGCGCGCCAACGCAATCCCTTCCGGGTGGTGGGCAAAAGCCAGATCAATCTTCCCGCCGCTTTTGTTCAGCTCGTTGATAAGCAATAATTCGCTTGAATCGAGATCAATCCCGACCGCCATTTTCTTGATTTCCCGCGCAGAGTCGCCAAAGAGAATCCGCGTATCCGCGTACGGATTTTGCAGTCTCTCCGCATCAAAAAGCTCCTTTTTCTGTTTATCGAGCTTTTCGTAGGCTTTTTTTTCTTCGCTTAAAAAACGCTTTACCTCGATCATGGGTCGCGGGTCATTCTGCCTGCCCAGTCCTACCACGAGATCATAAATTGCTTGGAGCTTCATGACGTGTATTTTAGCACAAAAATTGTGTTCAAGAAAGTGTCTCCTTTCGTTTCTAACCTTTTTTCGATAGACTTTTCTCCGCTTTAATTTTTACCAAATGGACCTGCCTGCTTTCCTAAGCTTGCTCCGCCGCAACTGGATTACGATCTGCATCGTCATGTTGGCAACCCTGCTGGCCAGCAGCGTAATCTACATTTTGCAGCCACCTGCGGAGAAAACCACCCTGCTCTATTCCGCCGGTATCGCGGCCGACAGCTCGCTCGAACGCGGTACGGAAACTACGAAACTTGCCGACGACTTCGCGCGAACGATCACCGGCTGGACCCGAAGCTCGACTTTCAGTGAAAAAGTCAGCGGAATCTCCGGAACGGTGGTGAATGTTTCGGGGGTACCTCAGGCTAAGCAGAATTTTTTGATCACGCTGGCTTACGCTTCGCCGGAAAATGCCGACCGAATTACCGCCGCCGCGAAGCAGGTGTTTGCTGACGAGCTCGCTAAATACAACGAGAATAGTAAGCTGAAGTTTTTCATCACTCTGCACGGTGAAAGCCGCGCTCCTGATCGCGCCAGTCTGGGAGTGACCTCTCTCGCCGCTCTAGTCGGCGGAGCTCTGCTCGCGATTGCCTGGATTATCCTGCACGCCTATTTCGGAGAACGGGTCAATTCAATCTCTGAGGCCGAAAAAATACTGCGTCAGTCTACTTCCGTTACTTTTCGTAATCTGGAGAGTCCTGATCTTAAATTCCTGGGGGCCCTCCTCAAAAAAACAGGCGGCAACGCCATACTCGTCGGTGCAGATGTAAACCTGAAAATACTGGTCGAGAAGCTCGGTGGTGGAATCCATACCGCCCGAGTACCCAAAGAGGCTAATGCGCTAACCAAGAATGACGCCAAACCGATAATCGTAGTGCGACTCGACCACACCCGCGCCAGCACACTCCGCCAGTTGCAGGCCCTCATGGACAAGGAGATCAAGCTGGCAGTCTGGGGCTGATTTAATTAATGATTAATGGTTGCTAAATCAGCATTAAGTAACTAAAATCCCGCAACATCTAACCTGTCCCCTGAAGCCTGTTCCCTGTTTGTTCCCTGTTCCCTGCTTGTCCGCCGTAGCTCGAAGAGCGAAGGTGGAGAACCTGTAACCTGTTCATATGCCTCTCATCAAGTCTGCCAAGAAGAAAATGCGCCAGGACCATAAGCGCACAGCCCGCAATCGCCTGCGCAAGGGTAAAATACATGCCGCAATAAAGGCTGTAGAGAACGCCGTGAAAAAAAAGGAAGGTGCCGACAAAATGGGTGCCGCACTGATCCGGGCTTACAAAGCAATCGATAAGGCCGTGAAGCGTAATCTTATTCACAAAAAAACCGGCAGCCGCCGCAAGTCCCGTGTCGCTAGGCTAGCGAAAGCTACTGCCAGCGCCGAAAAGGCGCAGGCTTCTTCTTAAAACCACGTAGGTCCAGGACCCGATTTGCTAATGCATCAGCTTTGCTGTTTTTTTCACGAGGAACATGTTGAATTTTCCAATCGGAAAACTTCTGAAGCAACGCGTGAACCTTTTCGACAGCCTTCTTTAGCTGCACTTCCTTAATCTTCCATCTGCCGGAAACCTGTTCGACAATCAACTTACTGTCCAGAAAAATTTCAACTTCAGTCGCTTTCAACTTCAACGCTTTTTCTAAGCCAAAAACAACAGCGGCATACTCAGCCTGATTGTTTGTCGCCGTTCCTAAAAACTTTGAAATTTCCCCTAGCTCCTCACCTTTTTCATTCAATAAAAGCACTCCGGCGGAGGATGGTCCCGGGTTACCTCGTGTGGCTCCATCGGCGAAGAGAGTTATTTTCATGAAACTTGTAACGTGAAACTTGAAACCTAAATCCTCAGTAGGATAGCAAAGTTTCACGTTTTATGTTTTATGTTTCACGTTTCAAGCTATTGAAAAATAACGTAACTAAAGATCGGAATCGTACTTTCTCTCAAGAACCGCGTCTCGATTGTCTGTTTAATCAGTCCAGCGAAACCTTCAGAGATAATGTAGGTGTATTCATCCGCCCAGACCTCATCACTTACAAGCTTGTAGTCCAGCGAGTTACTGGCCACATTGGAAGTCTCGGCCAGTGTGCCAATCAGGTTGATCGTCATTCGGGCATCGTGCCACTGTTCGTTTAGCGCTCCACCCATGGCGTTATTGAGATCTTCGATGAAGCCGTAAGGTGTGGCGTAGCGGAAGCCTTCGGCGACTCCCGAAACCCGATTGAAGTGGCTATCACCCGGGTTGGAAGTAAATGCACTACCTAGATTTTTATTGATATCCTCACCCGCGAAAACATCCCCATTAGGAGTGTTCGGCACAGGAATACCATTATCACCGATATCAAAAAGGAAGCATTCGTTGCGTCCGTCTCCGCAATCCGCGACAAAATCAGACTCCCGGACAACCCCCTGGAGAGTGTATTCCTCACCGTTGCCGTCGATAGCCGAAAACGTCCAAGTCATCAATTCTTCACTGCCGCTCGCACCCTGATTGGGATTCCAATCGATTCCCGGGTCGAAAACGATACTTTTGGGAACGGCTGGATCGAGATAACTGAAGCGCACAGCTGGCTCGGGCTCAGTAATGTCCCCGCTATCCGTCAGTAAACTCAAGCTAATTGGTTGAGCTTTGGTCAGCTCACCCCATTCCGCAGCTAGCAATTCTCCGTCTTTGTTGCCCGCGAAGTAGGGATTCGGGATCACATAATCGTCAGCAACCCCGGCCCGACTCTGAAGTGTCCGGGCAAAAAGCCGCCAAAATCCCCGCCCTTCCGAAAGGTCAAGCGTGCCAGTATCCTGGCCGGTAAAATTGATAAAGCGGTATTTATTGGCACTATTGCAGTTAGCAGCGAAATTACTTGTGCGCGTCACACTGGTACTGTTCCCGCAAACTGACTGATTGGGATCGACTTCGTAGCCGTCCCTGTAGGCGACCAAATCATAGAGTGCCAGTTCGATCCCCGCCTCGGCGGCTTCGTAAGCAACATTGGCTCGCTCAACCTGATGAGCTGTTTGCATGAAGGCAACGACCAAGCGCACCGCCCCTGTTGCCAACATCAAAATCATCGCCGTGAGACCTATCACGATCAGCAGCGAGACGCCCCGCGTGTCGCGGAGACTGCTTAGACGAGATCGAAGTGGGTGCTTAAACATTTTTAGCGGAGACTTTTAACTTCATTGTGCGCCCGCGCCCCGATAGTGGTCTGGAGAGTGACCGAGGGAAGCTGACCACGGATTCCGCCGCTACGCGAAATACTGGGTTTGGCTGTCAGGACCACGGTTACGTGTGGCTGGATCTGGATATCATTCGAGAATTCAGCGAAGGCTTTGCGCGGGTCTTCCAAAGGAGCCACGAAAAATTTGAGGCTGGTGATTTTGATCGAATCTGGCTGGATTTTTTGAAACTGGTAATCCGTACACGCTTTGGTTACTCCGTCATAGGTATTACAGTAGTCCAGGTACTTCGTCGGGCTGGGACTGGGGTTTACCGCAGCAGCGGCGTTATAGATATTCCACTCGTCAGTTTGGTGGTCACCGTCCGAGTCACCTCCCGGCAGTTTCAGCATCACCAGGCGATACTCTGTCTGCCCGCTGACAAGTTCCGGGACGAGTTTGATGACTGTCTTTTCGTCACCTTCAGCCGTAATCAGATAAAGCTCACACTGCTCGTAGCTGGTTGCCGGATTCTCCGGGAAGACCGTATCGTCCAAATCCTGGCAAACCTGCAGGGCACTGGCATCCTGGACTGGATTAGCACCTTCATTTTTCCCGACGTTTTCATCATAACGGGTCCTGTCTGCGATTGACGGTGGCGGCGAGCCGGGATTGTCCGCGTCACGGAAAAACTGCAGGGCGTAGTTCCCGTAATTTTCCCCATAGTCTGCGTCGCTGACCGAAGCTGCATTGTACACATAGCGATTCCAGTATTCTTCGTAATCGACGGTTCCCCGGCGAATTTCCTTCACCACTCGCTCCAGAGCAATCCGAGTCTCTTCGTAGAGTGTCCGGGAAACGTCTGTCTTGCGATTGCTCGCAAAGGAGTCTGTAAAAATCCCCGTCGAGATCGCGATCACAACCACAAAAATCGAAATCGCGATAATCGTTTCCACGAGCGTAAAACCCTTGGTACTTTTGATCCGACTTTTGAGAGTATTGAATTTCAACTTTAGAGATTAATTTTTTAAGTTAGCATCCTGTTCCCTGCCTGCCCTGAGCCTGCCGAATGGGTTCCCTGACACCTGTCCCCTGCCTGTTCACTGGAACCTGTTCCCTGTTCCCTAGTTATGGTTTTCGCGACTCAGATGATCGGTAATAATCGTGCTTAACGTAACGTCGCTGAATTTCCCACGATCATACCATTCCACCCGTGAAGTTACCCGCAACACATTTGAGCTTTCCTGAGGGGAAGCAATACTCTCCGCTGTAGCTGTGTCGTTGAGATATTCGGTATAAATCTCGCGGAAATAAAAGGTGTCTGTCGCCCCGGTATGGCTGTAAAGGTTGTTGGCATCTAATTTCAGCCGGTAGTCGGCGTCCTTTCCGTTGATCCCGTTCTGCAAATTCAAGCGATCGACAAATACTTCATCCGTACCCACCGGAACCAGCTTCCAGCGAAAATTGGCTTCAAACTCGGCCCGATACTGTTGTTTGTGCGTGATTGGCTGATTTGGCACACTGTCGCCATTATCATCCAAACATTGGGCTGCCTCGATGTTATTCCAGCATTTACGCCGCTCTCCGGCGAAGCGCAGCCAATTGGTATCGCGAACACTGCGGACAGCCTCGAGACCTTCCCGGGCTAAATTCGTAGCGATGACCCGTTCTTTGGTTAGTTCGTTATTGATCGCAGCCATTCCGAATAAGCGTACGGCCCCGAGCGATCCCACGACCAGCAGCATTAGCGACACCAGCACTTCGACCAGTGTCTCGCCACGACGGGATTTGAGAGAAACACGCATTAGTTTTTGATAATTTGGGGTGTGGTGGTTACCCGGTTGAAGCGAATCGTACGAAAAGTGTTTTCAGTCGTAAGCTCAAATTTCGCCTCGAAACTTCGGAGGTCCACGGCACCCTGACCGATCACGACTGTCTCCGCATAGGGTGGCTGGAAGATAACCGTGACGGTATTACCAGCCGCATGATCCCAGGCGGACCCATCTGTAAGTTTCGTGCCGGATAGCGAAACCAGGCGGATATAATTTAGTTGATTGATTGCGACGGTTTTTAGAATCGTGTCACTACCCGCCGTGTACTTACCGTCCGGAATTACCCGATTGGCAATTGCTTCGTCAGCATAGTTGACGTTCACCGCCTGACCGGCGGTCGCGTTCCAGTCATCGATGAAAAGCACCACTTCTTGGTCCGTCGGCGGGTCCGCCAGAGTGAAGTCAATAAAGATTCCGTAACCTCCCGGAGGGATTTTGTAGCTGGCATCCAATTCACTGGCAAGTGCCTGGGTACGAGCCTGTTCTAGGAAAGTCACTGCCGCATTGACTGTATTTTCGAAGGCGGCCCGACGGAAACTACTGATAAAAATCGGAATCGCCGCAACCGACAGAACAGAAATGATCAACACGACTATCAGCATCTCGACCAGCGTGAAACCATGACGATTTCGGAAAACTTTTGAGTGTATTTGCACTAAAATGTTTTAGATGTAATCCTGGTATTTTAGCAAAAAATGCGGTAAAAAGCAACGCGTTCAGGGCTCATGGAGCATGGAACACGTAGCAGAAGGTATGAATCGGTGAAGTAAGGAATGAGGATTAAGGATTAAGAAGTAAGAACTCAAAGACATAAAGACTCAATGACTTAAAGACTTCCCCAACATCCGAACTAAGAACCCCGAACCAAGAACTAATCTCTATCCCCCCAGCATGGCCTTAAAAATAGGAATCATCGGCTTACCCAACGTGGGCAAATCCACACTTTTCAACGCTTTGACGAAGTCCCATTCCGCCGAAGCCGCGAATTATCCCTTTTGCACGATTGATCCGAACATCGGAGTCGTGGAAATCCCGGATGAACGGGTGGATAAGCTCGCGCTGCTTTCTGCGAGCGCGAAGTGCATCCCTACCGTAATTGAGTTCGTCGATATTGCGGGACTCGTGAAGGGCGCGAGCAAGGGTGAAGGGCTTGGCAATCGATTCCTCTCCCACATCCGGGAAGTCGATGCGATTGCCGAGGTAGTGCGCGATTTCACTGATCCCAACGTACAGCATGTGAGTGCCGAACCCGATCCAGGCAGCGACATCGAAGTGATCGAGATTGAGCTAATTCTCGCCGATCTGGAGACGGCAGAGAAACGCCTAGCAGCGTTTGAAAAACAGGCTCACGGTGGTGCTAAAGAGGCCAAACTTGCAGTAGGGTTGCTTACGAAAATAAAGGCCGCGCTCGAAAACGAAAAACCGGCGCGCTTAGTCATGCCCGAGAATGAGGACGAAATTAAAATTTTCCGGGAGCTTCAGCTTCTCACAGCGAAACCGCTTCTCTATGCGGTAAATGTGCAGGAAGCAGATCTGGCTAAATTCGATGCAGAAGCTTTTCGCCAAATGGCAAATTTAACCGAGCAGGAAAAAATAATTCCGGTTTCCGCAAAAGTGGAAAGTGAGCTAACTGAATTAAGTGAAGAGGAGGCCAAAATTTTTCTCGCTGATCTGGGCTTGGCGGAATCCAGTTTGAATCGCCTGATTCACGAAGCGTACGCTGCGCTCGACTTAATAACATTCTTCACGAGCGGAGAAAAGGAGACGCGCGCGTGGACCGTCCGGCGTGGGGCGAAAGCTCCGCAAGCAGCGGGTCGGATTCATACTGATTTCGAAAAGGGTTTCATCCGCGCCGACGTCGTGAGTTATGAAAAGCTCGTGGAAGCCGGCAGTGAGCTCGCCGCCCGGGAAAAAGGTTGGATCAGAAGTGAGGGTAAAGAATACACCGTGCAGGACGG